>DASSNM010000071.1:0-35043 GCA_035688025.1 Gaiellaceae bacterium | reverse complement strand
CCGTGGAACACCGTCAGCCGGACGTCGCGCTCCGCCGCGAGCCGCGCCAGCCGCTCCTGGGCGCCGTAGATCTCCCAGCTCGCCGCGAGGTAGCCGCCGTCCTTGCCGGAGTCCGAGTAGCCGACCATCACCTCGAGCTCGCTCCGCGGGCCGCGGTCGAGGTGCTCGGCGACGACCGCGTCGGCGCTGCGCAGGTCGGCGATCGTCTCGAACAGCGGCACCGCCGCCGCGTCCAGCCCCGCCTCGCGGGCGAGGCGCTCGGCGGCGGCGAGGTCGTCCGCCGACGCGGTCATCGAGACGACCAGCCGGTCGAGCGCCTCGCTGCCGTGCCGCCGCTGCAGCCGCGCGGCGGCGGCGAGCGTCTCGAGCAGGCGCGGCTCCCGCTCCCGCACGGCCCGCGCGTGCGTCCGCAGGTCGAGCTTCGCGAGGCGGAGGCCGAACAGCTCGACGCGGCGGCGGAGCGCCGCGAGCCCGCCGTCCGCGATCCGGGCGCCGCGGTGCGCGCGCAGGCTGCGCTCGAGCAGCTCCAGCTCGGCGAGCAGGTCGGCGGCGGTCGGGAAGGCGTCGTCGACGAGGCGCTGCCAGATCGAGGTCAGCCGCCGCCGGTACGGCTCGTCGCCGTTCCGGTCCGGCGGCACGTCGTCCACCGCGCCCACCTCAGGCTCGACCGCGACGAGCTGCTCGGACATCCCCCACGCCCGCGCCAGCTCGCGGACGTCGCGGGCGAGCAGCGTGCGCGCGAGCTCCCGCGCCCGCTCGAGCGCCTCCTCGACCGTCGCCGCGCCGGTGTGCGGGTTGCCGTCGAGGTCGCCGCCGATCCAGCTGCCGAAGCGGAGCGGCCGCGCGCCGGGGGCCCGCTCCTGCAGCTCTGCGTGGAGCCGCGGCGCCGCCTCCCAGAGGCTCTCCTCGAAGAACCACAGCCCGTGCCGGATCTCGTCGGAGACGCGCGGCCGCTGCGAGCGCACCTCGTCGCTCTGCCAGAGGATCGTCACCTCCTCGGCCAGGTCGCGGCGGACGCGCGCCTCGGCCGCGCGCGGCAGCTCCGGGTCGTCCAGCTCGCGCAGGAGGGCGGCGATCCGCCGGTGCGCGCGCAGCACGCCGCGTCGCGTCGCCTCGGTCGGGTGCGCGGTGAGGACGAGCTCGACGGAGAGCGAGGCGCCGGCCGCGCGCAGCTCCTCCTCGCCCACGCCCGCGCGCTCCAGCTGCGCGAACGCGTCGTCGAGCGACTCGCGCGGGACGCTGCCCTCGTGCTCGTAGGCGCGCCGGCGGCGCAGCCGGTGGTGCTGCTCGGCGATGTTCGCGAGCTGGAAGTAGAGGCCGAACGCGCGCAGGACGAGCGCCTGGACGCGCGGCGCGAGCGCAGAGACCGTCCGCGCGAGCTCGGCCCCCGCCTCCGCGTCCCCCTCCCGGCCCGCGCGGGAGAGCGCGCGGATCCGCTCGACGAGCTCGAGCAGCGGCTCGCCCTCCTGCTCCGCGAGCACGCGGCCGAGCACCTCCCCGAGGAGGCGCACGTTCGCCCGCAGCGGCCCGGCCGAGCTCACCGTGCCCGCCTCTAGGGCGGCGGCCCGCCGTCCTCGGCGACCGACCGGCGCGTCGCCGAGGAGAACACGATCACCAGCACCGCCTCCGAGTCGCCGACGTTGCGGGCGTTGTGGACGACGCCCGCCGGGATCGAGATGGCGTCGCCGGGCCGCAGGGCGACGCGCTCGTCGCCGTAGGAGTGCTCGATCGAGCCCTCGAGCACGTGGACGACCTCGTCGCAGTCCGGGTGCAGGTGGCGCGGGTTCGCCTGCCCGGCGTGGATGTGGCAGCGGCCGACGGTGAGCGTGTCCGAGTTGCCGAGCGCGCCCGAGATCATCCAGACGAGGCGGCCCCAGTCGGTCTCGACGACGTCGTGCGCGTCCGCGGGTGCGAGCCGCGCCTCAGGCACCGGGCCACTCCACGGCGTCGAGCGGCAGCGTCACGACCGTGCCGGCGGGCACGAGGCGGTACGCGTCGTAGAGGTGCATGATCGCCAGGGCGCTCTCGAGCGTACCCTTGGCCGGCGGCCGTCCCGTGACAACGCTGGCGCAAAAGTGGAGAACTTCCGGGACGTAGCCGAGCAGGAAGAGGCTCTTGTTGCTCAGCGTGCCGAGCGAGAACTCGGGCTCCCAGACGAGCGGCGCGACCGCGTCGTCGACGAGGAACGAGGCGTCGCGCCCGTACGCACCGCGGCTCGCGCCCGGCCGGTAGTACGTGACGCGGACGCCGTTCTCGACGACGACGTTCGCGTCGCGGCCGACGACCTCGAGCCGCTCGAGCGGCGAGCTGGCGGCGATGCCGGCGGCGAGGTGGAGCGTCCCGACCGCGCCCGACGCGAAGCGGAGCGACGCGACGCTGCTGCCCGTCTCCGGCTCCCATTCGTACGCGAACCGCTGCACCGGGCCGAGCAGCTGCACGAGCACGGCGGCCGGGTGGTAGACGTGGTCGAGGAAGCTGCGCATCGTCCCGTGCCAGACCTCCTCCTCGCTCGCGCCGGGCAGCGCCAGCAGGCCGCGCCGCTCGGGCGGCGGCAGCGCCTGCGGGTAGCGGAGCGAGAGCGAGCTGACCGGGCCGAACTCCTCGCTCGCGACCAGCTGCTCGACCTTCTCGAACGCGGGCGTGAAGACCTTCTTCGTGCCGACGACGACGAAGCGGCCGGCCTCGCGCGCGGCCCGGCGCAGCTCCTCGACCTCGGCGACCGAGGCGGCGGCGGGCTTCTCCATCCAGACGTGCGCTCCGGCCCGGAGGCAGGCGAGCGCGACGTCGGTCGCCTGGACGCGGCCGGTCTCGGGGTCGTAGCCGGTGACGACGAAGACCGCCTCGGGCCGCTCGCGCTCGAGCATCTCGGCCGGGTCGTCGTAGTGGCTCGCCGCGCCGAACAGGCGCGCGTACGTCTCCGCGCGGTCGCGCTGCAGGTCGCAGACGGCGACCAGCTCGACCGGCGCGTACTGGAACGCCGGGTAGAGGTTGCGGTACGAGTGCCCGCCGGCGCCGACGAACGCGCAGCGGATCCTTCGCTCGTGCTCGAACCGGTAGCGGACAGGCTCGGCGCCCACGTGCGGCTCAGCCGCCGGTGACGGCCTCGAGGCGCGAGCTCGTGCCGCGGTCCTGGATCCGCACGTCGAGCTCGTGCGTCCCGACCGGTCCGCCGATCCGCGGGTCGCCCGGCTCGAGCCAGAACGGCTTGTGCGGCGAGCGGACGCGCTCGTGGAACAGCTCGACGAGCGTGTCGCGCGCCTCGGCCGGGTACTCGGCGACGCCGCGGTTCTCGCCGTAGCCGTTCGTCGTCACGACCGGCTTGCCGAAGTTGTCGAACCCGTAGCGGGTGCCGGCGATGTTCGCGACCGGCCACCAGTTCACCGACCAGTGGACGTTCCGGAAGTTCGGGAAGATGCCGAACGGCCACGCCTCCGGGTTGCAGGCGCTGTCCTGCCAGCAGCCGTCGGCGACGAGCGAGTAGCCGACCGCGCCGCGGCCGGTGCCGTCGCAGTAGTGGCAGACGCCGACGTTGTCCGAGCCGAGGAAGACGAGGTCGTCGCGATGCGCGTGGAAGACGGCCGCGATCTCCCGCGTCAGGGTCATGAACGCGCGGTCCGCGTACCCGGGGCAGCCCGCGGGCCCGAGCTCGCCCTGCGTGACGAAGTGCGTCTCGTCCCAGTTGAAGCCGTCCGCGTCGTCGCCGAAGGCGGCGGCGAGCGCCCGCGCGTAGTCGAGGAACCAGCGGCGCACCTCCTCGTGGAGCGGGTTCAGGAGCACGGAGTGCGCGGTGCCCTCGTCCCAGCCGGTGCAGCGGAGGATCGCCTCGGGCGGGAAGGTCGCGCGCGCCCAGTCGGAGCCCGCGACGAGCCCGTCGCCGTAGTAGAGGAGCGCCCGGAAGCCGCGCTCGCGGGCGTAGCGGAGCATCTCGCGGACGCCGTCGCGCGTCAGCTCGACGCCCGCCTGGCCGGAGATGTCGTGGCCGCGCACGAGCGTCCACGACTCCTCGATCTCGCGCGTCTCCTCGTTCAGCGAGTAGCGGCCGAGCCGGTCGTACCAGCCGTGCAGGCAGAGGCAGACGCGGCCGCGCAGCTCCGCCGGGACGAGCTCGGCGAGCGTGTCCACGTCCTCGAACCAGCCGCGCCCGGCCTTCGCGAGGTAGTCGTAGTGGAGCCAGGCGACCTCGTGCAGCCAGGCGGCGCCGGGCGGGACGTCCGCGAGCGCGGTGTCGTAGAACGCCTGGATCGCGCGCTCCGGGCCGCCGCCGTGCACGCACGCGTAGACCCGCCGCTGCTCCGGCGCGACCATCGGCACCGTGCCGAGGTAGCTCCAGTTCAGCTCGCGCTCCGGCGGATCCTGGAGCGAGCGCGGCGAGAGGAAGAACGCGGTGGTGAAGTAGGGGTCGGTGCACCAGGTCAGCCTGCGCTCGCCGTCGTCGGCGAGCTCGGAGACGAGCGGCAGGCCGAGCGGGACGGCGTAGCCGCCGAGGAAGCGGCGCGACTTGCCCGCCAGCTCCCAGACGAAGCGGCCGGCGAGCGGGCCGCCGCGGCCGGTCCAGGCGACGCCGGTCTTCTGCGGTGCGAACAGCTCGGGGCTCTCGCCGACCGCGATCGGGGCCGGCAGCCGGACGGTCACGTCGTGCGGGATCGGCGCGGCCGGGGTCAGGGTCACGACCGTCTCCAGCGCCATCCCGTCCGGGTCGAGCGGCACGAGCCGGTACGCGAGCTCGACGCCGAGCCCCGCGCCCGCCGGCTCGTAGGCGATCCGCAGCGTCTCGCCGTCGCGGCTCGTCGCGGCCGGCGCGGCGAGTACGTACTGCTCGCCGCCGACCTCGACGACCGGGTGCTGCCGCCGGCCTTCGGGGACGAGCTCGGCGTCGCCGTCGGAGAAGCCGACGAGCGCGCCGCTCGCGTCGAAGCGGGCGCTCCAGCCCGCGGCGGAGAGAACGAGATCGGAGGAGGTCATCGGCGCACCCGGAGGTATAGTAAGGAATCCTTCCGAACTCGGCAACCAACGTCCTCCTCGTGAGCGTCGACAGCCTCGGCTGTCACTGGCTCGCGCCGTACGGCCGCCGCGTCGAGATCCCGGTCGAGACGCCGAACCTCGAGCGGCTCGCCGCGATGGGGACGCAGTTCGACCGGCACCGGGTCGGCAGCCTCCCGTGCATGCCGGCCCGCCGCGAGTTCCTCGCCGGGGTGTGCGAGCTGCTCTGGCGGCCGTGGGGGCCGCTCGAGCCGTTCGACGTGCCGCTCGCCCGCGCCGCCCGCGCCCACGGCGTGCGGACGGCGCTCGTCACCGACCACTTCCACTACTGGGAGCACGCGGGCCGCGGCTACCACGAGGACTTCGACACCTGGGAGCACGTCCGCGGCCACGAGTACGACCACTGGCGCGTCGAGCCGGCCGACCCGGACCCGGCGCTGCTGCGGCAGCTGCTCGCGCCGGAGCGCGAACAGCTCGGCTTCCCGAACCGCCGCCAGTACGCGCGGAACGTCCACGGGCTCGAGCGCGAGGAGGACTTCTTCGCGGCGCGCGTGTTCACCGCGGCGACGGCGGCCCTCCGAGGGCTCGCGCGCCGGGAGCCGTGGTTCCTCTACGTCGACTCGTTCGACGTGCACGAGCCGTTCCACTGCCCCGAGCCGTACGCGTCCATGTTCACCGACGAGGACCCGCGCGACCCCGAGCTCGTCGTCTGGCCCGAGTACGGGCCGGCGTCGTCGCTCACGGAGCGCCAGCTCGCGTTCGTGCGCGCGCAGTTCGCGGGGAAGCTCGCCATGGTCGACCGCTGGCTCGGCACGCTCCTCGACGCGCTCGACGAGCTCGGGCTCTGGGAGACGACGACCGTGATCCTGACGAGCGACCACGGGCACTTCCTCGGCGAGCACGGCTGGCTCGGCAAGCCGTTCGTCCCCGTCTACGACGTGCTCGCGCGCACGCCGCTCTGGGTCGCGCACCCGGACGGCCCGCGCGGCCGGCGCGTCGACGCGCTGTCCACGGCGGTCGACGTCTACGCGACCGTCCTCGAGGCGCTCGGCGCCGAGAGCGACGGCGGCCCGCACAGCCGCAGCCTGCTCCCGGTCGTGCGCGGCGAGACGGACGAGCACCGCGACGCCGTCCTCTACGGCTGGTTCGGCGGCGCCGCGAACGTGAGCGACGGCCGCTGGACGTACTTCCGGCCGGGCACGCCCGGCGCGCGCGTCGCCTGCCACTCGGCGCACTTCCTCGCCACCTACCCCCCGGACGCGTGGTTCCGGCCGCCGCCCGTCCCGCGCGAGGCCGAGGCGGGACGCTTCCTGCCCTACGCCGACGCGCCGGTCTGGCGCTACGACGGCGGCGCGTGGCCGCAGGCCGAGCGGCCCGAGCTCTACGACGTCGAGGCCGACCCCGACCAGCTCGTCGACCTCGCCGGGCGCGGCGACCCGAACGAGGCCCGGCTGCGCGACCTGCTCGCGCGCGAGCTCGCGCGGCTCGACGCGCCGGCGGAGCAGCTCGAACGGCTGGAGCTCGCGTGAACGAGGAGCAGACCGCGCTCGAGCCGGAGGACGTCGACGTCGCCGACGCCGCGTCCGAGCCGTACGAGTTCGCGTACCCGATCGTCGACGGGACGCGGCGCTTCCATCCGTTCGAGGAGGTGCTCGCGGTCGAGCCGGAGGAGCGCGCCGTCCGGCTGCGCGTCCGCTCGCGCGGCGGCCTCGTGCAGCACGTGCGGCTGAGCTTCTGCGACCCGTCCGGACTGCGCGTCCAGTGGGCGCCGTGGCCGCCCGGCGCGCACGAGACCGCGATGCTCGACGGCGCGCCGGCGCAGCTGCCGCTGCGCGTCGAGGAGCTGTCCGACCGGATCGTCGTCGACGCGGGCGGGCCGGCCGCGGTCGTGCACCGCTCGCCGTGGCGGCTCGAGTTCGGCCCCTACCGCACCGAGCCCGCCGACTCGTCGCTCGTCACCTGGGTCGCGCCGCCGAGCGGCTGGGCGCACGACGAGCGCGGGCCGTCCGTGAACGAGACGTTCGCGCTCGACCCGGGCGAGGAGCTCTGGGGCACCGGCGAGCGCTTCGTCGGGCCGGCCGTCCGCGGCCGCCGCGTCGCCCACTGGATCCACACGGCGCTCGGCACGAACTGCACCGACCGCGTCCACAAGAGCATCCCGCTCGTCGTCTCGAGCCGAGGCTACGGCCTCTTCGTCCACGCGCCCGAGCGCGCCGTGCTCGACCTCGGCTGCGTCTCGACGGCGTCGGCGACCGTCCTCGTCGAGTCGCCCGAGTGGGACGGGTTCGTCTTCCTCGGCACGCCGAAGGAGGTGCTGCGCCGCTACACCGCGGTCACCGGCCGCCCGCCGGAGCTCCCGGACTGGACGTACGGCGTCTGGATCTCGCGCTGCATGTACGAGTCGCGGGCGCAGGTCGAGGCCGAGCTCGACGCGGCCGAGCGCCACGGGCTGCCCGTCTCGGTCGTGGGCATCGACCCGCTCTGGCTCGCGCGGCGGAAGCGCCTCTCCTTCGACAGCTGCGACTTCGACGTCGACGAGGACGCGTTCGGCCCCGTCGACGAGCTCGCCGCCCGGCTGCACGAGCGCGGCGTCAAGCTCTGCCTCTGGGTGAACCCGTACGTCGACGACGGCTCGCCGGCGTACCGGCCCGAGCTCCTCGTCGACGGCGGGCGCTGCCGCGACCCCTGGTACCCGCAGCGGGCCGTCGTCGACTTCACGGGCGAGGGCGCGGACTGGTGGCGCGAGCGGATGGAGCGCCTGCTCGCGGCGGGCGTCGACTGCTTCAAGCTCGACTACGGCGAGATGCTGCCGGAGTCGGCGCGCCACGCCGACGGGCGCACGGGCGCGCAGACGCACAACGTCTACCCGCTGCTCGCGTCCGCGGTCGCGCGGGAGGCGGGCTCGCCGGTCTGCTGGACGCGCGGCGCGACCGCCGGCAGCCAGCGCTATCCCGTCCACTGGCCCGGCGACACGCAGTCCACCTGGGCGGGGCTCTCGGGCGCGGTGCGCGGCGGGCTCGCGTCGGCCTGGAGCGGGCTCGCGTACTGGACGACCGACATCGCAGGCCACCATCGGCGCGACCTCTGGCGGCCGCGCGACGAGAACCTCGGCTTCCGGCTCCCCGACCCGGAGCTGTACCGGCGCTGGACGCAGGTGGGGATGCTCTGCACGCACACGCGCTTCCACGGCATCGGCCCGCGCGAGCCCTGGTACTTCGGCGACGAGGCTGTCGCGGTCGCCGTCCGCTTCGCGGAGCTGCGGCGGCGCCTGCTCGGCTACCTCCGCGACTGCGCGGCGGAGGCGGCGGCGACCGGCACGCCGATCCTGCGGCCGGTCGCGCTCGAGTTCCCGGAGGACCGCGGCGCGTGGCGCGTCGACCACGAGTTCCTGCTCGGGCCGGGGCTCCTCGTCGTGCCGGTGCTCGCACCGGGCGGGCGCGTCGACGTCTACGTGCCCCCGGGCGACTGGACCGACCACTTCACCGGCGAGCGCTACGGCGGGCCCGGCTGGGTCGCGCGCGAGGACGTCCCGTTCGACGAGCTGCCGCTCCTCGTCCGGGACGGCTACGCGCCGTTCGCGCCCGAGTAGGGCGCGTCGCGCCAGGAGTGCTCCGGCGCGTACCCGATCAGGCGCTCCGCATCGCGCGACGAGATCAGGCTGCCGTACTCGCCGCGCAGCTCGCGCAGCTCGGTGTCCGGGAAGTGCTCGGCCATCAGCTCCGCGCTCGGCCGGTCCATGAGCGTGTCGGGCGCGGCGATCGAGACGATCTCGGCGCCGTCGGTGTCGGCCTCGAGCGCCAGCCGCACGCTGCGGGCGGCGTCGCGCACGTCGACGTAGTTCCAGAGGTTGACGCGGCGAACGAGCGGGTCGGCCTGGATCGGCGGCAGCAGCGTCGGGTACTCGTCCTCGTAGAGGATGTTCGAGAAGCGGATGCCGACCGACGCGATCCCGGCCCGGCGGGCGAACTGGCGGGCGAGCTCCTCGGAGAGCACCTTCGAGAGCGCGTAGCTCGACTCCGGCCGCAGCTCGCTGTCACCGTCGAACGGGGCGTAGGCGGGCGGCCGCTCGAACGGCATCCCGAAGACGGTCTCGCTCGACGCCCAGACGACCCGGCCGATCCCGAGCAGGCGCGCCGCCTCGAAGACGTTGTAGGTCGTCGTCATGTTCGTCGTGAACGTGATCCCCTCGGGCAGGAAGCCCGGCGCGGGGATGGCGGCCAGGTGGACGACCGCGTCCGCGTCCGCGAGGCACTGCACGGTCTGGCCGAGGTCGAGCAGGTCGACGATCTGCGCCGGCCCGCCCCCGGCCGGCGGCGGCACGCGGTCGACCGAGAGGACGTCGTGGCCGTGCGCGCGGAGGTCGGGCACGACGCTCCTCCCCGCGCGGCCGCTGCCGCCGGTGACGACGACCCTCACGGCCGGCGCACCCCCTCGAGGTAGGGCCGCACGTGCCGCTCGACGAGCTCGGCGGCGACGCCGCCCTCCTCGGCGAGGACGTCGTGCCGCTCGTCCGGGTCGGCGCGGAGGTTCCAGAGCGCCTGCGGCGCCGCGGTCGCGGTCTCGACGACGATCTTCCAGTCGCGCGTCGCCGCCATCGTGAAGACGCCGATCTCGCTGACGACGTCGTCGCGGCCGCCCGGCCCGAGCAGGCTGCGCCCGGCGAGCCCGCTGCGGTCGGCGCCCGCGAGCTCGAGGATCGTGGCGACGACGTCGAGCCCCTGCACGAGCTCGTCGGAGCGCGCGGGCGGGCCGCCGCCCGGCGGCACGAGCAGCGCGGGGACCCGCACCGAGCCTTCGTAGAAGACGCCCTTGTTGATCAGGCCATGATCCCCGATCAGCTCGCCGTGGTCGGAGCTGAACGCGATCCACGTCCGGTCGGCGACCCCCGCCGCCTCGAGGGCGGCGACGATCCGGCCGATCTGCCGGTCGACGAGCGCGACGTTCGCGTAGTACTGACGCGCCATCAGGCGCAGCTCGTCCTCGCTGCGGTGCTCGCAGCCGAGCAGGTCGAACATCCAGTCGAGGTACTCGCCCCAGAGGTTGTCCGGCCGCGGCTCGGCGCCGAGCGGCCCGAGCTCGATCTCCGCCGGGTCGTGGAGGTCGGCGAGCGGCTGCGGCCCGTCGAAGGGGACGTGCGGGCCGACGAAGGCCGCCTGGAGGAAGAACGGCTCGTCGCCGCCGGCGAGCCGCTCGATCGCGGCGCAGACGCGGCCGCCGAGGTGCTCGTCGAGCGTCTGCTCGGGCGGCAGCGGGTCGGGCACGGCCGCCCGGCCCTGCGGGTCGCGGCCGAAGAGGATGTCGTGCTGCTCGCGCTGGCGGCGCCGCCAGTCGTCGAGGAGGCCGAGGCCGTCGAGGTAGCGCGTGTACTCCGTGTCGAAGCCGTCGCGCATCAGGACGACCTTGTCGTACTCCTGCGAGACCTCGTCGAAGCCGTACTCGAACGGGTCGACGACCGGCCGGCCGGGACACTCGAGGTGGAGCTTCCCGACGACGCTCGTGCGGTAGCCCGCCGCCTGGAGGCGCTTCGGGAACGTGTCGCCCTCCGGGGCCGGGAACAGGTGCAGCGGCATCAGCCGCTCGAGCCGGTCGCGCTCGGGGCCCGGCCCGGCCGACCAGCCGTTGTGGGTGACGCCGTGCTCGCGCGGATAGCTGCAGGTCAGGAGCGAGGCGCGCGACGGCTGGCACACCGGGCTCTCGCAGTACGCGCGGGAGAAGACGCTGCCGCGCGCGGCGAGCGCGTCGAGGTTCGGCGTCCGCACGGCCCTGTTGCCCGCGTAGCCGACGGCGTCGTGCCGCCACTCGTCCGGGAAGAGCCAGACGACGTTGGGGCGCCCAGGGTTAGACATGTATCTTAACTATTACCGGTGCAGGCCTCTCCCGTCGAATGAGCGCGCCCACGATCCGCGCCGTGCGCGCCCACGTGCAGGCGACACGCGCCGACGCCCGCCCCGCCTTCTCGCCCGGGCACTGGATCCTCGACACGCGGATCGCCGGCCCGATGTCGCGCTGGCCCGAATACCGCGCCGACCGCCGCTCGTGGGGGATCGACGCGCTCGGAGGCGCCGTCGTCGAGGTCGAGACCTCGAGCGGGACGACCGGCGTCGCGCCGTGCTCCGGCGGCCTGCCGGCGGCCCTGCTCGTCGAGGGCCACCTCGCGCGCTTCCTCGCCGGGCGCGAGCTCTCGCGCGAGTCGATCGAGGAGATCTGGGAGCAGCTGTACCGCGCGACGCTGCCCTACGGCCGTCGCGGCCTCGCCCTCTTCGCGATCTCGGCGCTCGACCTCGCGCTCTGGGACGCGCTCGGCAAGGAGCGCGGCGAGCCGGTCTGGGCGCTCCTGGGCGAGAAGCGCCACGAGCGGCTGCCGCTCTACGCCACGACGCCGCGGCCCGACGCCGCGCGGGCGCTCGGCTTCCGCGGCGGCAAGCTGCCGCTCCCCGCGTCGCCGGCCGAGGGCGACGACGGCCTGGCGGAGAACCTCGCGCTCGCGGCACGGCTGCGGGAGGCGTGCGGCGACCCGGACGAGTTCTTCCTCGCGGTCGACTGCTGGATGAGCCTCGACGTCCCGTACGCGACTCGCCTCGGCGAGGGCCTGGCCGGGCTCGGCTTCCGCTGGCTCGAGGAGCCGCTCCTGCCGGACGACTACGCGGGCCACGCGGAGCTCCGGCGCCGCCTCGGCGGCGCGATCGCGCTCGCCGCCGGCGAGCACGAGGCGACGCGCTGGGGCTTCGAGCTGCTGCTCGAGCAGGGGTGCGTCGACCTCGTCCAGCCGGACGTCGGCTGGTGCGGCGGGCTGACCGAGCTGCTGCGGATCGCCGAGGTCGCCGACGCCCGCGGCGTCCCGGTCGTCCCGCACGGCTCGAGCGTCTACAGCTACCACTTCTGCGCCGTGCGGCCCGAGACCGAGTTCGCCGAGTTCCTGCTGCTCGACCCCGAGGGCGTCGAGATCGTGCCGCAGCTCGCGCCGCTCCTCCTCGGCGAGCCGCTGCCCGAGGACGGACACGTGCGCGTGCCCGACGACCCCGGCTTCGGCGTCGCGCTGAACCACGAGCTGGAGCTCGCCCGGCCGGAGCGGTACCGTTGATCGACAACGGGCGCCCGACGCAGGCGGGGGCGCCGACCGGACGGAGGGCGATGGTCGACAGCACGACGAACCGGCGGCTCGGAGCGGACCACGCGGTGATGCGCGAGCTGAACCGCTCGCTCGTCCTCGACCTGCTCAAGCAGCAGAGCCCGATCTCCCGCGCCTCGATCGCGAAGCTGACCGCGCTCGCGAAGCCGACCGTCTCGACGATCGTCGACGAGCTCGTGAGCGAGGGCCTCGTCCGCGAGATCGGGATCGGCGAGACCCGCTCGACGGGCGGCCGGCCGCCGGTGCTGCTCGAGTTCAACGAGCGCTCGCACTTCCTGATCGGCGTCGAGATCGGCGTGCGCCACACGACGGTCGCGCTCGCCGACGCGCGCGGCGGCGAGCTCGCGCGCACGGAGCTGAAGATGTCGCCGACGAAGGCGGCCGAGACGCTGCGCACGATCGCGAACGAGATCCGGCGGATCATGCGGAGCGCGGGCGCGCCGCTCGGACGCCTCGGCGCGATCGGCATCGTCGTCCCCGGCCTCGTCGACGCGAGCAGCGCCACCTGCCTGCTCGCGCCGAACATCGGCTGGCGCGACGTCCCGGTGCGCGACCTCCTCTCGCGCAGCTTCTCGCGCGTCCCGATCTTCGTGCACAACACCGTCGACCCGGCGAACGTCGCCGAGAGCC
Source organism: Gaiellaceae bacterium (assembly GCA_035688025.1). GTDB lineage: Bacteria > Actinomycetota > Thermoleophilia > Gaiellales > Gaiellaceae > Palsa-739. Next base: position 22,304 of record DASSNM010000071.1, on the reverse strand, counting down.
TCGAGGGCGCCGGCGCCGGCTACTCGGACATCGCGATGCTCTGGGCGTCGACCGGCGTCGGCGCGGGCCTGCTCTTCAACGGCCGCGTCTTCGGCGGGCACGGCGGCATCTCCGGCGAGATCGGCCACTGCTACGTCCCCGGCGCGACCGAGCGCTGCAACTGCGGCAAGATCGGCTGCCTGGAGACGGTCGCCTCGGGGCCGTCGGTCGCCCGCGCGGCCAGGCTCGCGATCAAGGCGGGGCGCAAGACGTCCCTCTCGGAGAAGCGGCAGCTGACCTCGGTGGACGTCGCCGCCGCGGCGGCCGCCGGCGACAAGCTCGCGCTCGAGGTGCTGCGCGACGCCGGCCGGGCGCTCGGGCTCGCCGCCTCCTGGCTCGTCAACATCTTCAACCCCGAGCTGGTGCTGATCGGCGGCGGCCTCTCGGAGGCGGGCGCGCCGCTGCTCGACCCGCTTCGCGAGGCGCTCGCCGAGCATGCCCTCCCCCAGGCGCTCGAGAAGGTCGCCGACGTGCGGCCGACCGAGCTCGGCGGCGACGCGGCCGTCCGCGGGGCCGTGCTGCTGGCGCGCCAGCAGTCCGAGTCGTACTACCGCGTCGTCTTCCAGGCGTAGCGCAGGGCGCGGCTACGAGGCCGCACCCTGCACGACGACCGTGCACACGTCCGAGGTCCAGGCCGGGTACGGCGTGATCGTCAGCGTCGAGCCCGGCCACTCCCAGATGTGGTTGTCCGTGTTCGTCGCCAGGTAGATCTGGCCGTCGTTCGTGATCGCGACCGCGCTCATCGTCGTCCAGACGCCGGTGACCTGGACGAACATCTGCCCCTTGTAGGGCCCGGTCAGCCAGATCTGCACGACCTGCCCGCCGCCGCACGTGACCCACGCGTTCGTCCCGGTCGGCGCGATCGCGATGTCGGCGAGCGTGCCGGACGACTGCGGGAAGGTGTACGCGGTCGCAGCCCCGGTCGCGAGGACGATCTCGACGATCGACGCGTGCGTCGAGGTGTTCGCGACCACCCACGCGGCCGTCCCGTCGGGCGTGACCTTCGCGGCCAGCATCTGCGTGGTCGACGAGATCGTGCCGCTGCCGCCCGAGAGCCCGGCGAGGTTCACGGTGCTGCTGGTGCTCAGGTTGGAGGTGTTGAGGATGACCACGCTGCCCTTCGAGGGCACGACGAGCTTCGAGAGGTCGGGCGTGATCGCGATCCGGAACACGGCCTGCGCGCCGATCGTGGCGCTGGCGGCGATCGTCCCGGTCGCGAGCGCGACCTTGAAGACCTTGCCGTTGTAGAAGTCGGCGAGGTACGCGTAGCTGTTGTCGCAGACGACGCTGTAGAAGCTCGCCGCCCCGGTCACCGTCCACGTGTGCGAGATCGTGTCGTTGTCCGCGTCGAGCACGTGGATCGTGTTGCTGCCGAAGCCGACGGCGACCGCCTGCGTGCCGTCCGGGGTGAACGCGACCGCGAACGGGTTCGTCAGGCTCGTCGAGGAGACGGCGCTCTGGAAGGTCGATCCGTACGGCCGGAAGGTGCCCGGCAGGAACGCCGAGTCGATGCCGGGGCTGTCGTTCGCCTGGCCGATGTTGCCGAGGCCGCGGCCGCCGAGCAGGAACGGGATCACCTGGGCGCCGCCGCTCGCCGCCTGGTAGCAGGCGACGTAGCCCTTGTCGACGTGCCCGTCGACGCCGGTGCGGAGCGCGATCCCGGTCGGCTGGTTCGAGACCGGGTTGTTGTAGGAGGCGCCGACGATCGCGCCCATCAGCTGCCACTTGTAGGTCGCGCCGGGCGTCAGGTTCGACAGGCTGACGATCGTGTTCGTGATCCCGGTCGAGTCGTACCAGAGCATCCCCATCGCGTACGCCGTCGAGCCGCCGGTGGTCTCGCCGAGCGCCGAGTACAGCGGCAGGTCCTGGTTCGCCGCGCCGACGTAGAGGATGATGTTGACGTGCGCGTTGCCGCGGTTCAGGCCGCTGCACATCGCCGTGATCAGCGCCGTGCCGTCGCTCTTGGCGACGAACGAGCCGGAGAACGGCGACCCGTCGCTGTTCTGGATCTCGAAGATCAGCTGGTCGCTCGACGAGAACGTGTCGGGCTTCGTCCAGTCGAGGCTCCACTGCTTCGTGATCCCCGGGTCGTACGGGGCGGACCAGGCGGCGGCGGTCGCGCTCGTCGCGGTCAGCACGTCGCCTGCCGCGGGCGCCGCGGCGGCCGAGACGTTGACGGTGCCGGTCGCGTCCTGCAGGTCGGTCGCCGTGAGGGACATCGACCGCGCCTGCGCCTTGCTCGCGAAGACGCCGCTCCCTCCGACCGCCGCGCCGAGGCCGAGCCCCATCAGCGCGCGGCGTGAGAGCCGGTCACGCCACCGCGTTCCCCCGTCCCGGGCAGCCGGCTCGTCCGTCCGTGTGTCGCTCATCGCCTCCCCTTTCGCGCAGCGATTCGTTAGGAACGATTCCTAACCGAGTCCGACGGCTTGCGTCAAGTGTCGCAATGCGATCTGTTGTGCGGAATCGCCGAGGCCGCTTTTTGCGCGATACCGGTTTGTTAATATTCTGATCTAACCATGCTCGCAGCGCGTTGGCATGCGCGGAAGGACATCCGCGTCGAAGACGTCCCGGAGCCCGGGTCTCCCCCTCCGGGCTGGGTCCGGCTCTCGGTCCTCGCCTGCGGGATCTGCGGCACCGACCTCGAGGAGTACACCGACGGACCCGTGACGATCCCGGTCGACGCGCCCCACCCGCTGACCGGCGTCCGCGCCCCGCTCACGCTCGGGCACGAGACGGTCGGCGTCGTCGTGGAGGCGGCCGACGACGTGGACATCCCGGTCGGCGCGCGCGTCGCGGTCGAGACGAACGTCTTCTGCGGCTCGTGCCACTGGTGCCGCCGCGGCGACTACCAGCTGTGCGAGCAGCTCGCCTCGCTCGGCCTGATGGGCCACGGCGGGCTCGCGCAGGAGATGCTCGCGCCGGCGTACACCTGCTTTCCGTTCGACGAGGGTCTCGAGCCGACGGTCGCCGCGCTCGCGGAGCCGCTCTCCGTCGCCGTGCGCGCGGTGCGCAGGGCCGGCATCGGCCCCGGCTCGCGCGTGGGGGTCGTCGGCGCGGGCGCCGTCGGCCTGCTGACCGCGCAGGTGGCGCGCGCGGCCGGCGCCGACCGCGTGCTCGTCGTCGAGCGACTCGAGCCGAGGCGCGCCCTCGCCCTGGCGCACGGCGCCGACGCTGCGGCCGCCCCCGAGGACGCCGCTGCCGCCGCCTTCGAGCTCACGGACGGGATCGGCCTCGACGTCGCGATCGAGGCGGCGGGCAGTCCGGCCGCCGTCCTCGCCGCCCTGCGGCTGACGCGGCGCGGCGGGCGCACGGTCTTCCTCGGCGTCTCGAAGCAGGACGTCGCCGTGCCGATGCTCGAGCTGCTGCTCGCCGAGAAGGAGCTCGTCGCCTCCCTCTCGCACACCTACGACGTCGACTTCGCCCAGGCGGTGGCGCTGCTCAACCGCGGCGAGATCGACACGACCGGCATCGTCTCGCACGTGATCCCGCTCGAGGACACCGTCGCCGCCTTCGACCGGCTGCTCGCGGCGCCCGAGGAGCACCTGAAGGTCGTCGTGGTGCCCGCCCGATGATCGAGGTCCACGACCTCGTCGTCCCGCTCCCCGACGGCACCCGGCTCGCGACCGACGTGGTCGTCCCGGCGGACGGCGAGCGCCATCCGGTCCTGCTCGCGCGCACGCCCTACTCGCGGGCCGGGCTGCGCGCCGTGCACGACCCGGTCGAGCTCGCGCGCGCCGGCTGGGCGGTCGTCCTCCAGGACGTCCGCGGCCGCGTGGCCTCGAGCGGCGAGTTCGACCCGATGCGGCAGGAGGGCCCGGACGGCGCCGCGACCGTCGAGTGGTGCGCGGCGCAGCCGTGGTCGAACGGGCGCGTGGTGATGGCCGGCGCCTCGTACAACGGCTGGGTGCAGTGGGCGGCGGCGCGGCTGCGCCCGCGCGGGCTGGCGGCGATCTCGCCGACGATCACCGCGCCGTACGCCGAGAGCTCGTGGTTCAAGGAGGGCGGCGCGTTCAAGCTCGGCGCGTGGGCGACGTGGGCGATGGCGATGGCGTCGAGCGGCAACCACGGCACGAAGGCGGCCGAGCGCCGCCGCGCCGCGAAGGACGTGCACCGCCGCGACGAGCTGCTCGCGTACCCGCCGGACGTCGACCGGATCGCCTCGCACCTCCCCGCCTTCGCCGAGTGGTATCGCGGCAGCGGCGACTACTGGCGGAGCGTCGAGGGCCCGGGCCCGCTCGCGTCGCGCGTGCAGGTGCCGGCCTACCACCTGACCGGCTGGTACGACATCTTCGTCGAGGGCTCGCTCGACGCCTACGAGGAGCTCGCCCACCGCTCGCGCAGCGAGACGGTGCGGCGGGGCCAGCGGCTCGTCGTCGGCCCGTGGGGGCACGCGGCGCAGCTGATCCAGCTCGTCGGCGCCCTCGACTTCGGCCCCGAGGCGAACTGGCTCGTGCGCGGGATCCCGGCCGAGCAGCTCGACTTCCTCCGCGACGCGGCCGAGGGCCGGGAGGTGCGCGGCGGCGCGGACGTCTTCGTCATGGGACGGAACCGCTGGCTCGAGCTCGAGTCGTGGCCGCCGCCCGCGACCGAGACGGCGTTCCACCTCGAGAGCGGGTCGAGCGCGAACAGCTCGCTCGGCGACGGGCGGCTGCTCGCCGCGCCCGCCGAGCGCGCAGGCTTCGACCGCTACCGCCACGACCCGTCCGACCCGGTGCCGACGACCGGCGGCCGGCACCTGCTCTGGGGCCCGGCGGTGGCGCCCGGCCCCGCCGACCAGCGCGAGGTCGAGCAGCGCCGCGACGTGCTCGTCTACACGAGCGAGCCGCTGTCGCGCGAGCTGACCGCGATCGGGCGCGTCCGGGCGGAGCTGTACGTCGCCTCGACCGCGCCACGGGCGGACGTGACCGTGAAGCTCGTGGACGTCCACCCCGACGGCCGCGCGTTCAACGTCGTCGACTCGGTCGCCCGGGTCGACCTCGCTCCCGGACGACCGAGCCGCGTGCGCGTCGACGTCGGGCGCACGGCGATGACCTTCCTGCCGGGGCATCGGATCCGGATCGAGGTCGCCTCCTCGAACCACCCGCACCTCGACTCGCTCGAAGCGGCCGACCAGACGCTCCACTGGGGCGGCCGGACGCCGTCGCGCCTGCTGCTGCCGCTCGTCTAGGCGACTCCCCGCGTACGGTTCGGGCATGCCGTCCACGCTCGACGACCTCCTCGCCGACGCCGCGCGACGGATCCGCCGCTACACGCCCGCGCAGGCGCTCGCCGCGGACGCCGCGATTCTCGACATCCGCTCCCAGGACGCGCGCGAGCGCGACGGCGCGATCCCCGGCGCCCACCACGTGCCGCGCACCGTGCTCGAATGGCGCGTCGCCTCCGAGGAGTGGCGCAATCCCGCGCTCGACGAGCGCGAGCTGATCCTCGTCTGCGACCACGGTTACTCGTCGGTCCTCGCCGCCGCCACGCTCGTCGAGCTCGGCCGGGCCGCCGGGGACGTCACGGGCGGCTTCGAGGCGTGGCGGGCCGCCGGGCTCCCGGTGACGGCGCCGAGAGCCTGGGACGGACTCCCCGGCATGGGACCGCCCGACTAGAGGCTGAACTCGCTCGTCGTGCGGCGTGGGAGCTCGGCGACGTGCACGCCGCGCCAGGCGCCCGGCTGCAGGCCGCGCAGCTCGAGCTCGATCCGCCACGGCCGCTCGAGGTCGTCGCTCGCGAGCAGCCGCTCGTGAAGGTCGAGGTAGTGGCCGAGCAGGTTGTTCTCGAGGCCGAGCCGGCCGGGGTCCTTGATCTCCTCCCAGGTGCCGACGTACGCCTGCGCGACCTCGACCTCCGCGCCGTCGACGCGCGCCCGGACGGCGACCGCCTGCGGGTCGAGCAGCTCGAGGAAGAGGCGCAGCCGGCCCGGATCAGACCACGGCTGCAGCAGCTCGTGCCCCTCGGCCGCGAACGGCGGCGCGAGCCGCGCGAGCAGCTCCGGGAGCGCCCGGCCGGGCGTCCAGGCGGTCTCGAGCCGCACGTCGCCGGCGAGCGTCGCCGCGTCGACCGCGCCGCCGCCCGCGCGCCACGGCCCGAGCGTCGGCGCGATCCCGTCGGGCGCGAAGCGCAGCAGACGCCGCTGGACGCCGCCCGCGTGCTCGACCGCGACCCGCGCCTCGGCGCCCGGCCGTCCGCGCGCGGAGAGCACCGCCCCGTCCTCGCCCGCCGTCCCGCTCGCGCCGTAGAGCGCGGGCAGCGCGACCTCGGCGCGCGGCAGGACGCGGAGCACGGCGACCTCGTGCGGCTCGACGACGACCTCCTCCGGCAGCCAGAGCCGTCCCTCCTCCGGATGGAGCTCGGCGAGCGCGCTGCCCTCCGGCAGGCGCGGGACCGCGACCGCGTGCTCCTCGAAGTCCGGGTTCGCGAGGAAGACGAAGCCGCGGCCGTCGTCGCGGAGCGCGACCGATCCGTCCACCTGCCCGGGCCGCGGCTCCTCGAACAGATCCTCGAGCCGGGCGAGCGTCTCCGCGTTCTCGGCCGCGAACGCGATCCAGCGGGCGAAGAACTCCCCGTCGCGCTCGCGCATCGCCGCCCACTCGCCCTCGTCGCAGACCGGCAGGAAGCAGACCGAGAGCGAGCTCGGCGCGGACGCGATCGCCGAGAGCAGCCCGTAGCGGGCGCCCGCCCAGTCCCAGCCGCGCTCCGTGTCGCCGGAGCGCAGCCGGTTCGCCTGGTGGCCCACCTGGCCGGGCACCTTGTACGTGGGCAGGAAGCCGAAGTTGCGGAACCACCAGCCGACGCGGCGCTGGAAGTTGCCGATGCTGCGGTGGAGCGAGAGGTCCGGCCACGCCGACTGCCACTGCGGCTGGTTGTCGCCCATGTACGGGTGCGGGTGCGTCAGGCCGCGGCTGCCCCACGGCATCTGCTCCTGCGAGGCCATCAGTCCCTCGACCCACTCGAGGCCGAGCTCGCGCAGGGCGGCGACCACCTGCCGGAGTCCGTCCCACTGCGCGTAGCGGGAGTCCTCGCCGGGCGCGTGCCCGTGCCCGGTCGAGTGGCACGGCCGCCAGAAGACGAAGTCGAGTGCGACGCCGTCGACGTCGTAGGCGGCGACGAACTCGCGCAGGCGGTCGATCAGGTAGTCGCGCGCCGGCGCGTGCGCGAGGCAGCACATGCGGTAGCCCGCGTCGAGCAGCTCGTGCTCCTGCTGGATCACCTGCCACTCCGGCTTGCGCAGCCAGAGGTAGGTCGGGTTGACGTAGGCGGCGACGCCGAGCCCGCGCGTGCGCGCGGCGGCGACGATCTCCGCCAGGCCCTCCGGCTCGTCGCCCGGCCGCCAGCGGCCGAGGCCGACGTCGATCCCCATCCCGAACCACATGCCGTGCTGGTGCGGCCCGTGCTCCCGCGCCTCGTCGAGCAGGTTCGGCCACGCCGCGTGCAGGTTGCCCGGGCAGAGCAGGAGCGTCCGGACGCCGATCTCGGCGCACAGCGTCGCCGCGCGCTCGTAGATCGCCTGCACCTCCTGCTCGGCCGGGTCCCGCCGGAACAGGTTCTCGCCCCAGTCCCAGTGCGACACCTGCATCCGCGCGGGCTCCCACGGCACGCGCGCGGCGACCGCGGCCCGCACCGCGCGCGCCTCGCCCGCGTCGAGCGAGACGGGCGCGCCGCGCCCGAGCGTCCGGACGTAGCTGCTCTCCCGCCCGCAGACCGTGTCCCTGCCCGGGAGCGCCTCGCGCCGCAGCTCGCGGCCCTCCAGCCGCACCGGGCCGACGACGAACGGGTCGGAGACGAACGCGCCGTCGACCTCGAGGCCGGGCCGGTACCAGAGGCGGACGTGGCGGCCCGCGACCTCGGCTCGGCCGAACGGGTTCCCGACGCAGCCGAAGAGGCTCCGCTCGCCGGCGCGGACGAAGACCGCGGTGCTCTGCTGGAGTCCCCAGTCGTCGAACCACGCGTAGTCGACGATCTCGTCCGCGTCCGGCTCGACGTCGTGGTCGAGCAGGCAGACCTCCTCCACCCGCGTCACGCCCTCCGCCTCGAGCACGAGCGACCACGAGCCGTCCGCCTCGCGGCTCTCGCGCAGCCGCACCGCCACCTCGCCGTCGCGCCAGCCGTCGCCGTCGCGGCGCATCGTCGTGTCGGTGTGCTCGCGGCCGTCGGCGCGGAGCACGAAGGCGGGGCCGTCGAGCCCGAGCGCCGAGCGGGCGCCGCTCACGCGGGAAGGAGCAGCCGCGGCCGCTCGAGCAGCCCCGAGAAGCGCTGGTCCTCGGGCCCGAACGGCGTCGGGACGCCGCGGCCGGCGAGCGAGCCGAGCGTGTTCGCGACCTCGAGCTCGAGCACGTTCTCGCCGGCGCGGAGCCGCAGCGGGATCCGCCACGGCGCCGAGAAGGCGACGCCGGCCGGCTCGCCGTTCACGCGGGCGGCGACGCTGCCGCGCACCGAGCCGAGCTCGAGCAGCGCGTCCGCGTCCTCGTCCAGCGTCACCGTCGTCCGGTGCACGATCACGCCCGCGAAGACGTCGAGTCCCTGCCGGTGCCAGGAGGGGCCGACCTCGATCCGGCCGTCGCCGAGCTCGAGCAGCGGATGCTCCCGGAAGCATGCCGCGCCGCGGAAGCCGGGCGGCGCCTGCACCCGCAGCGCCACGCGCGCGCCCTCGCGCAGCGCGAGCACGCCGTCCTCGATCCGGGCGGGCTCGCCGTCGAGCCACGCCTCGACCTCGCCGACGACCGGCAGCGTCAGCGACCGCGCCCCCGGCGGGGCGAGGAAGCAGAACCAGGCGGGCGGCGGCGCGTCCGGCGCGTCGGCCCAGAGCTGCGGCGCCTGCCCCTGCAGCACCTCCTCGCCCTCGAGCCACGCGACGTCGGTGAGCAGATGCCTGCGCCCCTCGCCCTCCGGATCGTCGGGCGCGCCCATCCAGGTGCCGCCTAGGCCGACCTGGAAGACGCCGACCCAGGAGGACTCGGCCTCGCCGCCCGCGATCGGCTGCTCCTCGCCGGGCAGCAGCCGGTCGGGGTAGACGGTGCGGGCGACGTCCTCGACGACCTCCCAGCGGTCGTCGGTGGCGATCTCGACCGTCCCCGAGTCGGACTCGAGCAGGAGCGAGCCGACGAGGTGGTCGCGGAAGAGGCCGCGGCCGACCGTGACCTCGATCGCGTGCTCGCCCGGGTCGAGCAGCTCGGGCGCGTCGACCTCCAGCGGGCCGGAGGCGCGGAGGTCGACGCGCAGGCGCGTCGGCTCCGAGACGCGGACGAGCCGGCGGAAGCGGCGCGGGCCCGGGTCGCCCTTGTAGTCCGGGTGGATCACCTGCCAGGTCCAGACGGCGCTCGGCGCGCGGCGGTACGGCTCGGTCAGGCCCCAGCCGAGCTTCGTGCGCGGCGGCGGCCGGTAGATGACCGCGGGCGACGGGACGGGCGCGCGCGGCTCCGCGTCGATCCGCACCTCGTGCCAGCCGGCGGCGAGCCGGACCGGGATCGAGAGCACGCCGCCCTCGACCGGGCCGATCAGCCGCTCGCCGTCGAGGTGGACGGTCAGGACGCCGTGGCCCTCGACGACGAGATGCGTCTCGACGGGCGCCTCGACGCGGCACCAGGAGCGGATGCTGCCCGCGCCGCGCGGCCCGAGGTCGACCTTGACCGGCTCGACGCGGCCCTTCAGCCCGATCGGGGTCGAGAGGATCAGGTCCTCGACGCCGAGCCGCTCCGAGTACTCGCCGAGGCGCTCCTCGCCGTCGGCGGCGGTGACGACCGCCTTCGGGCCGTACGTCGAGACGACCTCGCGCCAGCCGTCGGCGATCCAGCGGTCCTTCGGCGCGACGCGGCCGTAGACGCCGCCCATCCGCTGCTCGAAGCCGAGCTCGGTCAGCGGCTGCTGCACGTCCTCGGGCACGACCGGCGCCGACCGCCAGGCGGGGTCGTCGCCCTCGCGGAACGCGAACGTGCGCCGCTCGGCCGGCGGCGTGCCGGGGTTCCCCGGCAGCCGGTAGTCGCCCCAGCGGTTCTCGCCCCACTCCGGATACGAGCACTCCCAGACCGCGGGGAGCTCGACCGTCCGCGTCGGGCGCTCCTCCGGCGGCAGCGGCGTCCCGGCGGGGAGCGCGAGCAGCGCGTCGGGGCCGGGCAGGTCGAGCAGGAGGTCGTCGCCGTCGACCGTCGCCGCGACCGGCTCCACCGAGCCGCTCTCCGGGCTCCAGCGCTCCGGCGCCCGGCCGGCGACGCCGCGCAGGCGCACCCGGCCCGAGCCGGTGACGTAGACGAGGTCGAGGTCGCCGACGCGCCGCCACTGCGCCTTCAGCCCGTCGACGCGCGGCGGCGGCAGGGCGGCGACCGCCTCCTCCGCCGAGCCGACGACGGTCGCGAGCTCGCACAGCCGCTCGACGAGCGCGAGGAAGCGCTCGTCCTCGCGGCCGTTCTCCGCCGACCACGCCGGCCGCGGCTCGACGACCACGACCGTCCGCCCCGCCTCCGCGTCCGCGATCAGCCGCTCGACCGTCTCCGTCCGCAGGCAGAGACAGGCCGGCAGCACGATCGGCACGTCGAAGAGCGAGACGTGCTCCTCGTCGACGGTGATCCGGTCGTAGAACGCCTCGGCGAGCAGGCTCGGCTTGTCGGAGCGCTCGAGATCCCAGCCGGACGGGATCGAGTGCATCCCCATCAGCGCCGTGTAGCAGCGGTCGGCCTCGAGCGCGGCCGCGCCCCAGCGGCGCGTGCCCTCGGTGTCCGCCCAGACCGTCGTCTGCGGGTAGAGCACCGCGATCTCCGGCACGTGCCGGCCGGCCGAGAGGCACATGAGCAGGCGGCCGACCGTCTCCGCGAACGCGGGATAGTGGCGCGCGTAGGGCTGGTTCCAGCCGATCTCGGGCGGCGCCCACTCCCACCAGAGCGCCCGGTTCGCGTAGTAGCCGCCGTGCGGGAGGAAGAGGCTCGCGCCCTCGCGGCCCCACTCGCGGATCAGCCGCATCTGGTCGTCCAGGCTCATGCCGTGGCCGTGCGAGTGGAAGCCCTCCAGCCAGACGCGCGGCGAGCCGTAGATGTCCGCGAGCGAGAGGTGGAAGCGCGCGTCGCCCATCTGGTCGGTTCCCGGCGCGTTGGCCCACGCCATCGTCTTGAACTGGTCGAGGTGGTAGAGGCTCGTCAGGAGCGGCGTGCCGCGGCGGCTGCACTGGTCGTACGCGGCGAGCAGGTTGTGCTTGCGGACGAAGTCCTTCTGGAAGCGCGTGTACGCGCCGAGCACGCGCTCGGTCGCGACGTCGAAGAGCGCGACACGGTGCGCGGGCGTGCGCGGCCCGACGTCCTGGTCGACCGCCTCGAGCGGGAAGTCGTAGCCCTTCGCGGCGCGGAACTCCTCCGCGAAGCCGGGCGCCCAGCGCGGGAAGGCGGGGAACTCGTCCTCGAAGAACGCGACGATCGGGTTCCCGAACAGGTCGTCGAGCCGCTCGAGGAATTCGTGCGTCGCCGTGCCGGGCGCGCTGTGCGCGGCGATCGCCTCCGGGTTGCCGTAGTCGAGGCCGAACGGCCGCGCGTCGACGCCGCCGACGGTGACGAGCTCCTCGCCGCGCAGCTCCGGCCGCCGCTCGAGCAGCGGCGCCGCGTCGACCGGCGCGCCGACCTGCAACGGGCTCCAGGTCGCGACGCCGAGGCCGAGGTCGCGCGCCCGCTCGCAGGCGAGCCGGTAGAAGCGGTACCACTCGTCCGAGAGCCCCTTCGGGTCGTCTGCGACCGAGCCGGCGGCCGGCCCGTGCATCGCGAGCCCGGTGATGTCGAAGCCCCCCGAGCCCATCTCCGCGATCCGGTCGAGCTGCCAGAGCACGCGCTCCTCGGTGACCGGCTCCCCCGACCACCACCAGGCCGTGATCGGCCGGTAGCGGGCGTCGGGGTACCCGGCGAAGGCGCTCCTCAGCTCGTCGGGATCCGTGTAGACGACCGTCCAATCCATCCGCGCCGGGCAAGGATAGTCGGGCGGACGGGATTTTGGCAAGATTCATAACTATCCACGCCGGCGACCGGGGAGACGCGCGATGAGGGTGACGGATGTCGAGCTGCTGCACACGCCGATGGGCGGCAACTGGCTGACCGAGCGCGTGATCGCGAACCCGATGTCGCTCTACCCCGAGTACGTCGAGCGGCGCAGCAGCTGGTACGGGCAGATGACCGCGGGCGTCGTCCGCGTCACCGTCGAGGACGGCACGCAGGGGCTCGGCTTCGTCGGCTGCGGCAAGGGCGCGGCCGCCGCGGTCGCGCTCGCGGAGCAGGTGCGCGGCCTCGTGGTCGGCAAGGACTGCTTCGCGACCGAGCTGATCCAGGAGCAGCTCGTGCGGGCGACCGTCTTCTACGGGCTCGGCGGCTTCACGCAGTCGCTGATCTCCGGCATCGACATCGCCCTCTGGGATCTCAAGGGCAAGGTGACCGGGCGGCCCGTCTACGACCTGCTCGGCGGCCGGACGGCCGAGGCGCTGCGCCCGTACCTCACCTCCTGGGACGCGGCGGCGCTCGACGAGCTCGGCATCCGCGACGTCAAGATCGCGATGCCGTACGGGCCCGCCCACGGCAAGGAGGGGATGCGGCGCAACGTCGAGGCGGTCGCCGCCGCCCGCGAGGTCGTCGGGCCGGACGGCTTCATCGCGCTCGACTGCTACATGGCGTGGGACGTCCCGTACACGATCGAGATGGCGCGGCGGCTGCGCGACTACGCGATCGAGTGGATCGAGGAGCCCGTCCTCCCCGAGGACGTCGCCGGCTACCGCCGCATCCGCGAGAGCGTCGACTGCATGGTCACCGGCGGCGAGCACACGTACACGCTCGACGGCTTCCACCGGCTGATCGCCGAGGGCGGCGTCGACATCGTCCAGCCGGACATCTATCGCGCCGGCGGGCCGACCGGGCTGAAGAAGGTCGCCGCACTCGCGAAGGCGCACGGGGCGAAGCTGATCTGCCACGGCGTCGGCGCGCCGACCTACCACTTCCTGATCACGAACGGACCGGACGTCTCGCCCCGGTGCGAGTACCTCGACATCCACGCGGGGAGCTCCGCCGGCTGGGTGCTGACCGGCGACCCGCGGCCGCGCGCCGGCCTGCTCGAGCTGTCGGCCGCGCCCGGCTTCGGCTACGAGCTGAACGAGGCCGCGTTCGCCGAGGGCGCGACCGTCTCGCCGATCTGGTGATGCGCGTCCACCTCGTCCACAAGACGCACCTCGACCTCGGCTACACCGACTTCGCGGCGAACGTCGAGCGGCTCTACGTCGAGCGCTTCGTCCCGGACGCACTGCGCGTCGCGCGGAAGCTGCGCGAGACCGAGGCGCCGACGACGCTCTGCTGGACGGTGCCGACCTACGTCCTCCACCGCTACCTCGAGCAGGCCTCGCCCGCCGAGACCGCGCGCGTGGAGGAGGCGGTCGCGGCCGGCGACCTCGCGTGGCTGGCGCTTCCGTTCACGCTCCACGTCGAGCTCGCGACCCCGGAGCTGCTGCGCGAGGCGCTCTCGTACGCGGCCGAGCTCGACCGCCGCTTCGGCGTGCGGACGATCGCCGCGAAGGCGACCGACGTGCCGGGGCTGAGCGTCGGGATCGTGCCGGTGCTCGCCGAGGCCGGCGTCGAGCTCCTCTACGTCGGGGCGAACGGCGTCGACCTCGCGCCGGACGTGCCGCCCGCGTTCCGCTGGGTCGCTCCCGACGGCAGCGAGCTCGTCGTCCTGCACACGCAGGGTTACGGCGGGACGGTCGCGGTCGACGGCGCCGACGACGTGCTCGTGATGCGCTTCACGCTCGACAACGTCGGGCCGCCGAGCGAGGTCGACGTCCTCGCCGCCTACCTCGACGCCTGCGAGACGTACCCGGGCGCGGACGTGCGCGCCTCGACCCTGAACGCGTTCGCGGAGGCGCTGCTGCCGCACCGCGACCGGCTCCCGGTCGTCACCGCCGAGCTCGGCGACCCGTGGCTCCACGGCGTCGGCAGCGACCCGCTGCGGATCGCGCGCTACCGCGAGCTCGCCCGCGCGCTGCCGGAGCTCGACGCGCCGGCGCCCGCGCTGCGCGCCGCCCGGCGGGCGCTCCTGATGGTGCCCGAGCACACGTGGGGCCTCGACACGATGGTCCAGCTCACCGACACCGCGACGTGGCGGAAGGCCGAGCTGGCGGCGGTCCGGCTCTCGCCGCGCTGGCGGCGCTTCGAGGAGTCCTGGGCCGAGCAGCGCGCCTACGTCGACGAGGCGCTCCGGGCGCTCCCGGACGCCGCCCGCGCCCGCGCCGAGGAGCGGCTCGCCCGCGTCGAGCCGGGCCCGCCGCCGCCGATCCCGCCGGGCGGCGCGCGCTCGCTCGCGACCGACCGCTTCGAGCTCGCCCTCGACGACCGGGGCGCGATCGTCGCGCTGCGCGACGCGGCGACCGGCGCCGACTGGGCCGCGCCCGACGCGCCGCTCGGCCTCTTCACGTACGAGGTGTTCGACCGCCGCGAGTACGACGGCTTCTGGGAGCACGGCATGAACCCGGTCTGCCGCGACCTCTGGTGGCCGCGGTACGCCTGCGGCAAGCGAGGGCTCGAGGAGCTCGGCGACCTCGCTGCGGCGTGGACGCCCGAGCTCGTCGAGGCCGGCGCCGACGGCGCGCGGCTCGTCGCGCGGCTGCGGCTGCCGCGCGAGGCGAGCGAGGAGTACGGCGGCCCGCGCGAGCTGACGACGACGATCGAGGCCGGCGCGGACGAGCTCTCGCTCGAGCTCTCCTGGCACGGCAAGGACGCGATCCGGATCCCCGAGGCCGCCTGGCTGAGCTTCCTGCCCGCCTGCGAGCCGGACTCGTGGCGCTACCGCAAGCTCGGCCTCGAGATCGACCCGCTCGCCGTGGTCGCGAACGGCGGCCGCCAGCACGCGATCGACCGCGCCCGCTGCGCCCGCGACGGCGTCGCGCTCGCGGTCGAGACGCTCGACGCGCCGCTCGCCTCGCTCGACCGGAAGATCCTGCCGCCGATCGACGCGCGGGCGCGCGGCCTGCACGTCAATCTCCTGAACACGGTCTGGAGCACGAACTTCACCCAGTGGTACGACGACGACGCGCGCTTCCGCTTCCGGCTGCGCCCGTCCCGACGAGAGCCGGAGGACACCGAATGAAGATCACCGACGTCGAGATCCACGTCGCAAGCCCGCTCGGAGACGAGGTCAACTTCAGCGGCCGCGTCTCGTGGGTGTTCGTGCAGGTGCACACCGACGAGGGAGTGAGCGGGATCGGCGAGTGCTCGAACTTCCCGCGCAAGGGCAACAGCGCCGTCGTCGCCGCGCTCGAGGCGGTCAGAGAGGGGCTGATCGGGCGCGACCCCGCGCGCATCGAGGCGATCTGGCACGACCTCTTCCGCCAGTTCACCTTCCTCGGCAGCCGCGGCCTCGCGACGACGGTCGCGAGCGGCATCGACATGGCCCTCTGGGACATCAAGGGCAAGGCGCTCGGCCGGCCGGTGCACGACCTGCTCGGCGGCGCCGTCCGCGACTCGATCCCGCTCTACACGCATCCGGGCGGCGCCTCGTGGGAGGAGGTCGCCGAGCGCTCGGCGCGGCTCGCCGGCGAGGGCTGGGAGGCGTTCAAGTACGACCCGTTCGCCGGCAGCGGGCCGCGCGTGACCTCGTACGTCGACGGCGAGATCGCGAAGGCCGACGTCCGCCGCGCCGCCGAGCTCGTCGAGCGCATCCGCGACGCGGTCGGGCCGGACGTCGAGATGCTGATCGACTTCCACGGCAACTACAACGTCTCGTCGGCGCTGCGCTGCATCCGCGCGCTCGAGCCGTACGACATCGGCTGGTTCGAGGAGCCGCTGCAGCCGGAGAACACCGACGCGCTGCGGCAGCTGCGCGCGCAGACCGACGCCCCGCTCTGCGTCGGCGAGCGCCTGTACACGCGCTGGGACTTCCTGCCGATCCTCCGCGACCGGCTCGCGAACTACCTGATGCCGGACGTCTGCTGGACGGGCGGGATCAGCGAGCTGCGGAAGATCGCGACGATGGCCGAGGCGCACGCCGTCCCGGTCGCGCCGCACGGCGCGCTCGGGCCGCTGCAGACGGTCGCGAGCTCGCACGCGATGCTCGCGACGACGAACTTCTTCCGGCTCGAGATCCTCGGGCCCGACTGGATCTCGCTCTACGACGCCGCGCTCCAGGAGCCGCTCGACGTCCGCGACGGCCGGCTCCACGTCTCCGACCGCCCCGGCCTCGGGGCGGAGCTCGACCCGGACTGGCTGCGGGCGCACCCGAGGCCGGACTGGGTGTGAGCGGGTCGTGATCCTGCCGCCGGGGATGGCCGTTGCGCGCGAGCGCCACTGGGTCGAGGTGCGCCACACGAGCGGGCCGCTGCTCCGCTACGACGTCGACCCGCGCTTCCGGCCGCACGTGCACCCGCTCTACGCGCCGGCGAGCAAGAGTCCGCTGACGCGCTTCGAGCCGGCCGACCACCCGTGGCAGGTCGGCGCCTACGTCGGCCTCAACGACGTCAACGGCCAGGACTTCTGGTGCTGCGGCCACGCGTACTACCCGCCCGAGACGCGCGGCTCCGTCCGCAGCGCGAGCCTCGAGGCCGAGGAGCGCGGGGACGGCGTCGAGCTCGTCGCGGAGAACGACTGGCTGCACGTGTCCGGGCGGCCGCTCGCGCGCGAGCGCCAGGTCTGGCGCGTGCACCCGCCGGCGGAGGACGGCTACCGCGTCGACGTCCGCTGGGAGCTGCACGCGCTCGACGAGCCGCTCCGGATCGGCCGCTACGACTACGGCGGGCTCGCGATCCGGCTCGTCGGCGGGCTCGAGACGCGGCGCGTGCTCGACTCGGAGGGGCGCCGCGACGCGCCGGAGGCGACCTGGGAGGCGGCGCGCTGGGTGAGCATGGCGCAGCCGGTCGACGGCGTCGGCAGCTACGTCCGGGACGCGCCCGGGCTGCTCGACTACGCGTACGCGGGCGTGGCGATCCTCGACCATCCCGCGAACGGCCCCGGGCCGACCCGCTGGCGCGTCGACGGGAGCCTGCTCAACCCCTCGCCGCAGCGCGACGGCCCGATCGACGTCCCCGCGGGCGGAAGCGTCGGCTACGACTACCGGCTGCTCGTCTTCCTCGGCGAGGCCGACGGCGAGCGGATCGAGGCGGAGTACGCAAGGTGGACGGCGTGAGCGGGCGGCCGGTCGCGCTCGTCGTCGACGACGGGGAGCTGACGCGGACGTGGCCCTTCGTCGGCGAGCGGCTCGAGTCGCGACTGGCCGGGACGTGCGAGGTGCGCGTCGTCGGCGGGCCGGATCCGGCGGCGCTCGCGGACGCCGAGGCGCTCGCGTGGTTCGCGCGCGCCGAGCTGGCTCCGGCGGACGTCGCGGCGGCGCCTCGGCTGCGGGTCGCCGGCGGCGTCGTGGACGGGCTGCGGCCGGCCGCCTGGCCGGCGCTCCGCGAGCGCGGCATCCCGTTCGTCGACGCGACGCGCGCCTGGGCGCCGTCGGTCGCGGAGACCGGCCTCGCGCTCGCGATCTGCGCGCTGCGGCGGATCCCGCAGCTCCATCGCGCGATGGCGGAGGGCACGGAGCCGTGGATCGGCAGGCAGTTCACCGACGACCCGGACTTCGTCAACGGCGACCTCGGCACGAAGCGCGTCGGCGTCCTCGGGCTCGGCCAGATCGGCGGCCGGATCGCCGGCTGGTGCACCGCGCTCGGCTCGGACGTCGCGGCGCACGACCCGTACGCGCCCGACGAGCGCTTCGCCGCCGCGGGCGCGGCCCGACTGCCGCTGGACGAGCTGTGCGCCCGCTCCGAGGTGCTCGTCGTCGCCGTGCCCCCCACGCCGTCGGCCGCCGGGATGCTCGACGCGCGGCTCGTCGACACGCTGCCGCGCGGCGCGGTCGTCGTCACGATCACGCGGACGGCGCCGGTGGACACGGCCGCGCTGCGGCGGCGCGTCCTGGCCGGCGAGCTCGCGTGGGCGACCGACGTCTACGACGTCGAGCCGCTGCCGGCCGGCGACCCGATCCGCGGCCTGCGCAACGTCGTCCACGTCCCGCACATCGCCGGCCGCACGCGCGACACGAACCTGCGCGTCGCCGACCTGCTGGCGGCGGACTTCCTCGCCGTGCTCGCGGGCGGCGACGCGTCCGGCGCGCTCACCGAGGCGGCCGCGACCGTCCGCGGGGGCGACGGCTAGGCGGTCGCCGTCTCGAGGTCGCCGGCGGCGTACGGCCGCAGGCGACGCTCGACGAGCTCGGCGATCGCGTCCGCGTAGGCCGGGTCGCCGGAGACGTCCGTGCGCTCGTCCGGGTCGACGCGCAGGTCGTAGAGCGCCTGCGGCGTCATCGTCGCGGTCTCGACGACGAGCTTCAGGTCGGGCGTCGCGACCATCGAGAACGCGCCGATCTCGCTGAACGCGACCGGCCGCGGCTCGCCGTCGAGCAGGCTGCGGCCGGCGACGCCGCCGGTCTCGGCGCCGGCGAGCGCGAGGATCGTCGCCGCGACGTCGATCCCCTGCACGATCCGCCACTCCTCGCGCCGCTCCGCCTCGCGGCCGGGCGGCGGCACGACGAGCACGGGGACGCGCACCGAGGCGCTGTAGAAGACGGCCTTCGTGACGAGGTCGTGGTCGCCGAGCAGCTCGCCGTGGTCGGAGCTGACGAAGAGCCACGTGTCCTCGGCGATCCCGCAACGGTCGAGCGTCTCGACGATCCTGCCGATCTGACGGTCGATCAGGGTCAGCACGCCGTAGTAGTGCTTGCCCATCAGGCGGTAGTCGTCCTCGCCGTAGCGGTCCAGGTTGAGGAACCCGACGCACCAGCGGATGAAGTCGCCGTACGCGTTCGCCGGCCACTCGTCGTGGCCGAGCGGGCCGAGCGGGATCTCGGCCGGGTCGTAGAGGTCGGCGAGCTCGCGCGGCGCGTCGAACGGCGGGTGCGGACCGACGAAGCCGACCCAGAGGAAGAACGGCCGGTCGCCGCCCGCGTGGCGCTCGATCCGCTCGCACGCCTGGCGGCCGAGGAAGGCGTCGAGCGTGTCCTCCGGCTCGAGCTCCTCCGGGAGCGCGGCGCGCCCGGCCGGGTCGCGCCCGAACATCGCCTCGGTCTGCTCGCGCTCGTGCGCCCGCCACGCCTCGAGCAGCCCGCGCGAGCGGAGGTGGGCGACGTACGGCGTCTCGATCTCGTCCTCCATCAGCACGTGCTTGTCGTACTCCTCGGCCGCCTCGTCGAAGCCGTAGCGGGAGAGCTCCGGCCCCGGCCGGCGGCGCTCGGGGTCGTACGGGTCCCAGGAGAAGTGCGTCTTGCCGACCTGGAGCGTCCGGTAGCCGGCGGCGCGGAGGCGGTGCACGACGTTGTCGGACTCCGGCGCGGGGAAGGCGCCGTGCGCGTTCTGGCGCTTGCCGTGCTGGGACGGGAAGCTGCAGGTCAGGAGCGAGGCCCGGGACGGCTGGCAGACCGGGCTCTCGCAGTACGCGTTCCGGTACGCGGTGCCGCGGCCGGCGAGCTCGTCGAGCGCCGGGGTGCGGACGACCGGGTTGCCCGCGTAGCCGGCGGCGTCGTGCCGCCACTCGTCGGTGAGGATCCAGACGACGTTCGGCCGGCTCACGCGACCACGCCCGGACCGACGGTCCGCTCGAGGAACGCGACCGTCTCCGCGAACGAGTCCTCCCAGCCGCCCGGGTAGAGGTCGAACTGGTGGTCCTTGCCCGGGTAGACGACGAGCCGGTTGTCGACGCCCGCGGCGGCGAGCCGGCGGTGGAACTCCTCGGCGGTCTCGACCGGCGTGACCGCGTCGCGGTCGCCGCACAGGGTCAGCACCGGCGGGCAGCCCGGATGGACGAGCTCCGTCGGCGAGGCGGCCCGCAGCTGCTCGCCGCTCGGCGGCTCCCCGAACAGGTCGGTGAGCGCGCCGCCGATCTCGGTGCCGGCGAAGTGCCGCAGGTCGACGGCCGGATACCAGAGCACCGCGCCGGCGAGGCCGAGCTCGGCGTCGAGCGCGGCAAGGGCGGCGAGGTGCCCGCCGGCGGAGCCGCCCGCGACGACGAGCCGCTCCGGGTCGAGCCCGATCCCGCCCGCGTTCCTCTGCAGCCAGCGCACCGCCTCGGCCACGTCCTCGAGCGCCGCCGGCCAGCGGTGCGCGGGCGCGAGCCGGTACGACGCGCTCGCGGCGACGTAGCCGAGCTCGGCGAGCGCGCACGCCTGCCGCAGGTGCCAGGTCGGGCAGCCGCCGGCCCAGCCGCCGCCGTGGACGAAGAGCACGCCCGGTCGCGCGACGCCCGGCTCGACGGGCGCGTAGAGGTGCAGCGTCCGGTCGCGGTCGTAGACGACCGCCGGGTCGTAGCGAAAGCCGGGCGGCGGCTCGACGCGGTCGTGGAGCGCGAGCAGGTCGGGGATCGTCACGCCCGGCGCGACCGCGCTCAGGTCGAAGTCGGGGTCGAGGCCGCGCAGCGCCTCGAGCCAGGTGGGCGCGGTCAAGCGCTCAGCCGCTCCGGGCGCGGAGCGGCAGCGCGAGCCCGTGGCGGTAGCCGCCGAGCCGGTCGAAGAGGAGGTACCGCTTGCCCGGATGGAGGAAGACGTGGAGCTTCGTCTCGGTCGGCTGCGGCTGCGGCAGCGCGCCGAACGCAAGCTCGACCGAGGCGGGCCGCATCACGCCGGAGACGGCGACGACGCGCGAGTCGTCGCGGTCGCTGTAGGCGTCGAGCACGCCGTGCGGGATCGCCTTGGGCGCGGCGTCCGTCTCGGCGAGCGTGAACTGCCGCCGCTGGTCGGTGTTGTTCACGATCGTGATCACGACCTCGCCGCCCGCGTAGCGCCCGCTCGTCGGCTCGATCAGGCGCATCGAGCCGTCGCTGACGTCCACCTTCAGCTGGACGGCGCGGAGCCGCAGGCCGCAGCCGGAGGCGCCCGCCGCGAGCGCGAGCAGGAGCAGGGCGAGCGCCGCCAGCCGGAGCCTCATCCGGCGGCTCCCGAGCGCGCGATCGCGGTCTGGTCGGTGCCGAGGTAGGCGGCGACGACCGCCGGGTCGGCGAGCACGTCGTCCGGCTTCCCGTGCGCGATCACGCGGCCGACCTCCATCGCGTACAGCTCGTCCGAGAGCGAGCGGATGAGCGGGATGTCGTGCTCGATGATCAGGAACGTGCAGTCGAGCAGCTCCTTCACCCGCCGGATCACGGCCTCGAGCGCCTCGACCTCGCGCTGCGCGACGCCGGCGGACGGCTCGTCGAGCAGGAGCAGGGACGGCTCGTGCGCGAGGACGCAGGCGAGGTCGACGATCCGCCGCGTGCCGGTGGAGAGCTCGGCGACGAAGCTGTCGGCGTAGTCCTCGAGGCCGAGCAGCTCGATCAGCTCGTCGGCGCGGGCCGCGATCCGCGCCTCGGCGCGCCGGCGCACCCCGAAGGCGCAGCTGAGCGCGAAGGCGCGGCCGAGCTTGCGGTGCAGCGCGACCGCGAGCGTCTCGGAGACGGTCATCGAGCCGAAGAGCACCGCGTTCTGGAAGCTGCGGCCGAGGCCGAGCCGGGCGCGCGCCTCGGGCGAGCGCCGCAGCAGCTCGTGCTCGCCGTCGAGCACGGCCGAGCCGCCCTGCGGCGTCACGAACCCGGAGACGACGTCGAAGAGCGTCGTCTTCCCGGCCCCGTTCGCGCCGACGATCCCGACGATCGCGCCGCGCGGCACCGTCAGCTCGTCCACGTCGACCGCGGTCAGGCCGCCGAAGCGGACGACGACGTTCGAGATGCGGAGCGTGTCGCTCACGTCGCCGCCTGCTCCGCGGTCATGCCCTCGAAGAAGATCGAGCGCAGGAGGTCGGTGCGGCCGACGAGCTCGCGGGTCGGGCCCTCGAAGCGGACCTCGCCCTTCTCCATGAAGTAGGCGCGGTCGGCGAGCGCCATCGCGACGTTCACCGACTGCTCGACGAGCAGGATCGGGACGCCGCGCGCGTTGATCTTCCGGATCGCCTCGAGCAGCTCGGCGACCATGCGCGGCGCGAGGCCGAGCGAGAGCTCGTCGATCGCGAGCAGCGTCGGCTTGCTCATTAGCGCCTGCGCGAGCGCGAGCATCTGCTGCTCGCCGCCGGAGAGCAGCCCGGCCGGCTGCTTCAGCCGCTCGCCGAGGCGCGGGAAGAGCTCGATCACGTCGCGGCGGGCCGCGTCCACCCACTCGCGGTCGCTCCAGTGGAGGAACGCGCCGACGTCGAGGTTCCGCTCGACCGTCAGCCCCGGGAAGACGCCGCGGCCGCCGGGCATCAGGACGAGCCCCTTGTGCGCGACGAGCTCGGCCTCGAGGCTCGTGACGTCGTCGCCGTCGAGCAGCACGATCCCGTTCGTCGGCGCGATCAGGCCGCTGATCGC
>DASSNM010000030.1:0-5447 GCA_035688025.1 Gaiellaceae bacterium | reverse complement strand
CGGCCCGCTCGAACCCGGCGAGGCTCTGGCGGGCGAGCACGAGCGCGACGGCGGCGAGCACCGCGGTCAGCCCGGCCGAGAACGCGAGCGCCTCGAGCACGCCGATCCGCTCGCCCAGGCGCGACATCAGCGCGACCTGGATGGATCCTGCGAGCCCCGCGGCGACCGCGAGCCCCGTGGCGAGTGCGCCCCCGGACACGCCGCAACGATAATCCTCCCGTGCCGATCTTCCAGCCGGAGCTGGAGACGCTGCCGCGGCCCGAGCTGGAGCGGCTCCAGCGCGAGCGGCTGCGCGAGCGGTTCGGCGTCGAGCCGGAGCGGCTCGCGGAGCTGCCGTTCCGGGTCAAGTCCGACCTCCGCGACGCCTACCCGTTCGGGCTCCTGCAGGTTCCGCGGGAGGACTGCATCCGTATCCACGCCTCGTCGGGCACGCGCGGCAAGGCGACGATCGACGCGTACACGCGGAACGACGTCGGGCTCTGGGCCGACTGCTGCGCCCGCGCGCTCGCGGCCGCCGGCGCCGGGCCGGGCACCGTCGTCCACGTCGCCTACGGCTACGGCCTCTTCACGGGCGGGCTCGGGCTCCACTACGGCGCCGAGCGGCTCGGCTGCACCGTCGTCCCCGCCTCGGGCGGGAACACGCCGCGGCAGGCGCAGCTGCTCGAGGATCTCGGCGCGGAGATCCTCTGCTGCACGCCGAGCTATGCGCTCGCGATCGCCGACCACGTCTCGGAGCCGGGCCGCCTCGCCCTGCGCGCCGGCGTCTTCGGCGCGGAGCCGTGGACGGAGGGGCTGCGCGAGGCGATCGAGGGCGCGTTCGCGCTCGCGGCGCTCGACATCTACGGGCTGTCGGAGATCCTCGGGCCGGGCGTCTCGGCGGAGTGTCTCGAGGGCCGCGACGGCGCGCACGTGAACGAGGACCACTTCCTCGTCGAGGCGATCGACCCGGCGAGCGGCGAGCCGGTTCCGGACGGCGAGGTCGGCGAGCTGGTCTTCACGACGCTGACGAAGGAGGCGCTGCCGCTGCTGCGCTACCGCACCGGCGACCTCGCCTCGCTCACGCGCGAGCCGTGCGCGTGCGGGCGCACCTTCGCGCGCATGTCCCGGGTCGTCGGCCGCACCGACGACATGCTGATCATCCGCGGCGTCAACGTCTTCCCGAGCGAGATCGAGCGGGCGCTGCTCGCGATCCCGGAACTGGCGCCGCACTACCAGCTCGTCGTCGAGCGGCCCGGCCATCTCGACGAGCTGACCGTCGAGGCGGAGCTGCGCGAGGGCGAGGCCGGCGGCGAGCGGCTGCAGGCGTTCGTGGAGGAGCGGCTCGGCCGCGCGCTCGGGCTGACGGCGCGCGTCTCTCTCGGCGGGCCGGGGAGCATCGCTCGGAGCGAGGGGAAGGCGCTCCGCGTCGTCGATCGGCGCGCGTAACCGGAGGGCGCCGCGTTGCGTTTTCCCGCCGATGGACGAGCAGGACGAGCAGCGCGCGCGCGAGCCGGACGGCTGGCCGCGCCCCTCGCGCGACGTGCTCCGCGACCTCGAGCGCCGCGAGCCGCTCTGGCCGGAGCCGCAGTCGGCACAGCAGCCCGCCGCCGCGTGACGCGGCGCTAGGCTCTCCCCGCCAGCGAGCGAAAGGGAGCGCCATGCACCGGGTGATCGTGCTGTACGAGCAGGAGCCGGACGCAGAGCAGTACGCCGAGCACGTGAAGCTGTGCGCGGACGCCCCGAACGGCGTCTTCCGGCACGGCCGGGTCACGGGCGCGCCGATGGGCGAGCCGTCCCACGCGTACTACGCGGAGTGGGAGTTCGCCGACAAGCAGGCCTTCGACGACTTCGTCGGCAGCGAGCAGTTCACGGCCGCCGGCAAGGACGCGTACAAGCGCGGCTTCCCGCGCCCGAACGTCCAGTTCCTCGAGCTGTGAGCGGCGTAGGCTCGACGGAGCCGCCCAGGAGCGGAGGTGCCGGCTTTGCCGGTGCCGGAGCGGGAAAGCCGGACGACGCTCTCGTCCTCGTCGAGCGGGAGGGCGCGGTCGGCGTCGTCCTGCTGAACCGGCCGAAGGCGCTGAACGCGCTCTCGGGCGACCTGATGGCGGCGCTCCTGGCGGCGTTGCAGGAGCTGGACGCCGACGCGGAGGTTCGCGCGATCGTGCTCGGCGGCGGCGAGCGCGCGTTCGCCGCGGGCGCCGACATCAACGACCTCGCCGCGGGCACGCCCGTCTCGCTGTACGAGAACCGGCGCCTCGACCAGTGGGACGCGATCCGCAAGATCCGGACGCCGATCGTCGCGGCGGTCTCCGGCTTCTGCCTCGGCGGCGGCTGCGAGCTGGCGATGGTCTGCGACCTGATCGTCGCGTCCGAGACGGCGCAGTTCGGGCAGCCGGAGATCAACCTCGGCGTGATCCCGGGCGCGGGCGGCACGCAGCGGCTGACGCGCGCGGTCGGCAAGGCGGTGGCGATGGACATGATCCTGACCGGCCGGACGATCTCCGCCCGCGAGGCGCTCGACTTCGGACTCGTCGCGCGCGTCGTCGCGAAGGAGGCGTGGCTCGAGGAGGCGAAGCGGGTCGCCGCCGAGATCGCGGCGAAGGGCCCGGTCGCGACGCGGCTCGCGAAGGAGGCGATCGACGCAGCGTTCGAGACCCCGCTCACCGCGGGCGTCGAGGTCGAGCGGCGGTCGTTCTACCTCGTGCGCGCGTCGGAGGACGCGACCGAGGGCCTGAACGCGTTCCTCGAGAAGCGGAAGCCGGACTTCAAGGGTCGGTAGCGCGCGTGGAGGGCCGCGTCGCGGCGCTCTGGCGCTATCCGGTCAAGTCGCTCGCGGGCGAGCGGCTCGACGAACTGGACCTGGACGCGCGCGGCGTCGTCGCCGACCGGCTCTGGGGCCTCGTCCGCGCCGACGGGAAGATCGCGAGTGGCAAGCACACGCGGCGGTTCCGGCGCGTCGACGGCCTGCTGCGTCATGCCGCCCGGCTCGGCCCGGACGGGGAGCCGGTGCTCGAGCTCGCGGACGGCCGCGTCCTCGCGCCGAACGACGCGCTCGCGGAGGAGCTCGCCGGCCCGGGCTGGCGCTTCGCGCGCGAGGCGGCGATCTCGCACTTTGACATAGGCGCCGTCCACCTGGTCACGACGGGGTCGCTCGCGAGCTTGGAGGCCTTCGCGGGAGAGCCGGTCGAGCAGGAGCGCCTGCGGCCGAACCTCGTTCTCGACGCAGGCGACGTGCGCGAGGAGGCGTGGGCGGGACGGCGCCTCGTCGTCGGCGGGGTCGAGTTGGAGGTGACGGTGCCGGCGCAGCGCTGCGTGATGGTCGGCCATGCGCAGCGCGACCTGCCGAAGCGGCGCCTGCTCCTGAAGCGGATCGCGGAGTGGAACGGCGTTTGCGCCGGCATGTACGCGAGCGTCGTCCGCTCCGGCCGCGTGCGCGTCGGCGACGCGGTCGAGCTGGCGCGGTAGGGTCCGCGCCATGGCAGAGGTCGAGGTCACGCGCGACGGCGGCGTCCAGACGATCGCGCTCAACCGTCCGGACAAGCTGAACGCGTTCACGCTCGCCCTCCACGTCGGGCTCCGCGACGCGCTGAAGGAGGCGCGCGACCCGGAGGTGCGCGCCGTCGTCATCACCGGCGCGGGGCGCGGGTTCTGCGCCGGGCAGGACCTGACCGAGTTCGCCGACCTCGGCGGCGGTGACGTCGGCTCCGGGCTGCGCGCGACCTATCACCCGAACATGCTCGCGATCCGCGCGCTCGAGAAGCCGGTGATCGCGGCCGTGAACGGCGTCTGCGCGGGCGCCGGCCTCTCCCTCGCCTGCGCGTGCGACGTGCGGATCGCCTCCGACGCCGCGTTCTTCGCGCCCGGGTTCGTCGGGATCGGGCTCGTCCCCGACTCGGGCGGCACCTACTTCGTCCACCGCCTGCTCGGCCCGAACCGCGCGTTCGAGTGGATGACGACGAACCGCCGCCTCACCGCCGCCGAGGCACACGCATGGGGCCTCGTGAACGAGGTCGTCGAGGCGGACGCCTTCGAGGCGCGGGTTCGCGAGTACGCGGCGACCTACGCGGCCGGCCCGACGCGTGCGATCGGGATGACGAAGCGCCTCTTCGACCGCGCGGACACCTCGACGCTCGAGGAGCAGCTCGAGCTCGAGGCGCAGCTCCAGGCCGCCGCCGCGGCGAGCGAGGACTTCCGCGAGGGCGTGCAGGCGTTCCTCGAGAAGCGGCCCGCCGAGTTCAAGGGTCGTTAGGGCGAGGCGCAGGCCTGGAGGCCGAGCGCCGAAGCGGCCTTGCGCGCGTCGAGGCTCCGTCCCTGGAGTGCGTTCGCGGCGTCGTTTGTCGCGGCCGGGTCCTTGCGGAGCGCGGCGGCGCGCAGCGTCCGCAGCGCGGCCGCGACCGCCGCGTCGGCGGCGAGCCACGCCTGGACGGCAGGCTCGTCCGCGCGCGGCGGCTTCAGGGCCTTCAGCTTGTCGAGGGCGTCGGCGTAGAGCGGCAACGTCCGCTCGACGTAGGCGGCGACCGCGTCGTAGGACTTCGGCCGCGTCAGCAGCGGCACACGCGTCGCGAACGCCGAGCAGACGGCGTCGGCGCGTTTCACGTAGGCGGCGTGGGAGAGGCGCCCGTCGCCGCAGCCGGCGAGCGCGAGCGCGGCGCCGGCGAGCACGACCTTCCGCGCCATCAGGAGACGGCGGCGAGAATCTCCCGCTCGCCCGGGAAGCGGTGCTCCCGATGCTTCGAGAAGACCACCTCGCCGTCGCGGACGACGTCGAACTGGCCGGGGCCGCCCGGTGTCGCCGTGACGTCGACGCCCTGCTCGCTCAGCGCGGCCGCGAGACTCGCGGCCCTCGGCTCGTAGCTGCTTCAGGTCGGGCAGTAGAGGATCTCGACGCTCACTGGCGGGATCGTACGCGCAGCGGCGGGCGGCGCGTCTATCGTCGCCGGGTGGTCCCGCTCTCGATCCTCGACCTCGCGCCGATCCCGCAGGGGTCGACCCCGGCGGAGGCGCTCGCCCGCTCGCTCGACCTCGCCCGCCACGTCGAGCGCTGGGGCTACCGCCGCTTCTGGCTCGCCGAGCACCACAACGCGAGCGGGATCGCGAGCGCCGCGACCGCCGTCGTGATCGCGCACGTCGCCGGCGGCACCGAGACGATCCGCGTCGGCGCCGGCGGGATCATGCTCCCGAACCATTCGCCGCTCGTCGTCGCCGAGCAGTTCGGGACGCTGGCAGAGCTGTATCCCGACCGCATCGACCTCGGCCTCGGCCGCGCGCCCGGCACCGACCAGCTGACGCTGCTCGCGCTGCGGCGGACGCCGTCGAGCGCCGACACCTTCCCCCAGGACGTGCTGGAGCTGCAGGCGCTCCTCGGCGACCCGCAGCCCGGACAGCACGTGCGCGCGATCCCCGGGGCCGGGACGAAGGTGCCGCTCTGGATCCTCGGCTCGAGCCTCTACGGCGCCCAGCTCGCGGCC
>DASSNM010000013.1:0-18178 GCA_035688025.1 Gaiellaceae bacterium | reverse complement strand
GGGACGAAGACCTCCTCGATCCGCTTCGCGAGCGAGATGACGGCGACGCGCGGCAGGTCGTACGCCTGCATCGCGGCGAGCGCCGCCGAGAGCTGGCCCTTGCCCCCGTCGATGACGACGAGGTTCGGCGCGGACGCGAACGAGTCGTCGTGCTCGGCAGCCGTCCCGTCGGAGAGTCGCGCGAAGCGGCGCGCGATCATCTCCCCCATCGCCGCGAAGTCGTCCATCCCGTGCTGGTCGCGGATCCCGAACTTGCGGTAGTGCGCCTTCTTCGGCAGGCCGTCCTGGAAGACGACCATCGAGCCGACGTTGTCCTGGCCCATCGCCGTCGAGATGTCGTAGCACTCGATCCGCAGCGGCAGCGACTCGAGGTTGAGCGCCTCCCGGAGGTTCTCGAGCGCCTCGACGCGGCGCAGCCGCTTCTGCTCGCCGGCGGCGAGGTCGCTGCTGAGCGCGTGGAGCGCGTTCTCGTCGGCGAGCTGCTGCAGCCGCCGCTTCTCGCCGCGCTCGGCGATGCGCACCTCGACGCGGGCGCCGCGCTTCTCGGAGAGGAACTCGGCGAGCGCGGACAGGTCGCCGGCGTCGCGCGGGACGACGATCTGCGGCGGCACGCTCGGCGCCGAGCCGTAGTACTCGAGCCCGAACGACTCGAGCACGGTCGTCACGTCCTGGCCGCCGACGTTCTCGAGGTGGAACGAGTGCCGGTCGACCATGCGTCCTCCGCGCAGCGGGAACACCTGCACGACCGCGCGCTCGCCCTCCGCCGCGAACCCGATCACGTCGACGGTGCCGACCGACTGCCGCTCGACCGCCTGCCGCTCGACGAGGTGCTGCACGGCGAACAGCCGGTTGCGGTAGCGGGCGGCGTCCTCGAAGCGCTCCTCCTCGGCCGCCTCGCGCATCTTCCGCTCCAGCTCGCGCTGGATCGGCCGCACGTCGCCCGACAGGAACTCGATCACGCCGTCCACGATCGCGCGGTACTCCTCCTTCGAGACGTAGCCGACGCAGGGGGCGAGGCAGCGGTCGATGTGGTAGTCGAGGCAGGGGATGCCGCTGTGCCGGCCGGGCTTCGGCCCCTCGCACGGCCGGTACGGGAAGACGCGGTTGAGGACGTCGAGCGTCTCGCGCACCTTCTTCGCGTTCGCGTACGGGCCGAAGTACCAGACGCCCTGCCGGTGCCGCTCGCGCGTGAACATGACGCGCGGGTACTCGTCCTCGACGGTGACGGCGATGTACGGGAACGACTTGTCGTCGCGGAGGCGGACGTTGAACGGCGGCCGGTGCCGCTTGACGAGGTTCTGCTCGAGGTGGAGCGCCTCGACCTCGCTCCCGGTGACGATCACCTCGACGTCCGCGACGCGGCCGGGGAGCTGGCGGATCTGCGCGCGGCCGTCGGTCGTCTTCTGGAAGTACGAGCGGACGCGCGGCCGCAGCGACTTCGCCTTGCCGACGTACAGCACCGCGCCGCGCTCGTCGCGGAACAGGTAGACGCCCGGCTTCGCGGGCAGGCTCTTGAGCTGGCTCTCGACGCGTGGCGACACGGCTAGCATGGTGCCGATGGAGGGGCAGTACGTGGCGTACAGCTTCTACCGGGTCGCGCCCGAGTGGCGGCGGCTGCCGGTGGAGGAGCGCCAGGCGCACAAGGACGGGTTCGCCGAGGTCGTCGAGGACTTCGCCGAGCGCTTCGACCACCTGCGCTGCTACACGACGACCGGCGTCCGGCCGGAGACGGACTTCTTCCTCTGGAAGATCACGGAGCGCTACGACGCGCTCGGCGAGCTCGGCGCCGCGCTGAACGGGACGCCGCTCGCGGGCTGGCTCGAGACGCCGTACTCGTATCTCGCGACGACGAAGGCGTCCCAGTACACGAGCGCCCGGAAGGCGCGGAAGATCACGCCGCACGGCCTCCCCTACCTCGTCGTCTACCCGTTCGTGAAGGTGCGTCCGTGGTATGCGCTCGAGGAGTCCGACCGGCAGCGGGCGATGGACGAGCACATGGTCATCGGCCGCGAGGAGTTCCCGGGGATCAAGAACCACACGACGTACTCGTTCGGGATCGACGACCAGGAGTTCATGACCGCGTTCGAGTGCGAGGAGCCGGCCGACTTCATGCACCTGATGCTCCGCCTCCGCCACAGCGAGGCGTCGAGCTACACGGAGCGCGACACGCCGATCTTCGTCGGCCGCCACGTCGCCGTCCGCGAGGCGCTCGCCGCCCTCGACGGCGCCTCCGCCCGGGTCGAGCTCTAGCCGTGTCCGACTGCCGGCGGGCCGTCCTCACGGGCTCCGTCCCGGTGCCCCTGCCGCCCGACGAGGCGTTCCCGCTGTTCACGCCGGAGGGCGAGCGCGCCTGGGCGCACGGCTGGGACCCGCGCTATCCGGCCGGCGACGCGCTCGAGGAGGGCCTCGTCTTCGTCACCGGCGACACCGTCTGGACCGTGCTCCGGCTCGATCCCGGTCGCGCGGTCGAGTACTCGCGCGTCACCCCGGGCGACCGCGCGGGCCGCGTCGCCGTCCGCTGCGAGCCCGACGGCGCCGGCGGCACGACGGCGACGGTCGAGTACGACCTGACCGCGCTGCGGCCGGAGGCGAACGCGGCCCTGGACGAGTTCGCGGCCGGCTACGAGGCGTACCTCGCGCACTGGCGCCACGCGATCCAGCACGCCCTCGCCTAGCCGGCGAGCTCGGGCTCGGCGACCGGACGGCGGCGGCCGAGGGACGAGATCACGAGCCCGAACAGGATCGCCGCGGCGCCGACGAGCTGCAGGCCGGACGGCGACTCGCCGAGGATGATCGCGGCGAAGATCACCGAGCAGACCGGCTGGAACGTCAGCGAGACCGAGGTGACCGCCGCGGGCAGCCGCGGCAGCGAGATCGAGATCAGCAGCCAGCCGAGCCACTGCGAGGAGAGCGCGAGCAGCACGAGCCAGCCGGTGGCTGCGAGCGAGGGCGTCAGGTCGAGGTCGCCGAGCGCGAGCCCCGCGACGAGGCAGCCGGCCGCGCACGAGAGCGTCGCGTCGAAGAGCGGCCCCGCCGGCCCGACGACGCCGAGCTGGCCGCGCCGCAGGACGAGCAGGAAGCCGGTGTACGCGAGCCCGGTGAGGACGCCGTAGACGGCGCCGCGCGCCGGGTCGCTCCCGTACGCGCCGCGCTCGAGCGCCCCGGAGACGAGCACGACCCCGGCCGCGACGACCGGCAGCGCGAGCAGCGTGGCGCGCTGCGGCCGCTCCCGCAGCAGCAGCCACGCGAGCAGGCCGACGAGGACGACCTGGATGTTGCTGAGCACGGTCGCGAGCCCGGCGCCGACGAAGTCGATCGCGCGGTGCCAGAAGATCAGGTCGCCGACGAAGAACAGCCCGGCCGCCCACGCGTAGGCCCGCTGCCGGAGCGTCCGCATCCCCCAGCGCCGCTCCTCCCAGCGCGCGACCGGCCAGAGCGCCGGCAGCGCGAACAGGCAGCGGAAGAACGCGCCGGTCGACGGCGAGACGTGCGACAGCCGGAAGAGGATCCCGGAGAACGCGATCGCGAGCGCGCCGACGAACACCGTCAGCTCCGGCCGCCGCCCGAGCGCGCCGGGCCTCAACGGTAGGTGTGCTGGTCGCGCCAGACCCGCCACATGGCGAAGCCGCAGCAGACGAGGACGCCGACGAAGGCGAGGATCTGGAGACCGGTCGGGCGCTGATAGGAGTAGGCGCCGACGTCCGCGACCGCGAGCAGGGCCGCCCCGTAGAAGACGACGCGCTGCCGCTGCGGCCAGGCGGCGATGCCCTCCCGCCGCTCGCGCCACATCAGGTAGACGAAGAACGCGATCGCGAGGATGAACGCGACGCGGGCGAGGATCAGGAGCGCGACGAGCGTCGCCTCGAGCTGGAGCACGACGACGACCGCGGCGATCGCCGCGATGATCAGGAACCCGCGCAGGGTCGGGTTCAGCCGGGAGAAGAAGCCCCTCATGTGCCGGTCATGGTCGCGCGTACGGCGAGCGCTCCGGCCACGAGGGTAGCGCCCGCGAACCAGGCGAGCCGGCCGCGCCGGTCTGAGGGCGCGTACAGCCAGGGCGAGAGCGCGGCGAGCAGCGAGAGCGTCCCGTACAGGTAGTGGAGCCGGTGCGGCGCGCGATGGTGGCCGGAGAGGAGCAGCAGGCCGAGCCCGACCTGCGCGACGAGCGCCGTCTGGGCGAGCGCGAGCAGGTGCGTGAGGATCCCGCGCGGCTCGCGGCGGCGGTAGTACGCCCAGCCGCCGGCGGCCGCGGCGCCGAAGGTGCAGGCGAGCACGACGAATGCGACCGCGTGGTGGGCCGATAGCATCGGCGCCGAGCCTACCCCGAGGGAGACGAAGGAGAGACGATGATCGAGGAAGGACAGCAGGCGCCGGACTTCGCGCTCGAGAGCGACACGGGCGAGACGGTTCGCCTCTCCGACCAGCGCGGCAAGCCGGTCGTCCTCTACTTCTATCCCAAGGACGACACGCCCGGCTGCACGACGCAGGCGTGCGGGATCCGGGACGCGTACGGCGAGTTCGAGCGGGCCGGCGCCCTGGTGCTCGGCGTCTCGCCGGACAGCGCCGCCAAGCACGTGAAGTTCAAGGAGAAGTACGGCCTCCCGTTCACGCTGCTCGCCGACACCGAGCACGAGGTCGCCGACCGGTACGGCGTCTGGGGCGAGAAGAGCTACATGGGCCGGACGTACATGGGCGTGAACCGCTCGACGTTCGTGATCGGGCCGGACGGGTCGGTCGCGAAGGTGATGCACGGGGTCAAGCCGGCGACGCACGCGGACGACGTGCTCGCGATTCTCGAGTCGCTCTAAATCCCTCGGTCGGGGGATCGTGGCTCCCCCCTCGGGGTGGTGCTTTGCACCCCCCGTACGAGCGACGATCGCACTGCGGCCCACCGCTCGACCTCATGCATCTCGTACTCCGCGACCCGTCGTACACCGACCGCCTGGCGTCGTTCCTGGCGAGCCTCGGCCAGCGCCCGATCGTGGCCGGTCCCGACCAGGTCGAGCTCGACAACCACGTCGGCGAGGCGGAGCGCCTCGAGATCGAGATCTACCTGCGCGTGTGGCGCGTGCTCTACCCCGAGGCAGAGGTCGAGCTGGGCAGCTGACCCCGCTTGTGCCCTTCGGGCGCAGGTGGTAGGAGAGGCGCGTGGGATTCCTCCTCCGCCGCCGCACGCGCGAGGCGCCGCCGATCCGCGAGGCGGAGGCGTACGAGCGTCTGCACGGCGACCGCAGCGGCGAGGTGTTCGCCGTGGCCGCGGTCGAGCGGAAGCCGATCCCGCGCCGGACGGGCGACCTGACCGGCGAGCTGCTGCGCCGGGCGTTCGAGTCGAAGCTCGACGCGCGCGCCCACGACTGAGCGACGCTATGCGGATGAGAGGACTTGAACCTCCACGGGGTTGCCCCCACACGGACCTGAACCGTGCGCGTCTACCAATTCCGCCACATCCGCGCGGACGCACAGTGTAGCCGCGCCGCGGGGCATCCATTTCGCCCGTTCGCGCGTACGATGGACGCTCTGCGACGCCTCTCCCCCGCCCTGCTCGTCGGCCTGCTCGCCGCGCTCGCGCTGCTCGCGAGCGGCGGTGCGTCCGCCCGGACCGGCGGCGCGAGCGCCGGCGGCGGCGACCTCGTCGAGGTCGTCGTCACCCTGCCGCAGCCGCCCCTCGCGCGGGAGCTTGCTCGCGACCGGAGCCTCGCCTCGGCCGTCCGGACGCGGGCGGGCGTCGACGTGCGCGCGCCCGCCGCCGTCGCCTACCTGCGGACGCTCGCGGCCGCGCAGCGGACGCTGCAGGCGCGGCTCGCGTCCCGTGTCCCGGACTCGCGCGTCAACTGGCACTACGCGGTCGCGCTGAACGGGATCGCGGTCGTCCTCCCCCGCTCCGAGCTGCCGCGGCTCCGCTCGCTGCCCGGCGCCACCGTCTGGCCGAGCGTCACCTACCACGACCTCGGGACGCGGCCGGCGGCCGGCGGCGCGTCCGACCTGAACGTCACGCCCGCCTTCATCGGCGCGACCGCCCTCTGGGGCTCCGACCTCGCGACCGCCGGCCAGGGCGTGAAGATCGCGATCGTCGACGACGGGATCGACCAGACGCACAAGTTCTTCAGCCCGGCCGGCTTCAGCTACCCGCCCGGCTTCCCGAAGGGGAACACCGCGTACACGACGCCGAAGGTGATCGTCGCGCGCGCCTTCCCGTCGCCGTCCACGACCTGGAAGTACGCGAACCGGCCGTTCGACCCCGAGTACTCCGAGCATGCGACCCACGTCGCCGGGATCGCCGCCGGCGACCACGACACCGTCGCCGCCAGCTCGCGCGGGACGGTCAAGGTCTCCGGGATCGCGCCGAAGGCGTATCTCGGCAACTACAAGGTGCTGACCGTCCCGACCGAGGACTACGGGCTCGACGGCAACGCGCCCGAGATCGCGAAGGCGATCGACCAGGCGGTCGCGGACGGCATGAACGTGATCAACCTCTCCCTCGGCGAGCCCGAGGTCGAGCCGTCGCGCGACGTCGTCGTCACCGCGCTCGACAACGCCGCCGCCGCCGGCGTCGTCCCGGTCGTCGCGGCCGGCAACGACTACACGAACGCCGGCCACGGCTCGGTCGGCTCGCCGGCGAACGCGCCCGCCGCGATCACCGTCGCCGCCTCGACCGAGCCGCCGAAGGGCGACCAGATCGCCTACTTCTCCTCCGCCGGGCCGACCCCGATCTCGCTCGAGATGAAGCCCGACGTGACCGCGCCCGGCGAGAACGTCCTCTCCTCGATCCCGCGGAACTCGTGGGACATCTGGGACGGCACGAGCATGGCGACACCGCACGTCGCCGGCGCCGCCGCGCTCCTGCGGCAGCGGCACCCGACCTGGACGGTCGAGCAGGTCAAGTCGGCGCTCGCCCTGACCGGCGACCCGGTCCACCCCGCCGGCGAGAGCGGCGAGGTGCCGACCACGCGCGAGGGCGGCGGCCGCATCGACCTCGTCCGCGCCGACAAGCCGCTCGTCTTCACCGACCCGTCGAGCCTCAGCTGGGGTCTCGTCCGGCACGGCTTCGTCGGCACGAAGCAGCTCGTCGTCTCCGACGCCGGCGGCGGTCTCGACCCGTGGACGGTGTCGATCGCGACCCAGCAGGCGCCGGCCGGCGTCACCGTCACGCCCGACGCCGGCACGGTCGTCCCCGGCACGACGCTCGCGGTCACGCTCGCCGTCGCCCAGACCGCGGCCGAGGGAGACGCGACCGGCTTCGTCGAGCTCACCCGCGGCAGCGACGTGCGGCGCGTCCCGTTCTGGTTCCACGTCGAGGTGCCCCAGCTCGGCCTCGACCCGCACACGACGTTGACGAAGCCGGGGCTCTACCGGGGCGACACCGCGGGCAAGGCGTCGCGTGTCTCGAGCTACCGCTACCCGGAGCGGGGCGTCGCCCCGGGCGTCGCCACCGACCTGTCCGGCCCCGAGCAGGTCTTCCGCTTCACGCTCAGGAAGCCGGTCGCGAACTTCGGCGTCGCCGTGCTCAGCCGCGGCACCGGCGTCCGGGTCTCTCCGCGCATCGTCCGGGCCGGAGACGAGAACCGGCTCGTCGGGTACACGGGCCTCCCCGCGACGCTCAACCCGTACGTCGGCCTGCCGACCGTCTACCCGGTCGTGGGCGCGATTCTGCCGGCGCCCGGCGCCTACGACGTCGTCTTCGACACGCCGGCGGGCGGGACGCCCGGCACGTTCCTCTTCCGCTTCTGGGTGGCCGACACGGCGCCGCCGAAGGTGAAGCTGCTCGCCTCGACCGTGCGCGCCGGGGCGCCGATCCGCCTCGCCGTCTCCGACGCCGGGTCAGGCGTCGACCCGGTGTCGATCTCGACCTCCCGCGACGGGACGATCGTCCCGTTCTCGTACGCGCACGGCGTCGTCTCGCTCGCGACGACGACGCTCGCCCCGGGCACCCACCGGATCGTCCTCACCGTCGCCGACTACCAGGAGACGAAGAACATGGAGGACGTCGGCCCGGTCCGGCCGAACACGCGCGTCTTCCGCGCGACCGTGACGGTCAAGCCGTAGCGCGGCGCCTACGGGTGCTCGTGGCCGTCGCAGCGGCAGACGCGCTCGCCGAGCGCGCGCCGCTCGAACGGCAGCCCGCAGCGTGCGCAGGTCGCCGGCAGGACACGGGCGCGGACGAGGAGCGCGCGCATCAGCGTCGCCCAGAAGAGCGCGTAGACGATGAGGATCGGGCCGCTCATGACCGGTCTATCGGTCGCCGGGCCCGATCGGATTAGGCCCCGGGGCTTCGCTACTATCGGCTCCGTGAGCTGGCTGTACATCGCGCTGCTCGCGCTCGCCGTCCTCGTCGTCGCGGGAGCAGAGTGGTCGCGCGTCGAGGCGCGCTTCGGCGCCGACACGCGGCGCCGCCGCGAGCGGGCGAAGCGCAAGGCCGGCCTCCGCGTCGTCCGCGACGAGGCCGACGACTTCGCGGCGAGCGTGGAACGCGATCTCGCGAACCTGCCGACGATCGACGAGACCGAAGGTCGCCGGCGCTAGCCGCCGACGGTCGCGCCGTAGACCTGCCCCAGCTTGCGGCGCAGGTAGGCGAGATACGGCTCCGGGTCGAGCGGCCCGCCCGCGGCGCGCACGAGCAGCTCCTGCGGCGTGAGCGACCGCCCGTACCGGTGGACGTGGTCGCGGAGCCATTCGCGCAGCGGCGTGAACTCGCCGCGCTCGAACAGCGCGTCGAGGTCGCCGAGATCCGCCTCCGCGCGCTCCCAGAGCTGCACGGACACGACGTTCCCGAGCGCGTACGTCGGGAAGTAGCCGAACAGGAGCTCCGACCAGTGCACGTCCTGGAGGACGCCCTCGCGCGGCGTCGGTGGCTGCAGGCCGAGGTAGTCGCGCATCTTCGCGTCGAACGCCTCCGGGAGCTCGGCCGGGGTCACGTCGCCGGCGAGGAGCGCCCGCTCGAGCTCGAAGCGGAGGATGATGTGCAGGCAGTACGTGACCTCGTCGGAGTCCACGCGCCGCAGGCTCGGCTCCACCTTGTTCAGCGCCCGGTGGAAGACCTCGAGCGGAACGTCGGCGAATTGCTCGGGCAGCGCCGCCTGGAGCTCGGGGTAGAAGAACCGCCACGTCGAGAGGCTGCGGCCGACGAGGTTCTCCCACATGCGGCTCTGCGACTCGTGGAACGCTGACGAGACGCCGTGCCCGAGCGGCGTGCGCGCGAACCTCGGGTCGACCTGCCGCTCGTAGAGGCCGTGTCCGAACTCGTGCAGGCACGAGAGGATGCCGGCGACGCCGTCCTCGCGGAAGTTCGTGGTCAGCCGGATGTCCGAGGGGGACAGCGACGACGCGAACGGGTGGACGGTGTCGTCGAGCCGCCACGACTCGGCGTCCATCCCCCAGCGTTCGAGCACGGCGAGCGAGAAGCGCCGCTGCGCCTCGGCGGAGAAGCGGCCGTGCAGGCAGGAGTCGTCCACGTCGTCGGCCGCAGCGGCGGCGATCAGCGGGACCAGCTCCGCCTTCAGCCGGTCGAAGACGGGCTCGACCTCGGCGGTCTTCATCCCGGGCTCGTAGTCGTCGAGCAGGACGTCGTACGGGTCGCCCTCCGGGCTGAAGCAGGCGACGTACTCGTGGACGAGCTCGAGCGCGCGTTCGAGCGAGGGCAGGAAGAGGCGGAAGTCCTGCGCCTCGCGGGCGGCGAGCCAGGCGCGGTAGCCGAGCGACTGCTGTCGCGAGATCGCGGCGTGGAGGTCGGGCGGGACGCTGACGGCCTTGTCGCGGTCGCGGCGGGTGACCCGGATCAGACTCGCCTCGAACGAGTCGTGCTCGTGCGCCTCTTCGAACGGCCGCAGCTCCTCGAGCAGCGCGCCGAGCTCCTCGGCGACGAGCTTCTCGTGCGCGAGCCGGCTCAGCGTCGCCCGCTGCTCGGCGCGGACGGCGGCGCCGGCGACCGGCATCTTCGTCTCCTCGTCCCACGCGAGCAGCTCCACCGACTTGTTCAGGTCGGAGATCTCGCCGACGCGGCTCAGCAGCTCCTCGAAACGATCGTCCACGGTCGAACCCCGGCGGAGTCTACGACGATTCGACCGGATCGCGAACTTCCGGCCCCATCTCGAACCAGACCGCCCGGCCGAGGGCGAGCAGCTCGCCGCCCGACCAGAGCGCGGTGCCCGCATGCTTGCGGCGCCCCTCGTCCGCGAGCGGCCAGCCGACGACGACGCACTCCTCCGCCGCACGCGGCGGCCGCTCGACTCGCGCGGTGAGCCGGCCGAGGAGGCTGATGCCTCGGCTCGCGTCGGGCTGGACGGCCCAGCCGCCGGGGCAGTCGAGCGCCGCCCAGGCGAACCGCTCGTCGCCGGCGAGCTCGGCCGGGACACGCCACGGCGCCGCGACGCGGCCGTCCCCGAGCGGCGCCGGCCGGAGCGCGAGCGCGTCTCCGGGCTCGCGGCCGGTGCCGCAGACGAAGCAGCCGGGGAACGGGTGGTCCTCCTCGGGCGGGCGGGCCGCGGAGAGCCGCTCGGCGTCGGCGAACGACGGCGCGGGCGGCGGCGCGAGGTCGAGCTCGGCGGCGCGCGCTTCGGCGACGAGGGCGTCGCCGTGGAGGACGCGCAGGAGCCCGTCGCCGCGCTCGACCGCGAGCGCTGTCTCGAGCGGCGGCGGCAGCCGCAGCGTCACCTCGACCGCCGCGGCGTCGAGCAGCGAGGCGATCAGCCCGGAGCTGTAGCCCCCGTTCGCCGACCGGAGCGGCCCGCGGAAGCGCCGCTCGATGCGGATCGTCTCGCTCACGCGGTCATTCTGGCCGTGCGGCCCCGCATTGCGCGCCCGACATGCGCGGGCGCGCCCGGTTACCGCCCGCCGTCGCACGCGAGCCGCGCAGCGGCCCGCACCCGAGCGAGCGGAAAGCGGAGCGGGCGAAGCGGGCCAACGGAGCTCCCCGGGTTGGACTCGAACCAACAACCCTCCGGTTAACAGCCGGATGCTCTGCCAATTGAGCTACCGGGGATCGGCGGGCGCCATTGTAGCGAGGTCAGGCGAACGTCCTGATCCGGTCGCGGATCTTCGCGAGCGCCTGCTGCAGCTCCGTGAAGAGCGCTCCGTCGGCGTCGGCGAGCTCCCGTTCGAGCCGCCGTTCGCGCAGTCTGAGCAGCATCTCCTCGGCGCCTTCGACCGTGATCTGCTCCTCGTCGGCGAGCGTGTACAGCTCGTGGACGAGCGACCCGAGCTCGCCGTCGGCGCCCTCCTGGCCGAGCAGGTGCGCCCGCGCCCGCCGGTGCAGCTCGTCGTCGAAGTGCTCGGGGCCGAGCAGCTCGAGCTCCGGCCGCAGCGACTCGTGCGCGGCGACGCCGGCGAGCGCGCGGCGCTCGAGCCGCTTGCCGGCGTCGAGGAGGCGCGGCGAGATGACGCCGGCGGTGCGGGAGCTGCCGCGGGCGGGCGCAAGCCCGGCCTGCGTCTCGGGCGGCAGGTCGAGCAGGTCGGCGGCGACGCGGATCGCCTCGAGGTGCTCGGGCGAGTCGGGGAGCGAGGTGAGGAAGGCGCGGATCGCTGCGAAGGCGCTCTCGCGGTCGCGGGCGCGCGCGTGCTCGAGCCGGACGCGGTGCACGGGGTAGCTGACGGGCGCGGCGAGCTGCGCCTGGAACGCGGCCGGGTCGTCGGCGGGGTCGGTGCCGGGCGCGAGCGGGACGACGCGCACGGTGAAGCCGTCGCGGACGGCCAGCTCCATCCCGCGCAGGGTCGCGTCCTGCCCGGCGGCGTCGGCGTCGAAGCAGAGGAAGAGCCGCTTCGTCAGCCGCTGCAGCTCCTTCAGCTGCGCCTCGGTGAGCGCCGTCCCCATCGAGGCGACGACCGGCGCGAAGCCGGCCTGGCGGAGCGCGATCACGTCGGTGTTGCCCTCGACGATCACCGCGCGGTCCTCCTTGGCGATCGCCTGGCGGGCGCCGTCGAGCCCGTAGAGGAGGTCGCCCTTGCGGAACAGCTCGCCCTCGGGCGAGTTCACGTACTTGGCCTGCAGCGGGTCGTCGTCGTGCAGCTTCCGCGCCTGGAAGCCGCGGACGTGGCCGCGCGCGTCGGCGAGCGGGAAGACGATCCGCCGCTGGAAGTAGTCGTTGCCGCGCGAGTTGGCGAGCCCGACGGCGCGCAGCTCCTCCGCGGTGAAGCCCTCGTCGAGCGCCCGCTTCGCGAGCCGCGCGCCGCCGGGTGCATACCCGAGGCGGAAGGTGCGGCAGATCTCCTCGCCGAGCCCGCGCGAGGCGAGGTACTCGCGCGCCGGCGAGCCGAGCTCGGACTCCCAGAGGACGCGCGAGTAGAACTCGGCCGCCCGCTCGAGCAGCCCGCGCAGCCGGTCGGCGCGGGCGCGCTTGCGCTCCTGCTCGGGCGAGGCCTCCTCGTACTCGAGCTCGACCCCGAACCGGCGCGCGAGGATCTCGATCGCGCCGACGAAGTCGAGCTGCTCCGTCTTCTCGAGGAAGCTGATCGCGTCGCCGTACTCGCCGCAGCCGAAGCACTTGTACGTGCCGCGCGCCGGCGAGACGGTGAAGCTCGGCGTCTTCTCCTGGTGGAAGGGACAGAGCCCTTTCCAGGTGCCGCCCGCCTTGCGCAGGCGGACGACGTCCTCGACGACGGGGAGGATCTCCATCGCCGCCTTGACGCGGTCGACCGACTCGTCCTTGATCCGCGCCACTAGGAGATGTCCGCCTCGTAGGCGAGCGCGAAGCGGTCGGTCATGCCTGCGAGGTAGTCGGTCGCGTCCTCGACCCCCATGCCGCGCCGTTCCGTCAGGTCGTCGAAGATCCGGCGGACGGTCGCCTGCACGGGCCCGTGCTCCTGACGGAGGTAGACCCGCTCGAACATGAACGCGCGCAGGCCGAGCATGGCGCCGCCGACCTCGTCGCTCTGGACGATGTCGCCGGCGAGCGCGGACTGCTCGACGAGGTCGTGGACGAGCGTGTCGATGCGCTTCGAGCCGGTGTCGCCGAGGAGCGCGATCTGCTCGCGCGGCAGGTCGCCGGGCGCGAGCAGCCCGGCGCGGATCGCGTCGTCGATGTCGTGGTTGATGTAGGCGACGCGGTCGACGATGCGGACGATCTTGCCCTCGAGCGTCTCCGGCTCCTCGTCGCCGGTGTGCTTGAGGATGCCGTCGCGCACCTCCCAGGTCAGGTTGAGCCCGCGTCCGTCGCGTTCGAGCCGCTCGACGACGCGCAGGGAGTGCTCGTTGTGCCGGAAGCCGCGGCCGCCGCGCTCGCGCAGGAGCTCGTCGAGCGCCTGCTCGCCGGCGTGGCCGAACGGCGGGTGGCCGAGGTCGTGGCCGAGCCCGACCGCCTCGACGAGGTCCTCGTTCAGCCGCAGCGCCCGGGCGACGCCGCGGGCGATCCCGGCCGTCTCGAGCGTGTGCGTCAGCCGCGTCCGGAAGTGGTCGCCCTCCGGGTCGACGAACACCTGCGTCTTGTGGCGGAGCCGCCGGAACGCCTTCGAGTGGACGATCCGGTCGCGGTCGCGCTGGAACGGCGTCCGCAGCCCGCACTCGTCCTCGGGCAGGTTGCGGCCGCGCGTCTCGTACGAGCGCACAGCGAGCGGCGAGAGCCAGCGCTCCTCGTGCTCGCGCACCGCGTCGGCGAAGCCGTCCGCGACCTTGCCGGCGATCTCGGGCATCGAGTCCAATCTAGCCCGGTGGCCGGAAGGCGGGAAGTGGCCCGCTCAGACGATGATCGGCACGGTGCCGCCGTCCGCCGACCAGGCGGCGCCGGTCACGTACGACGAGCGCGGCGAGGCGAGGAACACGATCACGGCGGCGATCTCCTCCGGCTCCGCGAGCCGACCGAGGGGCCTGCCGGCGCCGACCTTCGCCAGCACCTCGTCGCGGTCCCCCTGCTGGTCGGCGAGGCCGCCGTCGCCGAGCCACGCCTGCGTCGCCGTCGGGCCGGGGGTCACCGCGTTGCAGCGGATCCCGTCCTTCGCGTACAGGTCGGCGACGAGCCGCGAGAACGACAGCATCGCCGCCTTCATCACCGAGTAGTCCGGCATCCCGCTCGACGGCCGCTTGGCCGCGGTCGAGGAGACGTTCACGATCGCGCCGGCGCCGCGTTCGCGCATCGACGGGAGCGCCGCGCGGGTCGCCCGGATCGCGCTCATGAGGTTGATCTCGAAGGACGCCTGCCAGTCGGCGTCGGTCAGCTCCTCGAGCTTGCGGATCTCGGTGCCGCCGACGTTGTTCACGAGCACGTCGATGCGGCCGTGTCGCTCGATCGTCTCGCGGACGACGCGTTCCGGCTCCCCGGCCTGTGCGAGGTCGGCGCGGATGTCGCCGCCGCTCCGCCCGGTCGTGACGACGGTCGCGCCCTCGGCGCGCATCAGCTCGGCGGCGACGAGGCCGATCCCGCCGGTGGAGCCGGTGACGAGGCAGACGCTGTCCGAGAGGCCGAGGTCCACGGCCCGTTACCCTAGACGACCGGCCCGGGATCCCCGCGCGGCGCCGGGCGGCTGCAAACGCTTCGCGCTGCGGCGTCCTCGATCGCCTCGATACCGTCCAGGTATCGAGGCTCCCTGCGTCCTTGCATCGCTCGGTCTTCGCTCGCCCGGCATCCACGGGGATCCCGGGTCGATCGTCTGCCGCGCGTGACCACGCTCCTGCTCGTACGCCACGGCGAGACCGACTGGAACGCCGAGGGGCGCCTCCAGGGGCACACGGACACGCCGCTCAACGACTACGGCCGCCGTCAGGCGAAGCAGCTCGCGGAGCAGCTCGCAGGCGAGCCGCTCGACGCGGTCTACGCGAGCGACCTCGCCCGCGCCCGCGAGACGGCCGAGATCCTCGGCGAGCGCCTCGGCCTCACGGTCGTCCTCGACCCGGGCCTGCGCGAGAAGAACTGGGGATCCTGGGAGGGCCTGACGGGCCCGGAGCGCGACACGGTCGAGTTCGAGGGCGAGTCGACGGAGGAGCACCGCGACCGGATCCTCGGCGCGCTGCGCCGGATCGCCGAGCGCCATCCGGACGGCCGGGTGCTCGTGGTCACGCACGGCGGCTCGATGCGGCGCGTCCAGACGGCGGCGACGGGGATGGCGATGCCGGTCGTCGAGAACTGCGGGCGCTGGTGGTGCGCCGTCGAGGACGGCGCGTTCCGGGCGATAGACTGAGCCTCCTCCGTGGAGGACTACACGAGCAAGTACAAGGGCGAGCAGGTCGAGGTCGCCCTCTTCGGCGGCGAGTACCAGGAAGGGGTGCTCACGGCGTACTGCTACGTGGACGAGGTCGCCCACATCGAGCTGAACGGCCACATCCTGGTGCCGCTCCAGAACATCGCCTCGCTCCACTGCTCGAGCCGGTGCGACGCGCCGCAGAACGACGACTGGCCGCCGCGCGGTCTGCTCGAGGACGACGGACCGGACGGCGGCGCCGACGACGACGGGTAGCGGGCCGTGCGGAGGCTCGTCGCCGCGCGGAACCTGCTCAAGGCGTGGGCGTTCGCGTTCGCGCTGACCGCCGTGTTCGCGCTCGTCGGCTGGGGACTCGACGGCGTCCGCGGTCTCTCGATCTTCGTCTTCTGCGGGCTGCTCTTCGTCGGCGGCGCGTACTGGCTGTTCGACCGGGTCGCGCTCGCGATGGCGGGCGCGCGCGAGCTGCCGTTCGCGGAGGCGCCGCTCCTCCACTCGACGGTCGAGCGCCTCGCCGCGCTCGCGGGCGTCGTCAAGCCGCGCCTCTATCTGATCCCGGACGGGCTCCCGCGCGCGCTCGCGAGCGGCCGCAGCCGGTCGAGCTCGTCGCTCGCGGTGAGCGCCGGCCTGCTGTCCGCCTGCCCGCCCGCCGAGCTCGAGGGCGTGATCGCGCACGAGCTCGCGCACGTCCGGCTGCACGACGTCCAGGTGCAGACGGCCGCGTCGGTGCTCGCCGGCTCGATGCTCGAGGCGAGCCGCATCGGCGGCTTCCTCGAGCGGGCGCTCCTGTTCGTCCTCGGCCCGATCGCGTCCGCGTGCGTCCATCTGCTGCTCTCGCCGAAGCGGGAGTTCGAGGCCGACCGCATGGCCGCCGCGCTCTGCGGCTCGCCGCACGGCCTCGCCGACGCCCTCGTCCGGCTCGAGCAGGCGGCCGAGCTGGTCGACTTCCAGGGGTCGCCGGCGACGGAGCCGCTCTACACGATCAACCCGTTCCTGGAGCGCGGGATCGCGGCCCTGTTCGTGACGCATCCGCCGGTCGCGGAGCGTGTCCGCCGCCTGCGCGATCTCGACCCGGCGTGGCGCGAGAAGCTGCGCGGGGAGGCGGCGGCGTGAGGATCGCAGAGCACGAGTTCGCGAGCCGCCGGGCCGCGTTCGCGGAGCGGCTCGCCGAGCGCGGGCTCGCCGGCGCGGTGCTCTTCGACCCGCACTACGTCCTCTACTACTCGGGCTTCCACTT
This sequence comes from Gaiellaceae bacterium, assembly GCA_035688025.1. GTDB lineage: Bacteria > Actinomycetota > Thermoleophilia > Gaiellales > Gaiellaceae > Palsa-739. The sequence continues at coordinate 1,824 of DASSNM010000013.1, read as the reverse complement.
CATCCCGACCGAGCGGCCGCTCGCCTTCGTCCTGCGCGCCGACGGCCGCAGCGGCATGCTCGTCCCGAGGCTCGAGCTCGAGCACGCGCAGGCGAACACCGCCGTCGAGGAGGTCGTCGCCTACGACGAGTATCCCGGCGACCGGCACCCGATGGAGCTGCTGCGCGACCTGCTCGGCGCGCTCGGGATCTCCGGCCGGATCGGCGCCGACCACGACGGCTATCCCTGGGTGTTCGGCTATCGCGGCCCCGGGCTCGGCGAGTTCGAGCACGTCGCCGGCGTCGTCGAGGACCAGATGGCGATCAAGAGCGACGCGGAGCTGGCGCTCCTGCGCGAGAGCTGCCGCTGGGGGAACCTCGCCCACACGCTGCTGCAGCGCTACACGCGCCCGGGCGTGACGGAGACCGAGGTCGAGACGCGCGCCTCGACCGAGGCGACGGCGGCGATGCTCGACGCGATCGGCCCGCTCTACCGCGCGCAGAGTCCGTGGTACAGCGGCGCGACGGCCGGCTACCGCGGCCAGATCGGCCGCAACGCGGCGATCCCGCACGCGCACGGCAACAACATCGTCTTCCAGGCCGGCGACGTGCTCGTCACGGGCGCGTCGGCGCCGGTCTGGGGCTACCACTCGGAGCTCGAGCGGACGATGGTCGTCGGCCCCCCGAGCGACGACCAGAAGCGCTTCTTCGAGCACATGGTGGCGCTGCAGGATCTCGCCGTCGAGGCGCTCCGCCCGGGCGTGCCGTGCGCCGAGGTCGACCGGGCCGTGCGCCGCTACTTCGACGCGCACGGGCTGTGGCCGAACTGGCGGCACCACGTCGGCCATGCGATCGGGATCCGCTACCACGAGGGCCCCTTCCTCGACCGCGGCGACGAGACGGAGATCCGGCCGGGGATGGTGTTCACGGTCGAGCCGGGACTCTACGAGCCGACGCTCGGCGGCTTCCGCCACTCGGACACGATCGCCGTGACCGCGGACGGCGTCGAGTGGCTGACGTATTACCCGCGCGATCTCGAGAGCCTGACCCTGCCCGCCTGATGGGTTTCTGGCTCGGACTGCTCGGACTCGCCACGCTGGTCGCCGTTCTCTGGGCGCTCGCGATCCGCGCTCGGCGCGCCCAGCGGCGCGTCGGCGTGCGGATGGGCGCCGGCATCGACGGGCCGCAGGCGCCCGGTCGCCCGCCCGAGTTCCGTTTCGACCTCGACGAGCCGCCGGCGCGCGACGACTAGGTACGAAAAAGACCGCCTCTCGGCGGCCTCCTTCGTGAAATTAATCGGCGGCGACCTACTCTCCCGGGAGGTTGCCCTCCGAGTACCATCGGCCCTGGCAGGCTTAACTTCTCTGTTCGGAATGGGAAGAGGTGTTTCCCTGCCGGTATGACCGCCGAATTGTCGAGGCGCGCGCCGAAACAGCCGGCTGCGGGGCCTTCAAAACTCCATAGCGACTCTTCCCGGTGTTCAAATCAAGACCTCGGGCAATTAGTACGGGTGCGCTGAACACATTGCTGTGCGTACACGTCCCGCCTATCAAGGTCGTAGTCTTCGACCGCCCTTACTCCCTCGAGGGGATGGGAGCTCTCATCTCGAGGTGGGCTTCCCGCTTAGATGCTTTCAGCGGTTATCCCATCCAGACGTGGCTAATCAGCAGCGCCGTTGGCACGACGACTGATACACCAGAGGTCCGTTCGTCTCGGTCCTCTCGTACTAGAGACGACTCCTCTCAAAGCTCCAGCGCCCATGGTGGATAGGGACCGAACTGTCTCACGACGTTCTGAACCCAGCTCGCGTACCGCTTTAATGGGCGAACAGCCCAACCCTTGGGAC
>DASSNM010000093.1:0-40759 GCA_035688025.1 Gaiellaceae bacterium | reverse complement strand
CGGCTGCGCGGCTGGCGCGTGCTCGGCACGAACGTCTGGTCCGGAGGCAACGAGCTCGACGTGATCGTGCGGCGCGGCGGCGCGCTGCGCTTCGTCGAGGTGAAGGAGAAGCGCGGCGAGCGCTTCGGCGACCCGCTGGCGATGGTCACGGCCGAGAAGCAGCGGCGGCTGCGGCGGGCGGCGGAGTCATGGCTCGCCGCCCGTCCCGAGCTCGCGGCGCTCGAGGTCGGCTTCGACGTCGTCGCGATCCGGGACGGGCGGGTCGAGCGGGTGCCGCAGGCGTTCTAGGCGCCGGCGGGCTCCGGCTGCGGGAGCGCGCCGAGCTGGCCGAGCAGCTCGAGCTGGTCGAAGTAGAGCCGGACGCTCGTGCACCGGAGCGCCTCGAGGTCGGCCTCGGCGAGCATCAGGAAGTCGAAGGCGATCTCGCGGCCGGTCGGCGGCAGGTCTCCCGTCGGCGTCTGCATGACGCCGTCGTTGACGCCGCGGAAGGTGCCCTCGGCTGCGATCGTGGCCCCCTCCTGCACGAGCGTCCGGATCTCGTGGCGGTACGTGGAGAAGCCGCTCCAGAAGGGCTGGAGCCAGGTGCGGATCTCGTCGCGGCCGTGGAGCCGCGCGCCGGGCACGACCCAGTCGCAGTCGTCGCTCATGGTGGCGAGGAAGCCGTCGAAGTCGCGGCTGTCCGAGCGCCGGAGGGTCTCGAGGTAGAACGCCTTGCCGTCCATCGCATCTCCGTTCGTCGCTGACGGTCGGAGGATGCGCGGCCGGCGGCGCCGCTTCCTCGGGAGTTCTCCCGAGATTCAGTCGACGAGGCCGTGCCGCATCGCGGCGACGCTCGCGGCGGCGCGCGTGGAGACGCCGAGCTTGGCGTAGATGTGCTGCGTGTGCGTGTCGACGGTCTTCGGCGAGACGACGAGCTCGGCCGCGATCTTGCTTCGTCGCGAGGCCGCGGGCGAGCAGGCGGAGGACGTCGAGCTCGCGGTTCGTCAGCCCCTGCGGGTTGGCGCGGCGCTTCCGCGGCGTGCCGCCGGCGGCCTCGACGACCGCCTCGACCGCCTCCGCGTCGAGCCTGCCGGCGCGCGCCTCGGCCCGCAGCTCCTGCGCCGCCTGCTCGGGCGCGTGCGCCGGCCGGTGCGGCCGCGGCTCGGTCATCGCGCGGTAGGAGTCCGCGGCGGCGAGCACGCGGGCGGCGTGGGGGAGGGCGCGGCCGTCGAGTCCGCGGTGGTAGCCGCTGCCGTCGCAGCGCTCGTGGTGGCGGGCCGCGGTCGCGCCGAGCGCGGCGAGTCCCGGCGAGCGCGAGAGGATGCGTTCGCCGAGATAGGGGTGGAGACGGACGCGTTCCCATTCGTCGGCGCTGAGCGGCCCGGGCTTCTCCCAGACGAGCGAGGAGACGCCGACGCGGCCGAGGTCGTGGACGAGCCCGGCCTGGCGGAGGTGGTCGCCGTCGCCGCCGCCGGCGGCGGCAGCGAGCTCGGCGACGCCGCCCGAGTGGCCGACCGTGAACGGGGACTTGAGGTCGGCGAACTCCGCGACCGCTCCCAGGGCCGCGAGCAGCCTCTCGCCGTGGAGCGGCGCCTCCGCGGGCGCGGCGGCGAGCGCCGCCTCCCACAGCGAGGGCGCCTCGCCGGCCGCGAGCAGCTCGGCCGCGCGGGACGCGAACAGCTCGGCGAGTCGCGGGTCGAACGCCCGTGCGGCGCGCTCGCGGAGGATCGGGGCGACCGCGTCGGCGCCGGCGAGGGCGTGGTAGACGCTCGCGCACTCGGCGACCTGGACGGCCCGGACCGAGGCGGGGATCTCGTCCTCGCGCAGACGGCGCAGGAATCCCTTCCCGTCCCAGCGCTCGTTCCCGTGCAGGAGCGCCGTCTGGACGCGGTGGCTGAGCCCGAGCTGGGCCGCGAGCGACTCCGCGACCTCGCACACCGCGAGCACCGCTTCGTCGAGCCGGTCGCGTTGCCGCGCCATCCGGCCCAGCGTGGCGGCGGCGCCGAAGAGCCCGTGGGAGCGGACGAGGTGGCGGAGCACCAGCGGCATGAAGGCGCGCGGGCTCGTGACGTCGGCGGCGTTCGCCGAGTGGCGGAACTCATGCTCGTCGCCGACGATCTCCGCGAAGGCGGGGTTCTCGGCGGTGCAGCCGACGTGCCGCAGCAGCGCGACGTAGAAGGCGTCCTCGCGGGTCTCGTCGTCGAAGCCGGCCGCGTCGGCGAGGGCGACGGCGCGGAGCGCGATCGCGAGGCCGCTCTCGAGCGTCTCGCCCATCGCGAGGTCGGTCGCCAGGGAGAGAGCCGCAACGACCTCTGCGAGCGTGATGCGCTCCGCCACGAGCGGGAATCTACGACCCGGCGGCGAAGGAGCCAACGTGGCGGTCACGCAGGACGAGCTGTACGCGACGCTGGACCTGGAGCTGTCGTGGTCGGAGCGCGCGCTCCCCGAGCGGGAGCGGACGAAGCACGTGCACCGGCTCCACCCGTACCACGGCAAGTTCATCCCGCAGCTCGTCGAGGTGCTGCTCGACCGCTACGTCGAGCCGGGCGGCCACGTCCTCGATCCGTTCGCGGGGTCGGGGACGACGCTCGTGCAGGCGCTCGAGTCGGGCTTCGAGGCGACCGGGGTCGAGCTCGCCGCGTTCAACTGCATGCTGATGCGCGTGAAGACGGCGCAGTACGACCTGCCGCTCCTGCGCGAGGAGCTGAACGACGTCTACGAGCGGATCGGCGTGCAGCCGACGGCGCGGCGGCGGCCGTCCCGCTACCTGCGCGAGTGGTACGCGCCGCAGGCGCAGGCGGAGCTGCTCGCGTTCGCCGGGCTGATCGGGGACTACGTCTACGGGGACGTGCTGCGCGTGATCCTGTCGCGGGCGGCGCGCTCGGCGCGGCGGACGACGCATTTCGACCTCGAGGCGCCGCGGGCGCCGCAGCGGGACGAGTACTGGTGCCACAAGCACAAGCGGACGTGCCGGCCGGTGCAGTCGGCGGCGGGGTTCCTGCGCCGCTATACGCTCGACACGCTGCAGCGGATCGAGGAGTTCGCGGCCGTGCGCGACGTCGAGCGGGAGGCCGCGGTCGTGCAGGCGGACGCGCAGGAGGCGCGGTACGCGGCGGCGTTCGACGCCGTGCTGACCTCGCCGCCGTATCCAGGCCTGATCGACTACCACGAGCAGCACCGCTACGCGTACGAGCTGCTCGGCCTCGACGACCGGCGCGAGCGGGAGATCGGCGCCGCGGCGGCCGGGACGTCGCTGGCGGCGCTCGAGGCGTACCGGAGCGGCATCGCCGCCGCGCTCTCGCGCGCCGCCGCGCCCCTGCGGCGGGGCGCGCCCGTCCTCGTCGTCGTGAACGACCGGCGCGACCTCTACCCCGAGATCCTCGACCGCGCCGGCCTCCGCCTCGAGCACCGCCTGCGCCGCCACGTGAACCGCCGCACCGGCCGCCGCGCCGGCGAGTACTTCGAGGACGTCCTGGTCGCCCGCGCGGGCTGAGTCCGCGTTCGCGCACCCCCACCCACAAGGGCGGGGTCGCTTCCCTCCGCCCTCGGAATCGACGCTACCGGCAGACCTGTGCCGGGCGGGTCGCGGCTTCGGGTCGAGGGCTGCACGAAGCCGCGACCTCGCCGTGACGGTTGCGGCCGTAGCGTCGAGGAGTGCTCGCGCGCGCCGTCACCCACGCCCTCGTCGGCCTCGAGCCGCGCCGGGTGGAGGTCGAGGCGCACATCCAGAACGGCGTCCCGGGCTTCACGATCGTCGGCCTCGCCGACCGCGCCTGCCAGGAGGCGCGCGAGCGCGTCCGCAGCGGCATCAAGTCGGCCGAGCTGGACTTCCCGGATCGGCGCGTGACGGTGAACCTCGCGCCGGCGGAGCTGCGCAAGGAGGGCTCCGGCTTCGATCTGCCGATCGCGCTCGCCGTGCTCGCGGCGTCGCGGCAGGTGCCGCGCGACGAGCTCGAGCGCCACGCGGCGGTCGGCGAGCTCGCGCTCGACGGACGTCTCCGCCGGGTCGGCGGCGTGCTCGCGGTCGCCGAGGGCGCGCGGCGGATGGGCCTCGAGCGGCTGCTCTGCCCGCCGGAGTCCGCGGCCGAGGCGGCTCTCGCCGGCGTCGAGCCCGTCCCCATCCGCCACCTCGCCGACGCCGTCGCCTACCTGCGCGGCGAGCTCGCCCCCGACCCGATCCTGCCGCCGCGGCGGCTCGAGCCGCAGCGGATCCCCGACCTCGCCGACGTCCGCGGCCAGGAGCGCGCCCGCCGCGCGCTCGAGATCGCGGCGGCCGGCGGCCACAACCTCCTCCTCGGCGGCCCGCCCGGCACCGGCAAGACGATGCTCGCACGCCGGCTCCCGGGGATCCTGCCGTCGCTCGAGCCGGACGCCGCGCTCGAGGTGACCCGCATCCACTCGGTCGCCGGGCTGCTCCCGCCCGAGCACCCGCTCGTCGAGACGCCGCCGTTCCGCGCGCCGCACCACAGCGCCTCTACCGCGGCGATCGTCGGCGGCGGGCCGGGTCTCCGGCCCGGCGAGGCGAGCCTCGCGCACCGTGGCGTGCTCCTCCTCGACGAGCTGGCCGAGTTCGCGCGGCCGTCGCTCGAGGCGCTCCGGCAGCCGCTCGAGGATGGCGTCGTCGCGATCGCGCGTGCCGCCGGACGCGTCGTCTTCCCGGCGCGCTTCCAGCTCGTCGCGACCATGAATCTCTGCCCGTGCGGCGCGCGCGGCGACCCGGCGATCGAGTGCACCTGCTCCGCTCAGCGGCTCGCGACCTACCGCGACAAGCTCTCGCGGGCGCTGCTCGACCGCTTCGACCTCGTCGTCGCCGTCCCGCGCGCACGCGCCGTCGAGCTCGCCGGGGCGGGCGGCGAGGAGTCCGCCGCCGTGCGCGAGCGCGTCGTCGCCGCACGCGAGCTGCTCGCGAGTCGCCGGCTCGAGCGCACGGCCGAGGCGGACGCCCTGCTCACCCGCGCCGTCGAGCGGCTGCCCCTCTCCGGACGCGGCCGGGCGCGCGTCGCCCGAGTCGCGCGCACGATCGCGGCCCTCGCGGGCGCCGCCGACGTGCTCCCCGAGCATCTCGCCGAGGCGCTCGCGTACCGCTCGCCGCAGGAGCTCGCGTGAGCGAGCTCGCACTCGCCCTCTACGCCTCCGAGACCGGGACGCACCTCGTGCGCCCGCCGCAGGGTGCGCGCTGGACGGCGTACCTCCGCCGCTTCGACGAGCGCGCGCAGCAGGAGTCTCTCGCCGCGGCCGGCTACCGCTTCCTGGCCCGCTCCGGCGAGGAGTTCCCGCCTCTCCTGCGCTCGATCCACGACCCGCCGCCCGGACTCTTCCTCCGCGGGGCGGCCGAGCCGGGGCTGCTCGCGCGGCCGGCCGTCGCCGTCGTCGGGGCGCGCGCCTGCTCCGGCTACGGCGCCGGTGTCGCCCGCACGCTGGGGCGCGAGCTCGCGTCGGCGGGCCTGGTCGTGGTCAGCGGTCTCGCGCGAGGCGTCGACGCCGAGGCGCACCGCGGCGCGCTCGAGGCCGGCGGCGCGACGGTCGCCGTCCTCGGGTGCGGCGTCGACCGCGACTACCCCGCCGCGCACGCGGAGCTCGCCCGCCGGATCGCCGACACCGGCCTCGTCGTCTCGGAGTACGCGCCCGGGGTCGAGCCCGCGCCGTGGCGCTTCCCCGCGCGCAACCGGATCGTCGCCGGACTCAGCGCGGCGACCGTCGTCGTCGAGGCGCGCGAGCGAAGCGGCGCGCTCATCACCGCCGACCTGGCGCTCGAGGAGGGGCGAGAGGTCTTCGCCGTTCCAGGCGAGATCACGTCCGCGCTCTCCGCGGGCGCGAACGCGCTCCTCAAGCTCGGCGCCGCGCCGCTCACCGCCGCCGCCGACGTCCTCGCCGCCTTCGGGATCGACGCGGCCGCCGCGGCTGCGCCCGAGCCGGAAGGCAGGGCGGGCGAGCTGCTCGCGCTCGTCCGGGAGGCCCCGCTCGGCGCGGACGAGCTCGCCCGCAGGTCGGGGCTCGGCGCGGGCGAGGTCGCGCGGACGCTCGTCCAGCTCGAGCTCGCCGGCCTCGTGGCGACCGCGGACGGCGTCTACCGGCCGGCGGCGCCGTGACGGGCGCCCGTCCTCCGACGGGTGTGGGAAGATCGAAGCGTGTCGGTGGAGGAGCGCCTCGCGCGGAACGAGCTCATGTTCCGGGCGATCAACGAACGCATTCGCGAGCTCGCGCGCCGGTTCGGCGTGGCCGCCGAGCCGGTCTCGTTCATCTGCGAGTGCGCCGACGAGACCTGCGTCGAGAAGGTGGCGCTCACGCTCGAGCAGTACGACGAGATGCGCGCGCTGCCGGCCCGCTTCGTCGTCGTCCCGGGACACGAGGCGACCCCGCTCGTCGAGCGCGTCGTCTTCCGCAGCCCGGGCTTCGTGCTCGTCCGCAAGGTCGGCATCGCCGCCGACGCGGTTCTCGGCCGGCTGCCCGAGAACGACGACTAGAGTCGCTTCCGGTGACGACTCCGTTCTGGCTCGAGGACGAGATCCCGGCGCGCCCGGACACGCACCACGACGGCCGCGTCGACGTCGCGATCGTCGGCGGCGGCGTCACCGGCTGCTCCGCCGCGCTTCGCCTCGCCGAGGCGGGACTACGCGTCCGCATCCACGAGCGGCGCAGGATCGCCGAGGGCGCGAGCGGGCGCAACGGCGGCTTCGCGCTCACCGGCGGCGCGACCCTCTACGACGTCGCCCGGGACACCTACGGCGTGGAGCGGGCGAAGGAGCTCTGGGAGTGGACGGAGCGCGCGCTCGAGCAGATGGAGCCGCTCGGCGGCGACGCGCTGCGCCGCACCGGCAGCTACCGGCTCGCAACCGACGAGGAGGAGCGCGAGCAGATCCGCCGCGAGTACGAGGCGCTGCGCGAGGACGGCTTCGACGCCGAGTGGCTCGACGAGGTTCCGGGCCCGGTCGGCGGCCGCTTCCTCGGCGCCGTCCATCATCCGCACGACGCCACGATCCAGCCCGCGCGCTTCGTCAGGCGGCTCGCCGCGCGCGCCGCGGAAGCGGGCGCGGAGCTGCGCGAGCACGACGAGGTCAGGGACGTCGAGGCGCTCGACGCCGACCACGTCGTCGTCGCCACCGACGGCTACGGCCACGGCCTCGTGGCCGAGCTGGCCGACCTGATCTGGCCGACGCGCGGCCAGGTGATCACGACCGCGCCGCTCGGCAGGCGGCTCTTCGACCGGCCTCACTACGCCCGCCAGGGGTTCGACTACTGGCAGCAGCTCGACGACGGCAGGCTCGTCCTCGGCGGCTTCCGCGACGTCTCGATCATGGACGAGCTCACCGACGTCGAGGAGACGACCCCGACGATCCAGTCCGCCCTCGCCGAGTTCGCCGCCGAGCTGATCGGCGAGCAGCCGGAGATCACGCATCGCTGGGCCGGCATCTTCGGGCTGACGCAGGACTTCCTGCCGCTGGTCGGGCCGGTGCCGGGACGCGACCGCGTCTGGGTCACCGGCGGCTACTCGGGTCACGGCAACATCCCCGGCTTCGCCTGCGGCCGCCTGGTCGCCGACGCGATCCTCGCCGAGACGTCCTCGCCGCTGCTCGAGCTGTTCGCCCCGGCGCGCTTCGCGGACTAGAGCGGGACCCGCGGCAGATCGAGCTCGTCGCGCCGCTCGAGCGCGGCGAGCGCGACGGCGAGGTCCTGGAGCGCGAGCCCGGTCGAGTCGAAGGCGGTGATCTCGCCGGTGTCCACGCGTCCCTCGACGCGCTCGGCGAGGACGTCGCCGAGGTCGGTGACCGTCTGCCGCGAGAGGACGCCCGCCTCGACCGCGGCCGCGCACTCGCCGCCGTGGCTCGCCTGCTCCCAGTCGTCGCAGAAGACCCGGACCCGGGCCAGCTCGCCGACCGCGATCTCGGCCTTGCCCGGGCCGTCGGCCCCCATCAGCGAGACGTGCTGGCCCGGACGCAGCGAGCCCTCCGGCAGCAGCACCTCGCGGCCCGGCGTGACCGTGACGACGAGGTCGGCGGCGAGCGCGGCGGCGCGGCTCGCGGCGAGCCGGCCGCCGACGCGCTCGGCGACGGCTGCGGCGCGTCCCTCGTCCAGGTCCCAGACGAGCGGCGTCCTGCCGCGGGCGGCGAACGTGAGCGCGGCCGCCTCGCCGTTGACGCCGGCGCCGACGACGGCGGCCGTCTCCGCGTCCCGGCGGCCGAGCGTCTCGGCGGCGAGGACGGCCGCGGCGCCGGTTCGGACCGCCGTGACCGCGGCCGCGTCGAGCATCGCGACGAGCGTCCCGTCCGCTGCCGACGAGACGAGCACGACGCCGGAGACGGTCGGCAGCCCGAGCGCCGGGTTCCCCGGGAACGAGGTGACCCACTTCAGGAGCGCGTAGCCGCCGCCGAGCGCCGGCATCGCCCGGAAGTCGCCGGCCGGGTAGGCGGGCACGTAGGTCTTCGGCGGCATCGTCCACTCGCCGCGCGCGTATGCGACGAACGCCTCGCGCACCGCCTCGACCGCGCGCTCCGGCGGGACCGCCGCGCGCACGTGGTCGCCGGTGAACAGCGGAATCACGGATGCGAAGCCTAGTCGGCCGGATAGGGTCGGGTCGTGGGCATGTCCGACTACGTCCGCCGGCTTCGCGAGCGTGTCGGCACCGACCTGCTCTTCTGGCCGTCCGCCGCGTGCCTCGTCCGCGAGGGCGACCGCGTCCTTCTCGTCCGCACCGGCCACGGGCACTGGACGCTGCCGGCGGGAGCGGTCGATCCCGGCGAGACGCCCGCGCAGGCCGCGATCCGGGAGACGAGGGAGGAAGCCTCGATCGACGTCGAGGTGACCGACCTCCTCGGCGTCTTCGGCGGCTATCCGCATTTCCGGCTCACGTATCCGAACGGCGACGAAGTGGCCTGGGTGACGTCGCTCTTCGCGGCGCGCATTGTCGGCGGCGCGCCCGCTCCCGACGGCGACGAGACCGTCGAGACGCGCTGGGTCACGCTCGAGGAGGCGCGGACGCTCGGTGCCAGCCCGGCGACGCTCCACATGCTGGAGAGCGTCGCCGCCGGCCGAGCGTTCGACGCGCCGTGACCGGGGCTGCGATCCGCGTCGACGGGCTCCGCGTCGTGCGCGGGGGGAGGGTCGTCCTGCCGCAGCTGACCTGCGAGGTCGTGGCGGGCTCCGTGACCGGGCTGCTCGGCCCGAGCGGGAGCGGCAAGTCGACGCTCATCCGCGCGATCGTCGGCGTCCAGCGGGTCGTGGGCGGCACGGTCGAGGTGCTCGGCGAGCCGGCGGGATCGAAGCGTCTCCGCTCGCGCGTCGGCTACATGACCCAGGCCCCGTCGGTCTACGGCGACCTGACCGTGCGCGAGAACCTCCGCTTCTTCGCACGCGTGCTCGGCGCGCCCGCGGCCGCGGTCGAGCGGGCGATCGCGGACGTATCGCTCGCGGATCACGCCGACTGGATCGTCGGCCGCCTCTCGGGCGGCCAGCTGACCCGCGTCTCCCTCGCGACGGCGCTCCTCGGCGACCCCGACCTGCTCGTGCTCGACGAGCCGACGGTCGGACTCGACCCGGTGCTGCGGCGCGACCTCTGGGCGCTCTTCCACGGCCTCGCGGCGCAGGGTCGGACGCTGCTCGTCTCCAGCCACGTCATGGACGAGGCCGACCGCTGCCAGCGGCTCCTCCTGCTCCGCGAGGGGAGGCTGCTCGCCGCCGCGACGCCCGCCGAGCTGCGGCAGCGGACCGGCGCGGCACAGCTCGACGAGGCGTTCCTGCGGCTCGTGGACGAGGCGGCCGCGGCATGAGCGGGCGCGTGACGTTCGCGGTCGCCGCGCGCGTGCTGGCGCAGCTGCGGCGCGACCCGCGCACGATCGCGCTCGTGATCGGCGTCCCGTGCCTGCTCGAGACGCTGCTCGAGCAGCTGTTCGAGGGGCAGGGGCAGGTTTTCCAGCACGTCGGCGCGCCGCTCCTCGGGCTGTTTCCGTTCGTGACGATGTTCCTGGTCACGTCGATCACGATGCTGCGCGAGCGCCGCTCCGGGACGCTCGAGCGGCTGATGACCCTCCCGCTCGGGAAGCTCGACCTCCTCGCCGGCTACGGGATCGCGTTCGCCGTCCTGGCGGCGTTGCAGGCGGCGGTCGTGTCCGCGCTCACGTTCGGCCTGCTCGGCCTCGACGTCGCCGGGCCGCGCTGGCTCGTGGGCGCGCTCGCCGTCGCGAACGCGGTGCTGGGGACGGCGCTCGGGCTCTTCGTGAGCGCGTTCGCGCAGACCGAGTTCCAGGCGGTGCAGTTCATGCCCGCGATCGTCTTCCCGCAGATCCTCCTCTGCGGGCTCTTCGTCGCGCGGGACGCGATGGCCGGCTGGCTGCACGCCATCTCGGACGCGCTGCCCCTCACGTACGCGTACGACGCGCTCGCGCAGACCGCCGCGGACACGCTCGGCGCCCGCTTCGCCGCCGACGTGGGCGTCGTCAGCGGCTGCATCCTGCTCGCGCTCGCCCTCGGCGCCGCCACCCTCCGCCGCCGCACGCCCTGACCCGGCGGGCGGGTCCGCGCGCGACCCGTCCCGGCCAGACCCGCACCCCCACCCAAAGGGCGGGGTCGCTTCCCTCCGCCCTCGTCCCCGACGATACCGCCGGAGTGCTCACGCCCGGGTCGCGGCTTGGGGTCGGAAGCGTGCCGGCTCCTCCACAGCCGTCCGGCCGGGACGTGCTCGGCGCCGCGGCCCGACTCGGCTACGCGACCGGGTACAGCCGCGCCCGCGCCGCCCGCGGGTAGACGCCGACCGCCTGCAGCACCTCGAGCGCCCAGTCGCGCGCGTGCTCGACCTCGCCGCGTTCCAGCGGCCCCTCGGCGCTCTCCACGACGAAGCTCGCGGGCGGGACGACGAGCCAGGCGCCGCGCCGCCGGAGCAGTCGCGCCAGCCGCACGGCGGCCGACCCGGTCAGCAGCCGCGTGCCGTGCAGCCGCGTGTCGAAGACCGCGACGCGGATCCCGCCGAACGCCGGCCCCTCCAGGCACTCGAGCGTCTCGCGCAGCGGGACGCTGATCCCGTGCCGGTGCGTCGGCCCGCCGACCACGAGCAGATCGACGCCGGCGAGCGCCTCGGCGCAGTCGCCGACGTCCGCGATCGACGCGAGCCGCGTCGGCACCGACTCCTGCAGGGCGAGCGCGACCGCCTCCGCGATCCGCTCCGTGTTCCCGAACTTCGAGTCGTAGAGGACGAGCGCCTTCACGCCGCGAGCCTCCGCCCGGGACGCGCGCGGCCCATCCGCGCGGCCGCGGATCTCGCCTAGAGCGTCTTGACGTCGTGGATCAGCTTGGTGATCGACTCCTTGGCGTCGCCGAAGAGCATCACCGTCTTGGGGTTGTAGAAGAGCGGGTTCTCGATCCCGGCGAAGCCCGGGTTCATCGACCGCTTCAGCACGACCACCGTCTGCGAGTCGTCCACGTTCAGGATCGGCATCCCGTAGATCGGGCTGCCCTGGTTGTTCCGCGCGTCCGGGTTGACCACGTCGTTCGCGCCGACCACGACCGCGACGTCCGTGCGCGGGAACTCCGGATTCGCCTCGTCCATCTCCTTCAGCTGCGGATACGGGACGTTCGCCTCGGCCAGGAGCACGTTCATGTGCCCCGGCATGCGGCCGGCGACCGGATGGATCGCGTACGAGACCTCGACGCCCTTCGCCTCGAGCAGGTCGGCGAGCTGGCGGACGTCGTGCTGCGCCTGCGCGACCGCGAGCCCGTAGCCCGGGACGAAGACGACCTTGTGCGCGTACGCGAGCATGACCGCGACGTCCTCGGCGCTCGCGCTCCGCACCGTGCCGCCGTCGCCGGCCGCGACCGCCGCCGCCTCCGCGGTGACCGTGCCGAACGCGCCGAAGAGGACGTTGGCGATCGACCGGTTCATCGCCTTGCCCATCAGCAGCGTCAGCAGGGTGCCGGAGGCGCCGACGAGCATGCCGCTCACGATCAGCAGGTTGTTCTCGAGCTCGAAGCCGCCGACGGCGACCGCGAGGCCGGTGAACGCGTTCAGGAGCGAGATCACGACCGGCATGTCCGCGCCGCCGATCGGCAGCACGAACAGGACGCCGAAGAGCGCCGAGCCGCCGATGACCGCCCACAGGTACCACTCGGTCTGCACGCCGGCCGCGACCACGATCGCGAGCGCGACGCAGAGCCCGAGCAGGGCCAGGTTGCCGAACTTCTGGCCGGGATACTGGATCGGCCGGCCCTTGATCAGTTCCTGCAGCTTCGCGAACGCGACCATCGAGCCGGCGAACGAGATCGCCCCGATCAGGCCGGAGAGCGCGATCGCCGTCGAGATGTCGAACGTCGGCCGGCCCGGATCCGGCAGCAGCCGGTGGAACTCCGCGAGCGCGATCAGGGCCGCCGCGCCGCCGCCGACGCCGTTGAACAGCGCCACCATCTGCGGCATCGCGGTCATCTTCACCTTGCGCGCCGCCACCGCCCCGAAGCCGCCGCCGATCAGCATCGCGATCGCGATCGCCCACCAGCTCGTCGTCCCCGTCTTCACCCAGGTGACGACGATCGCGATCAGCATGCCGACGGCGCCGATCTGGTTGCCGCGCCGCGCGTGCGCCGGGTTCGAGAGGTAGCGGAGCGCGAGGATGAAGGTCACGATCGTGACCAGGTAGAGCAGGTTCGAGACGTTCGTGCTCACGCGTCGCCCTTCCCGTTCTGCGACGCGTCGACCGCCTTCGCGGGCTCGCGCTTCTTGAACATCTCCAGCATCCGGTCGGTGACGACGAAGCCGCCGACGACGTTCGCCGAGCCGAGCACGACCGCGACGAAGCCGACGATCCAGCCGAACGCGCCCTTGTGGCCGATCCCGAGGACGAGCATCGCGCCCGCGACGACGATCCCGTGGATCGCGTTCGTGCCCGACATCAGCGGCGTGTGCAGCAGCGTCGGCACCTTCGAGATCACCTCGAAGCCGAGGAAGATCGCGAGCACGAGGATCGTCACCTCGAAGACGAGCAGCATGTTGTGGCTCATGCGGCGACCTCCTGCTTGCCCGCGACGCACGCGCCGGCGGTGATCTCGTCGGACCAGTCCAGGGACAGCTCGCCCTCCGGCGCGAGATGCAGCAGCAGCGCCTGGAGGTTGCGCGAGTAGAGCGTGGACGAGTGGTACGGCATCGTCGAGGGCAGGTTCGTCAGCCCGACGAGGGTGACGCCGGAGCGCTCCGCGACCTCGCCCGGAACGGTCAGCTCGCAGTTGCCGCCGGTCTCGGCGGCGAGGTCGACGATCACCGAGCCCGGCCGCATCGCCTCGACCGCGGACGCCGGGATGATCTTCGGCGCCGGCCGTCCGGGTACCGCTGCGGTCGTGATCACGACGTCGAAGTCGCCGATCTTCGCCTCGAGCGCCGCCTGCTGCGCCTGCATCTCCTCGGGCGTCAGCTCGCGCGCGTAGCCGCCCTCGGCCTCCGCGCCGCCGACGCCGAGGTCGAGCCAGTTCGCGCCGAGGCTCTCGATCTGCTCGCGCACGGCCGGGCGGACGTCGAAGCCGGTGACGATCGCGCCGAGGCGGCGCGCGGTCGCGATCGCCTGCAGGCCGGCGACGCCGGCGCCGATCACGAGCACCTTCGCGGGCGGCACCGTGCCGGCCGCGGTCATCATCATCGGGAAGAAGCGGGGGAGGCTCTCCGCGGCGAGCAGCGCCGCCTTGTAGCCGCCGACGTTCGCCTGCGAGGAGAGGGCGTCCATCGGCTGCGCGCGCGTGATCCGCGGGATCGACTCCATCGCGAACGCGGTCACGCCGCGCGCGGCGAGCGCCTCGACGCCCTCGCGGTCGGCGAGCGGGTCGAGGAACGAGATCAGCACCTGGCCGTCCCGCAGCTTCCCGGCCTCCTCGGCGGACGGCTTGCGCACCTTGACGACGACCTCGGCCTGCCACGGGTCGCCGAGCGTCGCGCCCGCGTCCGCGTAGGCCGCGTCCGGGAAGGACGCCGCGGCGCCGGCGCCCGGCTCGACGACGACCTCGAAGCCCGCCGCGGCCAGCTTCCCGGCCGTCTCGGGCACGAGCGCCACCCGGCGCTCGCCCTGCGTCGTCTCGCGCGGAACTCCGACCCTCATCGTGACGAAGCCTACGCGAGCCTCCGGCGCGGATGGATGCGTGATGTTCCGCAATTCACGTGCGGAGCGTCCCTAGAGTGGGTGCCGTGACGCACTTCATCGTCAGCAACGGGCTGCCGTTGCTGTTCCTGGTCGTCATGCTCGAGTCGTTCGGGATCCCGCTCCCGGGCGAGACGGCGCTGATCGCGTTCGGGGTGCTCGCCGCGGAGGGCCACTACTCGATCGTCTGGGTCGTCGTCCTCGCCGCCGCCGGCGCGATCGTCGGCGACAACCTCGGCTACTGGCTGCTCGGCCGGCTCGGCGGCCGCGCCCTCTTCCAGCGCTGGCGCTGGCTGAAGCGCTGGTCGGACCGCGTCCTGCCGACCGCGGAGCGGCTGATGGCCAGGCACGGCGGCAAGACCGTCTTCTTCGGGCGCTTCGTCACCGTCCTCCGCTACACCGCCGCCTGGGTCGCCGGGCTCGGACGGATGGAGTGGTGGCGGTTCCTGTTCTGGAACGCGCTCGGCGGCGTCTGCTGGGCGGCCGGAGTCGGGCTGCTCGCGTACTACGCCGGGCAGGCCGCGGCCGACGCGGTGAAGCGCTACGGCCTCTTCGCCGCCGCCGGGATCGCCGCAGCGGTCGTGATCGGGATCCTCGTCGTCCACTTCGGGCGCCGCCGGCTCGAGGAACGGCTCTAGTGCGCCCCCTCCTCGCCGCCGCGCTCGCCGTCGTTGCGGCCGGCTGCGGCGGCGTCCGGCCGGCGGCCACCGCGGCGACCGTCCCGCCGTCCGTGCGCGTCCCCGACTTCACGCACGTCCTCGTCGTCGTCTTCGAGAACCGGGAGGCGAACGACGTCGCCGCGAGCCCGCAGGCGGCCACGTTCCGCGCGCTCGGCCGCCGCTACGCGACCCTGACGAGCTACGACGCCGTCGCGCATCCCAGCCTGCCGAACTACCTCGCGCTCGTCTCCGGCTCGACCCACGGGATCGCGAGCGACTGCACCGACTGCGTCGTCCACGCGCGCAGCCTCGCCGACACCCTCGCCGCCTCCGGACGCACGTGGAAGACCTACGCCGAGGGGCTCCCGTACCCCGGCTTCGCCGGCGCCGACTCCGGCCGCTACGCGAAGAAGCACGTCCCCTTCCTCTACTTCGCGGGCGTCGACCGCCGCCGCGTCGTCCCGTTCGCGCAGCTCGCCCGCGACGTCCGCGCCCGCCGGCTGCCCGACTTCGCGCTCGTCGTCCCCGACCTCTGCCACGACATGCACGACTGCTCGATCGCGACCGGCGACGCCTGGCTGCGCGCGCACGTCGCGCCGCTCGCGCGCTCGCCCGCGCTCGCAGGCGGCGTCGTCTTCGTCGTCTTCGACGAGGGCGCGTCGAGCGAGGGCGGCGGCGGCCAGGTCGAGGCGCTCGCGCTCGGGCCGACCGTCCGGCGGGGCTCCGTCTTCTCGCGGCCGACGAACCACTACGGCCTGCTGCGGACGGTCGAGGACGCGTGGGGGCTGCCGCGGCTGGGGCGTTCCCGGACGGCGCAGCCGATCGGCGGCATCTGGAAGTAGGAATCGCGCGCCGGGCGCGGAAACTCGTCCGGGCATGCTCGCCTCGATCTCCCGCGCGCTGGAGGAGCGCGACCAGACGCAGGGCCACGGGGCGCGGGTCGCCGCGCTCGCCGAGCCCGTCGCCGTCCGGCTCGGCTGGGACCGGGAGCGGATCCGCTCGCTCCGCTTCGCGGCGCCGCTGCACGACGTCGGCAAGGTCAAGGTGCGCCCGCAGGTGCTCGGCAAGTCGGGCCCGCTCACGCTCGAGGAGCTGGAGGAGATCCGCCGCCACCCGACTGCCGGCGCGCGGCTCGTCATCCCGCTGCGCAGCGCCCGGCACGCGCTCCCGTACGTCCTCTTCCACCACGAGCGCTGGGACGGCGGCGGCTACCCGGCCGGGCTGAAGGGCCGCTCGATCCCGCTCGAGGCGCGCATCCTCGCCGTCGCCGACGCGTTCGACGCGATGATCTCGCCGCGCCCCTACCGGCGCGCCCTCTCGCACGACCACGCGATGTCCGAGGTCGCCCGCGGCGCGGGCACCCAGTTCGACCCGCAGGTCGCGGAGCTCTTCCTCGAGGCCTGGGCCGACGGCTGGGACACCTGGAACGCCGCCGTCGCGAGCTAGCGCGCCCTAGATCGACGCCCAGACGTCGAGCTTCGCCCGCACGCGCGCGATCACCTCGTCGGTGTACTCGCTCGTCCCGAGGTGCCCGCCGAGGTCGGCGGTGCGCGAGCCCTGCGCGACCGCCTCGAGCGACGCCTCGCGGATCGCCCGGCCGGCCCGCTGGCCGTCGTCGCCGGTGTGGGAGAGGAGCGCGGCCCCGGCGAGGATCATCGCCATCGGGTTCGCGACGTTCTTGCCCTCGAGCGAGGGAGCGGTGCCGTGCGCCGCCTCGGCCATGATCGCGGCCGGCTCGAAGTCGTCCTCGAACGCCACGAGCAGCGACTCCGACCCGGCGATCGACCCGAACAGCGGCAGCACGAGGTCGGAGAGGATGTCGCCGTCGCGATTCAGCGCCGGGATCACGAGCGGCTCGCCGGTCGTCGAGAGCAGGAGCGCGAACGTCGCGTCGATCAGCTGCGGCTCGTACGGAACGTCCGGATGGCGCTCCGCGGCCGCGTCCATCTCCTCCTTGAGCATCCCCTCGTAGGTCGGGCTGACCGTGTACTTCGGCCCGCCGAAGACCTTCGCGCCGGTCCGCGCCGCCTGCCGGAACGCGAACTCGGCGACCGCGTGGCAGATCCGCCGCTCGATCCGCTCCGTGCGGAACGCGACCTCGTCCTCGCCGTCGCCCTCGCGCCACTCCTGCGCGCCGTACGCGTCGCCGACCGCCATGCGCACGATCGAGATCGGCGCGTAGACGCCGCCGAGCGGCACGACGCCCGGAATACGGCGCCCGGTGCGGACGATCACCTTGCCGCCGATCTCCTCGCGCAGGATCCGGTTCGGCGAGCCGACGTCGCCGCGCGCCTCGGGCGTGACCGTCGCCGCCTTCAGGCCGAGACCGTGCTCGCGGATCGCGGCGGCCGCCTCGTAGACGACGCCGTTCGAGGTCTCCCGGCGCTTCTCCAGCGAGAGGTCGAAGCGCAGGAACTCGAGCTCGATCCCGATCACCTCCGGGGCGAGAACGCGGAGCGCCTCCTCCAGCAGCTCCTGTCCCGTCTGGTCGCCCTCGAGGACGACGATCGTCCGCTCGTCGCGCATCGCCCGCGGATGGTAGTGCCCGTTTGCGGCTCGTCGTCGCAGACCACAACTCGCGGGCATGCCGAACGCGCCCACGAACATCCGCGGCGGCTGGGCGCGCGTCGGCCGGAAGGGCCGCTTCCGCTACCTCGACCGCGACGGCCGGCGGATCGTCGACGAGCGGAAGCTCGCGCGGATCGAGGCGCTCGCGATCCCGCCCGCCTGGAAGGACGTCTGGATCTCGCCGCGCGCGAACGCGAAGCTGCAGGCGACCGGCTACGACAAGGCGGGCCGGAAGCAGTACCTGTACCACGAGGACTTCCGTGCGGCGCAGGAGCAGGCGAAGTACGACCGGCTGATCCTCTTCGCCGAGCGGCTGCCGCGCCTGCGCGCGGCGATGACCGAGCACCTCGACAAGGACGAGCTCGACCGCGAACGCGTCTCCGCCCTCGCCCTGCGCCTGATCGAGCTCGGCTGGTTCCGCGCCGGCTCCGAACGGCACGCCCAGGCGGGCACCTACGGCGTGACGACGCTGCTCCGCCGGCACGTCGAGATCCGCGGGCGACGGATCAAGCTCTCGTTCCCCGGGAAGCACGGGCTGCGAATTCGCACCACGCTCGTCGACGCCGAGCTCGCCGCCGCGATCGCAAAGCTGTGCGCCGTGCCGGGAGGCGCCCGCATCTTCAAGTACGAATGGGAAGGCGGTCTCTACAACCTGACGAACAGGCGGCTCAACGACTACGTGAAGATCTATCTCGGCGAGGAGTTCACCGCCAAGGATTTCCGCACCTGGGGCGGGACGCTGCTCGCGGCGGTCGCGTTCGCGGAGAGCGTCGAGAAACACGGATTTCCGGAGACCGTTCGCGAGGAAAAGCGCTCGGTGACTTCTGTCATGAGACGCGTCGCCGAGCAGCTCGGAAATACGACCGCGGTATGCAGGGCGTCGTACGTCTCGCCGGCGGTGATCGAGCAGTATCTGGATCGCAGAACGATCCACGACTTTCGCCCGCGGCATTTGCGTGCAGTCGGCGCCCGCGAGTCGACCCTGACTCCGGAGGAGGAAGCGACGCTCAGCCTGCTCCGCTCGTGGCGTATTCGACGCTCACGCGTTGCCGCGTAGTTTCGGTTCGATTTCGGGTACGCTCCCGCCCGTCGACCCGGTAAACCAAGGAGGAACGCGTGGCCCGCAAGACGGTGCTCGTTTGCGACAACTGCGGCAAGGAAGTGGACGAAGGTCGCGGCGCGGTGATGCGCCTGACGTACTCGGACGCGCGCCGCGGCGCGAAGCAGGCCGATCTCTGCGACGACTGCGCGGGGAAGATGCCCGGCCAGCCGGCCGCGCGGCGCGGCCGCCGGCCGAAGTCGGTCACGACGGCGTAGCGACGGTCTTCCCGGGGGCGGCGCGAGCCGCCCCCGTTGCTTTTCCCGCACGTTGCGGGCGGCGCGTCGGCGCCGCCTGGGGGACAGCGGGACCGCGCTCTACGATGGAGCGGTGCCGCTCCGCCTGATCGCGGGACCCGCGAACGCGGGCAAGGTCGAGCTGCTGCTCGGCCGGTATCTCGACTCTCTCGACCGGGAGCCGGTGCTGATCGTGCCGAACCGGTCGGACGTCGAATGGGCCGAGCGGGAGCTGATCGCCCGGCGCCCCGCGCTCCTCGGGGGGACGATCGGCACCTTCGACGACCTCTTCCAGCGCATCGCCTACGCGGGCGCCGAGACCCGGCCCTTGCTCACGCAGACCCAGCGCGCGCTGCTCGTCCGCCGCGTCGTCGCGACCGCGACCCTGGACGGCCTCTCGGCGTCGGCCCGCTTCGGCGGCTTCGCCGAGTCGCTCCAGAGCGCGCTCGGCGAGCTCGAGTCCGGCCTCCTCGACCCGGACGACCTCGACGGCGACCTGGCCGCGCTGCACGCCGCCTATCGCGCCGAGCTCGACCGGCTCGGCTTCTGGGACCGCGACCTGCTCCGCCGCCGCGCCGCGGAGCGGCTCCAGTCCGACCTCGACGCGTGGGCGGGCGAGCCCGTCTTCGCCTACGGCTTCGAGGACCTGACCGGCGCGGAGTGGGCGCTCCTCGAGGCGCTCGCCGCGCGAGCCGAGGTGAGCGTCTCCCTGCCCTACGAGCCGGGCCGCCCCGCCTTCGCGTCGCTGCAGCGGACGGCGGAGGACCTGGCGCGACTCGCCGGCGCCGCGATCGAGGAGCTGCCGCCTCGCTGGGCGGAGTCCGCCCACCCGGCGCTCGCCCATCTCGAGCGGACGCTCTTCTCCGACGACCCGCGCGACCCGGCGCCGATCGAAGGCGCGCTTCGCTTCTTCGAGGGCGCGGGCTCGCGCGGCGCGCTCGAGCTCGTCGGCGAGGAGCTGCTCGCGCTCGTCCGCGACGGTCTCGCGCCCGAGCGGATCGGCGTGATCTGCCCGGACCTCGGCCGCTGGCGCGCGCCGCTCGCGACCGTCTTCGGCACGCTCGGCATCCCGTACTCGCTCGACGGCGAGGTGCGGCTCGTCCAGACGCCGCTCGGCCAGGCGCTCGCCGCGCTCGTCCGCTTCGCCTGGCTCGACGGCACCCGCAACGACCTCTTCACGTACCTCCGCTCGCCGTTCTCCGGGCTCGAGCGGCGCGCGGTCGACTTCGTCGAGGGCCGGCTGCGCGGCCGCGCGGTGCAGGCGCCCGAGCGCGTCGTCGAGGAGGCGGAGCGGCTCCGCGGCGGCCCGCTGCCCGCGCTCGCGGAGCTGCGCGACGCGCCCGAGCCGGTCGACGCCGTCCGCGAGCTGGCCGCGCGCATGCTCCGCTGCGCCTACGGCCTCGACGCGCCGCTCGCCGACGAGAGCGCCCGCCTCGACCTGCGCGCGTACGAGACCCTGGCGCGGCTGCTCGCCGAGCTCGAGCGCTGGCGCGCGGTCGCCGGCGAGCTCTCCCGCGAGGACGTCGCGGCCGCGCTCGAGCGCGCGACGCTCCGGCCGCAGCGCGGCGACGAGCCCGGGCGTGTCGCAGTCGTCGACCTGATGCGCGCGCGCACGCGGCGCTTCGACGTGGTCTTCGTGCTCGGACTCGAGGAGGGAAGCCTGCCGCGCCGCGGTCAGGGCTCGCCGTTCCTCTCGGACGACACGCGGCGCGCCCTCGACGAGCGCGGCGCGCGGCTGCAGCGGCCCGACCCGGTGAGCCGCGACCGCTACCTCTTCTACACGGCCTGCACGCGCCCGCTGCAGCGGCTCTACCTCGTCCGCGAGGCGGCGACCGACGACGGCAGCCCGCGCGAGCCGAGCCCGTTCTGGGAGGAGGTGCAGGCGGTCTTCGACCCTGAGGACGTGCGCCGCTGGACCCGCCGCCGGCCGCTCTCGGCGCTCACCTGGACGCTCGACGGCGCGCCGAGCGAGCGGGAGCGGCTGCGCGCGCTCGCCGAGCTCGCCGCCCGCGACCAGCCGCAGGCGGCCGCGCTCGCGCGCGCGAACGGCTGGGAGCGCCGCCTCGACCGCGCGCTCGGCGCCTTCCGGCGGCCGACCCGGATCTCGCACCCGCTCGTGCTCGAGCAGCTCGGCGTGCGCACGACCTTCAACGTCACCGAGCTGGAACGGTTCGCCGACTGCTCCTCCGCCTGGTTCGTCGACCGCTTCCTCGACCCGCGGACGATCGACGGCGAGGTCGACGCGAAGCTCCGCGGCAGCGTCGCGCACTCGGCGCTGTACAAGTTCTTCTCCCGCGTGCCGGCGGAGATCGGCGTCGAGAAGCTCGAGCCGCAGCACGTCGAGGCGGCGTCGCGGCTGATGCGCGCGTGCCTCGACGAGGCGATCGCCGGCGTGCGCATGGACCTGACCGAGATGCAGGCGGCCGAGCTCGACCAGACGCTCTGGCGCGACCTCGAGGCGGCGGTGCAGGAGGAGTGCGAGTCGGATCTGCCGCTCGTGCCGCGCCGCTTCGAGGTGCTGTTCGGCGGCGAGCGGGCCGCGCCCGAGCTGCAGCGCGGGCTCGAGATCGGGGAGGGGCTGACGCTCTCCGGGAAGATCGACCGGATCGACGTCGACCCGTTCGGCGCGCGCGGGATCGTCCAGGACTACAAGTCGGGCAAGCACGCGCACTCGGCGCGCGAGATCGAGTCGGAGCTGCGCCTGCAGATCCCGCTGTACATGCTCGTCCTCCGCGACCTGGTCGGCCTCGAGCCGCTCGGCGGCGTCTACCGGCCGCTCGCCGGCGAGCGGAAGCCCCGCGGGATCGTCCGCGCCGCCGACGCCGACGTGCTGACCGGCTACGCGAAGAACGACTACCTGGACGAGGACGCGTTCTGGGGCCAGGTCGAGCGCGCGCGGGAGACGGCCGGCGCCCTCGCGACCCGGATCCGGGAGGGCGACATCCGCCACGACCCGAAGGGCGGCGACTGTCCCGCCTGGTGCGACCTGTGGTCGATCTGCAGGGTGGAGAGGGCGTGAACGAGCAGCAGCTCGCGGCGGTCGAGGCGACGGGCGAGGTGTTCGTCTCCGCAGGGGCCGGCACCGGCAAGACGGCCGTCCTCGTCGAGCGCTTCGTCCGCGCGGTCTGCGACCGCGGCCTCGACGTCGACTCGATCCTCGTCATCACGTACACGCGCCGCGCCGCCGGCGAGCTGCGGACGCGGATCAGGGCGGCGCTCGCCGAGCGCGGCCGCCAGGACCTCGCCCGCGAGCTGGACGGCGCCTGGATCTCGACGATCCACGGCTTCTGCAACCGGCTGCTGAAGGCGTATCCGTTCGCGGCGGGACTCGACCCGCGCTTCCGGGAGCTCGACGACAGCCAGGGCGCGGTCATCCGCGGCGAGGCGTTCCGGGCGGCGCTCGCGGCGTTCTGCGCGGACGGCGACCGCGACCGGCTGCGGCTGCTCGCGACCTACGGCGCCGAGGGGCTGCGGCGGATGCTCACCGGCGTCTACGAGACGCTGCGCTCGGCGGGTCGCGAGCTCGACCTCGCGGTCGCCGGCGAGCCGGAGCTCGAGGCGCGCGTCGAGGAGCTGCGCGAGGCCGCGCGCTGCCTCGCCGAGGACGCGGCCGCGACCGACACGCAGCGGCGAGTCTCGACCGAGCTGCTCGAGCTGCTCGCCCGCGACACGCGGCCGGACCGGCTGATGGACCTCGGCGGCTACAAGGCGCGGGGCGAGCGCGCCGCCAGCTACGCGGAGGCGCTCGCCGCGGTCGAGCAGGCGGCGCTCGACGAGGCGGCGACGCGCGACCGGGCGCTCCTGCAGGAGCTGCTGACCGCGTTCGCGGCCGAGTACGCGGAGGCGAAGGCGCGCGAGTCGGCGCTCGACTTCGAGGATCTCCAGCTCGCCGCGCGCGACCTGCTGCGCGACCACGAGGAGATCCGCGAGCGCGAGCGGCTGCGCTTCCGCTCGATCATGGTCGACGAGTTCCAGGACACGAACCGGCTCCAGACCGAGCTCGTCGACCTGCTGCGAGGCCCGGTTGCCGGAAGCACCGCCGGCGAGACAGAGGTCTTCTACGTCGGCGACGAGTTCCAGTCGATCTACGGCTTCCGGCACGCGGACGTCGGCGTCTTCCGCGAGCGGCGCGCGGCCGCGTCGCAGCTGCTGCCGCTGACCCGCAACTACCGCTCGCGGCCGGAGGTGCTCGCGGCGGTCAACCACCTGTTCGGCTCCCACTTCGGCGACGAGTTCCAGGAGCTCGCGGCCGCGGCCGAGTTCCCGGATCCCGTGTTCGGCCATCCCGTCGAGCTGCTCGTGACGGACAAGGCGAGCTACGCGGAGAGCGGCGTCCACTGGCGGCGCGCCGAGGCGCGCGCGGTCGCGCGCCGGGTGCGGGAGCTCGTCGACGCGGGCGTCGCGACGCCCGGCGAGATCGTGCTCCTCTTCGCCGCCGGCACGGACGCCGAGTGGTACGAGGACGAGCTCCGCAAGGCGGATCTGCCGACCTACCGCGCGACCGGCAAGGGCTACTTCGGCCAGCAGCAGGTCGTCGACATGCTCGCGTACCTGCGGCTGCTGCAGAACCGCTACGACGACCTCGCGCTCCTCTCGGTGCTCGCCTCGCCGTTCGTCGGGCTCTCGAACGACGCGCTCGCGCTCGTCCGGCGCTCGGCGTCGCGGCGGCCGCTCTTCGCCGGCATCGAGCACGCGCTCCCGCCCGGGCTCGCCGAGCGCGACGAGCGGCTCCTCCGCGCGTTCCGGCAGCGGTTCGACCGGCTCGTCGCCGCGATGCCGCGGCTCTCGCTCGAGCGGCTGTGCGAGCGGATCGTCTCCGAGCACGACTACGACCTCGCCGTCCTCGCGCAGTGGGACGGCCGCCGCCGTTACGCGAACATGCGCAAGCTCGCGCGGCTCGCGCGCTCGTACGAGGAGCTGCGCGGCCCGGACGTCGAGGGCTTCGTCCGCTTCGTCGCCGAGCAGGAGGCGGTCGGCGCGCGCGAGCTCGAGGCGGTCGCGGAGGAGGAGGGCGCCGACGCCGTGCGCCTGCTCACGATCCACGCCGCGAAGGGCCTCGAGTTCAAGGTCGTGATCGTCGCCGACGCCGGCCGCGACAAGGCGCCGCCCTCGCCGGAGGAGATCCTCGCCCTCGCCGACGGGCGGTTCGGGTTCCGCGTCGCCGACCCGCTGACGACGAAGCGGCGCGGCGCGTTCGACTACGAGGAGGTGAGGGAGGCGCGGCGCGAGGAGGAGCGGGCCGAGCGGCTCCGCCTCTACTACGTCGCGATGACGCGCGCGAAGGAGCGGCTGATCGTCTCGGGCTCGATCGACCGCACGACCGAGCGCGACGCTGCGACGCCGATCGGCTGGGTGCTCGGGCGGCTGGACGCGGACGAGGAGCTGGACGCCGCCGGGGAGGACCCGCTCGAGCTGGAGCGCGGCGACGCGCGGCTCGTCGTCCGGCTCGACCGCTGGCGCGCCGAGGACTGGACCGACGAGCCGGCGCATCCGGAGCCGGCGGCCGAGGAGGACCTCCCGGAGGTCGGGCAGCTCGCGCTCTTCACCGCCGTCGAGGACGTCGCCGCGACGCCCGCCGCGCCCGAGCTGCCGCCGCTGCCCGCGCTGCCGGAGCCGCCGCTCCACCGCGTGCGCCGGCTCTCGTTCACGGCGCTCTCCCTCTTCGAACAGTGCTCGTACAAGTACTTCGCGCTGCGGGTCGCGGGCATGTCCGAGCGGCCGCTCGCGCCGCGTGGGGACGGCGAGCCGGGCGGGCTGCGCGCGACCGAGGTCGGCGACGCGGTGCACCGCCTGCTCGAGCAGACGGACCTGTCCGCGCCGGCGGTGCCGGACGTCGAGCAGGTGCGCGGCTGGTATCCGCTCGTCTCCGACGAGGAGCTGGAGCGCATCCGCGCGTTCGTCGCGTCGTACTGCGACTCGCCGCTCGCCGCGCGGGTCGCGGCGCTCGCCCCGGTCGAGAAGGAGCGGCACTTCACGTTCGAGCACGACGGCGTCCTCCTGCACGGCTTCGTCGACGCCCTCCACCTGAGCGGGCCGCGGGCGCTCGTCGTCGACTACAAGACGAACCTGCTCGGCGAGGCGTCGCCCGACGAGATCGTCGACGCCGACTACCGCCTGCAGCGGCTCGTCTACGCGCTCGCGTGCTTCCGGGCCGGGGCGGAGGAGGTCGAGGTCGCCTACTGCTTCCTCGAGCGGCCGGACGCGGTCGTCGAGACGACGTTCACGCTCGCGCAGGTGCCGGAGCTCGAGGCCGAGCTCTCCGAGGCGATCGCCCGCATCCAGGCGGGCGACTTCCGGCCGACGCCGAGCGAGTTCGCCTGCAACGGCTGCCCGGCGCTCGACCTCGTCTGCGCCGGGCCGCGGCTGCGCGGCGGCACGCCGTCGCTCACGGCCGTCGCCTGATGGCGCGCAGCTACATCGCGGAGGCGCGCAAGCGCGTCGGCCCGAAGCGCGAGCGGATCCGGCCGATCGTCGAGCGGCTCGCCGTCGAGCACGCCGACGCGGCGATCGCGCTCCGCTTCCGCAGCCCGCTCGAGCTGCTCGTGTCGGTGATGCTCTCCGCGCAGACGACCGACGTGAACGTCAACCGCGTCACCGAGAAGCTGTTCCGGAAGTACCACCGGCCCGAGGACTACCTCGCCGTGCCGCAGGAGGAGCTCGAGCGCGACGTGTTCCAGACGGGCTTCTACCGGCAGAAGGCGAAGTCGATCCGCGGCACGATGCGGCTGCTGCTCGAGGAGTTCGACGGCGAGGTGCCGCGGACGCTCGCCGAGCTGACCCGCCTGCCCGGCGTCGCGCGGAAGACGGCGAACGTCGTCGCGGCCGAGCTCGGGCACGCGCAGGGGATCGTGGTCGACACGCACGTCCGCCGGCTCTCGCAGCGGCTCGGGCTGACGAAGCAGGAGGACCCGGTGAAGATCGAGCGCGACCTCGTGAAGCTCGTCCCGCGCGCGGACTGGGCGCGGTTCCCGCACCTGCTGATCTGGCACGGCCGCCGTGTCTGCGACGCGCGCAGGCCGCGCTGCGAGGACTGCGTGCTCGTCGACCTCTGCCCCGCGAGCCGCGTGTGAGCGACCCGCGCTACCGCTGCAGCTTCGAGACGGTCGCCGAGCAGTACGAGCGCGCCCGGCCGCTCTACGCCGACGCGGCCGTCGACTGGATCGCCGAGCGGCTCGGCCTGGGCGCCCGCGCCCGCGTCCTCGACCTCGCCGCCGGCACCGGCAAGCTGACGCGTCAGCTCGTCGCGCGCGGCTTCGACGTCGTCGCGGTCGAGCCCGGCGACGAGATGCGCGGCGTGCTCGAGCGGGTCGTTCCCGGGGTGGAGGCGCGCTTCGGCACCGCCGAGGAGATCCCGCTCCCGGACGGCTCGGTCGACGCGGTCACGGTCGGCCAGGCGTTCCACTGGTTCGAGCCGGAGCGGGCATTCGCCGAGCTCCGCCGCGTCCTGCGCCCGGGCGGCGGCTTCGCGCTCCTCTGGAACCAGTGGGACGACGACGACCCGCTGCTCGGCCCGGTCGACCGGCTGCTCGCGGCGATCCGGCCCGAGGCCGTGGCCGGCGCCACGTGGCGCGAGGCGTGTCCGGTGCCGCTCGAGGAGCGCCGCTTCCGGCAGCGGCGGCCGCTGGGCGTCGAGGCGATCGTCGAGTGGGCGGGCTCGACGAGCGGGTTCGTGAACGCGTCGCCCGCCGACCGGGAGCGGATCGCCGCCGAGATCCGCAGGCTCGGCGCCGGCCACGACGGGCTGGTCTCGGTCGCGACCGAGGTCTTCGTCGGTCAGTTCAGCGACGGATCCTCGGGCATCCGCGCCACGAGCTCGTAGACGCCGCCCTTGCGGCGCAGCACGTCCGCCCAGAGCGCGTCCGGGTCCTCGGTGAACGGGTCGTCCGGGGCGGCCGGCTCGAGGATCCAGTCGTCGCGCTCCAGCTCGCCCTCGAGCTGGCCGGCGCCCCAGCCCGCGTAGCCGGCGAAGACGCGCCGGCGCGTCGTCTGGACGGCGACCGCCTCGGGCTCCTCGAGCGACGGGAAGCCGAGCGCGCCGAAGAGCGGCACCGCGGCGTCGTCCGGATCCGCGAACTCGCCGAGCACGAGCACGGCGTCGGTCTGCACCGGGCCGCCGACCCAGACCTGCTCGCCGTCGTCGACGAGCGGCTCGAGCGCGGGCACGACCTCGGCGACCGCCACCGGCGACGGCCGGTTGAGCACGAGCCCGGCCGCGCCCTCCTCCGAGTGCTCGGTGACGAGCACGACCGTGCGCTTGAAGTTCGGGTCGAGAAGCGACGGCGACGCGATCAGGAGCTGTCCCTGCAGGGACTCCACTCCGCCATTGTGGCTACTCGGCGCTGGAGCGGTACGAGACGATCTGCACGCGCTCGAGCGTCAGCATCCCCTCGGAGACCATCTCGTCGAGGATCGGCACGATCCGGTCGATCCGCTCGGGCGTGTCGACGATCTCGATCACGACCGGCAGGTCCTCGGAGAGGCGGAGGATCCGCGACGTGTGCAGGTGGGAGTCGGCGCCGAAGCCCTCGATGCCGCGGATCACGGTCGCGCCGGCGAGTCCCTCCTCACGGACGCGCTCGACGATCGCCTGGTAGAGCGGCTTGCCGTGCCAGGTGTCCGACTCGCCGATGAACAGGCGCAGCAGCTTGCCTTCACCCTCGATCTTCACCGGGACCTCACAGAGCCCTTCCGGCGACGACGCCGAGGTAGACCGCCGCGAGCCCCGCGGCGAGGGAGCCGAGCGCGTTCGCCGCGGCGAGCCCGAGCGCGCCGTCCTCGAGCAGGCGATACGTCTCGAACGAGAAGGTGGAGAAGGTCGTGAAGGCGCCGAGGAAGCCGATCGTGACGGCGCTCCGCAGCCAGGACGCGGTCGAGAGCTGCTCGGTCATCACCGTGAACAGGAAGCCGAGCGCGAACGCGCCGGAGGCGTTGACCGCGAACGTCCCCCACGGGAATGCGCCCGCGGCGCGGCGCGACACGAATCCCTCCAGGCCGTAGCGCGCGAGCGCGCCCGCTGCCCCTGCGACGGCGATCGCGACGACTGTCCGCACGTCGGAAGCCTACGTTGCGGCCGGGGGCCGCGCACGGCGGTCCCCGGCCTCCGCCCGTCCTACGGGCCGGCCTTCGCGGGCACGATCGGCACCCAGGCAGGCGGCTGTGTCGAGACCGTCTGCAGCGCGAGGGTGCCGGGCTGCGCCCACTCGTACGAGCAGCCGGGGGCTGCGGCTGGCGCGGGCGCGATCGGCACGGACGCCGGCGGCTGCGTGCAAGTGGCCGTCGGCAGGGCCGTCCCGGGTTGCGCCCACGGATACGAGGCTCCCGGCGGGGCGCCGAACGCCGCGGTCGCCGCGACCAGCGCCGCCGCCGCCGTAGGAACGAGCACGAGAAGAACCTTGCGGGATCGCATGGTCCCTCCTTTCGGCCTATCGATGGGACGGCGCGCCCGCCGGGCCATCCGGCGAAAGCCGCAACCGCACAGGCGGCTAGTTACGCAAGCGCCGGCGTGAGGGCGACGAGGAGCCCGCCGTCGTCGTCGTAGGCCGGGAAGAAGTCGGCGACGATCCGCTTCTCCTGGCCGCCGCGAGTCCGCAGCCGCAGCTGCTCGCCGAGCCGCCGCACGCCCCACTCGAGCGCGAGCTTCACCGGGTTCCGGTCCTCCTCGAAGCCGGAGAGCCCGAACGCCGAGACGAGGTCGGCGCCGAGCACGTCCGCCTCCGACCAGCCGCTCAGCTCGAAGACGCCGCGGCCGACCGCGAGCACGCGACCCGCCTGGTCGCAGGTCACGAATCCGGTCGTCGGGGCCGGGTAGTAGTCGTCCATCAGCTCGAAGAGGAAGCCGAAGCCGCAGCTCCGGCAGGCGGGGGCGTCGGCGCTGAACCCCTCGCGCGCGTCGATGTCGACCGAGCGCTCCTTGCAGTTCGGGCAGATGTAGTGCGGCACCGCGTCAGGGTATCGGCGGGGCCGTCAGAACCAGCGGTTGCGGCGGAACCACCAGAGCTGGCCGATCGTCGTCGCGACGATCACCGCCCAGACGTACAGGTAGCCGAGGTGCCACCGCAGCTCGGGGATGTCGACGAAGTTCTGGCCGTAGAGGCCGACGATGAAGGTGGGGAGGAGGAGCAGCGACGCGATCACGGTCAGCCGCTTCATCACCTCGTTCTGGTCGTTCGCGATCTTCGCCTGGTGGTAGTCGCGGACGCTCGCGAGCAGGTCGCGCGAGAGCTCGAGCCCGTCGAACGCCCGCATCAGCTTGTCGTAGGCGCTGTTGAACGCGACCTCGACCTCGTGCGGGAAGACCTCCGGCCCCTCCTCGACCTCGACGATGTCGTCGATCACGCGGCGGATCGCGTCGCGCATCGGCGCGAGCGTGCGCCGGATGTGGAGCAGGTCGTGGCGGAGCGACGAGATCCGCTGCCGCGTCAGCTCCGGCGGCTGCTCCTCGACCTTGTCCTCGAGCTCGTCGATCTCCTCGTCGAGCGCGTCCACCAGGTCGAGGTAGCGCTCGGCGATCTCGTCG
Organism: Gaiellaceae bacterium; assembly: GCA_035688025.1. Classification (GTDB taxonomy): domain Bacteria; phylum Actinomycetota; class Thermoleophilia; order Gaiellales; family Gaiellaceae; genus Palsa-739. Next base: position 11,603 of record DASSNM010000093.1, on the reverse strand, counting down.
ACGAGCCGGAACGCGAGCATCCCGGCCGAGTCGTCCGGCTTCGCCGCCTTGCGGACGATCTCGACGTCGCAGGCGGGGCGGCCGTTCTCGGGCGTCTTGCGGACCGTGAGCAGCGTCTCGTGCGTGAGGACGAGGTCGATCTCCTGGTAGTAGACGGAGTCCTGGTCGCCGTCGACGACGGCGACCAGGAAGACGCCGAAGACGTAGTCGCCGTGTCCCTGCAGCGTCGGCCGCGGCTCGTCGGCGTGCTCGGGCGGGGCGAGCAGCCGGGCGAGCGCGGTCTCCTCGAGCTCGCGCGGCGCCTTGTCGCGCAGCTCGTCGGGGCTCGGGTCGAGCAGGTCGATCCAGGTCGCGCCCATCGGGCGCGGGTTCGACGCGGAACCGGCTAGACCTGCGCCGACTCCGCCTCGGGCCGCGGCGCGGTGAGCGCCGTCTCGACGTGGCCCTCCTCGGCGGCGAGGAAGCGCTCCGCGTCGAGCGCGGCCATGCAGCCGCTGCCGGCGGCCGTGACCGCCTGGCGGTAGACGTGGTCCTGGACGTCGCCTGCGGCGAACACGCCCGGGACGTTCGTCTCGGTCGAGCCCGGCTTCGTGACGAGGTAGCCGTTCTCGTCGTGGTCGAGCTGGTCGACGAAGAGCGCCGTGTTCGGGTCGTGGCCGATCGCGACGAAGAGCGCTCCCGCCTCGACCTGCTCGACCTCGTCCGTCTCGGCGTTGCGGAGCCGGAGCCCGCTGATCGAGTCGTCGCCGAGCACCTCCTCGACCACGAACGGGGTCTTGAACTCCATCTTCTCGTGGCCGCGCGCCCGGTCGACCATGATCTGGGAGGCGCGGAAGTCGTTGCGCCGGTGGACGAGCGTCACCTTGTAGCCGAAGCGGGTCAGGAAGAGCCCCTCCTCGAACGCGGAGTCGCCGCCGCCGACGACGTAGATGTGCTTGTCGCGGAAGAACGCGCCGTCGCAGGTCGCGCACGCGGAGACACCGCGCCCCTTGAGCCGCTCCTCGGACTCGAGGCCGAGCCAGCGCGCACTCGCGCCGGTCGCGACGATGACGGCGCGCGCCCGGTACTCGTCCTTGTCGACCGTGATCCTGAACGGCCGCTCCGAGAAGTCGACCTCGGTCACGTCGTCGGTGACGAACTCGGTGCCGAACCGCTCCGCCTGGCGGCGGAACTCGGCCATCATCTCCGGCCCCATGATCCCGTCCGGGTAGCCCGGATAGTTCTCCACGTCGCTCGTGATCATCAGCTGGCCACCCCAGCTGAAGCCCTCGATCACGAGCGGCTCCAGGTTCGCGCGGGCCGCGTAGAGCGCGGCCGTGTAGCCGGCGGGGCCGCCGCCGATGATGATCAGGTCGCGCACGTCGTCGCTCATGCCTCTCGGTTCCTTCCTTCCTCGAAAGCTCTCACCCGTATTAAACGAATCGCGCCGGAAGGACGTTCCCGGGAGCCGCACGCGGCAGGCATGAAATCGGGCGAAGGGGAAAGACGCGGGGCGTGGCGGGCACGATCACGTGGGACACGCTCCGGGAGCTGGCGGGCTTCCGCGCCGACAAGGGACGTGCGGTCAGCGTCTACGTGAACCTCGACCCGAGCGAGGTGCCGACGGTCGCGGACGCCCAGACGCGGATGCGGTCGCTGATCTCGGACGCGGAGCGGCAGCTGGCGGAGCGCCGCGCCTCGCTCGACGGCGCGACGCGCAAGGCGCTCGAGTCCGACCTGGAGCGCATCCGCACCTGGTTCGACGCCGACTTCGACCGCGACGGCGCGCGCGGGCTCGCGATCTTCGCGGCCGGGCTCGACAACTTCTGGCGGCCGATCGAGCTGCCGGCGCCGATCGCGGACGCGGCGCGCATCGGCGACGAGCTGTATCTCGCGCCGCTCGTCCGCCAGGCGGGCGGGGAGGAGGGCGCGCTCGTCGCCTACGTCGGGCGCGAGCGGGGCGAGGTCTTCCGGCTGCGCGGCGGCAGGCTCGTGGCGATCGCCGACCGCAGCGACGAGGTGCCGGGCAGGCACGACCAGGGCGGCTGGTCGCAGGCCCGCTACGAGCGGCACATCGAGGAGATCGTCGCGCGGCATCTCGGCGAGGTCGCCGAGACGCTCGACGGCTGCGTCCGCCGGCTCCGAGGCGTCCCGATCGTGCTCGCAGGCCCCGAGGGGTCCCGCCCCGACTTCGAGGCGATGCTGGCGACCGAGACGCGGTCGTGCCTCGCCGGCTGGACGACAGCGGAGGCGCACGCGGACGCGCAGCAGCTGCTCGCGGCCGCGCGGCCGCTGCTGGACGCCTGGCGCGCCGACCGCGACCGGGCCCTGCTCGAGCGCTGGCGCGAGGAGGCCGCGAAGGCGGGCCGCGCCGCGACCGGCTGGGACGAGACGCTCGAGGCCGCGTCCGACGGCCGGGTCGACCTGCTGCTCGTGCAGGACGGCGCCGACCGGCCCGCCTACCGCTGCCCGGCCTGCGGCCGCGCGGCGACGAGCGACGGCGCCTGCCCGCTCGACGGCACCTCGATGGAGGGCTGCCCGAACGGGCTCGACCTCGCCGTCCACCAGACGCTGAACCACGGCGGCACCGTCCACGTCGTCGGCGAGGAGCAGCGCGACCTCGAGCCGGTCGGCGGCGTCGCGGCGCTGCTCAGGTTCTAGAGGCTCGGTGCGGAATAGCCGCCCGTCTGGCCCGGGGCGGCATCCGGGCGACCCGGCTGTTCCACGTCAAGCCCCTAGGCCGCGTCGGCGGCCGGCGGCAGCTCGGGCGCCGTCACCGGACGGACGCTCCGCTCGACGCCGCCGAGCTCGGCGACCTCCGCCGTCGGCGAGACGCCGTGGTCGCGGAACTTGCGGGCGCTCGGCAGCACCCGGCTCTCGAGCGAGCCGACCGCCTCGTTGTAGGCGCCGACGGCGGTCTCGAGCCCGCGCCCCATCTTCGCGACGTGGTCGGTGAACTTGGCGAGCCGCGTGTAGAGCTCGCGCGCGTCGCTGCTGATCGCCTTCGCCGACTCGGCGATCGTCTCCTGGCGCCAGCCGTAGGCGACGGCGCGCAGGAGCGCGATCAGCGTCGTCGGCGTGGCGAGGATCACCTGCTGGTTGACGCCCTCCTCGATCAGCGACGGATCCTGCTCGAGCGCGGCCGTGAGGAACGTCTCCCCGGGGATGAACAGGACGACGAACTCGGGCGTCTCCGCGAACTGCGACCAGTAGCTCTTCGCGGAGAGCTTGCCGATGTGGTCGCGCACCTGCCGGGCGTGGTCCTTGAGCTTCGCCAGGCGCTCCTCGTCGGTGCCGGCGGAGAGCGACTCGAGGTACGCCTGCCCGGCGAACTTGGAGTCGACGACGACCGTCTTCGCGCCCGGCAGCTTGACGGTGAGATCCGGGCGGAGCCGCCCGTCCTCGGTCGCCACGTGGTGCTGCGTCTCGAAGTCGCAGTGCTCGACCATGCCGGCGAGCTCGACCACGCGCTTGAGCTGGATCTCGCCCCAGCGGCCGCGCACGTTCGGCCGGTCGCGGAGCGCGCTGACGAGGTTCCCGGTCTCGCTGCGCAGGGCGGTCTGCGTCTCGGCGAGCTGCCGGACCTGCACGGTGAGCTCGGAGTACGCCTGCGTGCGGGCGACCTCGAGCTGCTGCAGCTTGCCGTCGACCTTCTGGAGCGACTCCCGGATCGGCGCGACGAGATGCTCGACCGCCTGCTTGCGCTGCTCGAGGTCCTGCGTCGTCTTCTGCTGCAGCTGCTCGAGCTGCGACTTCGCGAGCTCGAGGAACGACTGGTTGCTCGTCGCGAGCGCGTCCGCGGCGAGCGCCTTCATCGTCGTCCCGAGCGACTCGCGCGCCTCGTCGAGCGCGGAGAGCCGCGACGCGTAATGCGCCCGCAGGGCGAGCCACGCGCCGGCCGCGCCGAGGGCGAGTCCGAGCAGGAGTGCGAGCAACTGGATCATGGGCCGACGAACGCTAGAGAGGCCGTCGGACGGAACCCGTGTGCGCGCACGAAAATGCCGGCCCCGACGAACCCGTGAGTCCATCGGAACCGGCTCGCAGAGCCTAATCGCGGGCGCCGCGGCAGGTCAAGCAGGAAAAAGCCGCTCTTTGCGAGGTTCTAGCCGAGCGCGTTGTCGATCGCGCTCGTGACCTCGTTCAGCGTCGGCGAGCTGCCGGGCGCGGTCACGTCCTTCGGCTTCTGGGCGCCGGCGCCGATCAGGACGGTCGGCGTCCCGGTGACGCCGTCGGCGTTCGCGAGGTCGTCCACCTGCTTCGCGATCTGCGTCGTCTGCTGCGTGTTCCGGGCGGCGAACAGCTGCGGGACGTTCAGCCCGGTGACGCTCGCGGAGATCTGGGCGAGCATCGAGTCGGTCACCCAGCCGGAGTTCTCCGGCTGCTGGTTGTCGTAGAGGACGCCCGCCCACTCGAAGGCCTTGTTCTGGTACGAGGCCGCGATCAGCGCCTTCCGCGCCTTGAACGAGTCGCTGCCGATGAACGCCCACGGCTTCAGCTCGAGCTTGACCTTCCCGGGGCGGATGTACTTCTGCACGATCGTCGGCAGCGACGTGACCTCGAACTGCTGGCAGACCGGACACTGGAGGTCGATGAACATGACCATCGTCACCGGCGCGTCCGGCTTGCCGAGCGTCAGGCCGTTCTGCGGGATGCCCTTGTAGAGCGCCTGGATGTCGGCGGCGCCCGGGAGCGAGCTCGCGTCGATGCGGCCGATCGTCGGCGTCCCGCTCGGGATGCCGCTCGACTTGCCGCCGATCACGCCGACCGCCCACAGGACGAGGACCAGGACGACCACCCCGGCCAAGCCTCCGCCGACGATCGCGAGCACCTTCGGGTCCGCGCGCCGCATCCCCGGCCCGCCGCCCTTCGAGCGGACGGGCGGCGGCGCCTTCGGGGCGACTCCCTGCTGGCGCTGCTGGCGTGCTCGCTTACCGCTCGGCATCGGGCGAAAGCGTATCGGGCTCGTCGGCGCCGGCGGCCGCCAGGACCAAGAATCCGATGAGAAGGACGAAGGCGGTGAGCGCGAGGGTCGGGATCGTCATGTAGCCGAACTCGTTTATCCACTTCGTCGCGCAGCCGCCCGGAGCGGAGATCGAGCACTCGAGGCTCTGCTTGACGACGCCGTTCTCGATCAGCAGGTGGTAGATCGAGAGGCCGGCGCCGACGACCGGGAACGGGATCAGGTAGCGCGCCGCCCGGTTGTCGCCGTGGAAGGCGAGGAAGAGCAGCAGCAGCGAGAGCGGGTACATGCAGATCCGCTGGAACCAGCAGAACTCGCACGGCACGAAGTGCGCGACCTGCGAGAAGAAGAGGCTGCCGCCGGTCGCGACCGCCGCGACGACGAACGCGGCCCAGAGCTCGTAGCCCCACAGCCAGGAGCGGAGGCGGTTCCGCGCGGCGAGTGCCAGCAGGACGCCGAGGACGACGATCGCCTGTCCGGCGACGCCCAGTCCGGCGATCAGGACGACGATGTCGTGCGTCATCGCGCGGAGCCTACCCGCGCGGCGGCGGGCGGTACGCTCACGCGGCCGGGATGGCGAAACCGTGTTGTCGGCTTCGCCCGCTCCGCGCGCGAATCGCGCGGCTCCGCTTTCCGCTCGCCGGGTGCGACCCGGCTGCGCCGGATCGCGCTCCGACGGCGGGCCGGTGCGGGCCGCGCCCGCGCATGTCGGTCGCGGCGGCGGGCGGTACGCTCACGCGGCCGGGATGGCGAAACTGGTCAGACGCGCCCGACTTAAAATCGGGTGGCCTCGCGGCCGTGCGGGTTCGAGTCCCGCTCCCGGCATCGAGTCACGACGTGTGAGGCTGCTGGCACACTGGGACGGGGTGACAGGGCCGCTCGGACATCGCCAGATCCTCTTCGTCTACTCGGGTCTGATGCTCGGGATGCTGCTCGCGTCCCTCGACCAGACGATCGTCGGCACGGCGCTGCCGACCATCGTCGGCGACCTCGGCGGGCTGGAGCAGTACTCGTGGGTCGTCACCGCGTACATCCTCGCGTCGACGATCTCGACGCCGCTCTACGGCAAGCTCGGCGACCTGTACGGCCGCAAGCTGTTCTTCCAGCTCGCGATCGTGATCTTCCTCGGCGGCTCGATCCTCTGCGGGATCTCCCAGAACATGGCCGAGCTGATCGGCTTCCGCGCGCTGCAGGGTCTCGGCTCCGGCGGCCTGATGGTCGGCGCGATCGCGATCATCGGCGACATCGTCCCGCCGCGCGAGCGCGGCCGCTACCAGGGCTACATGGGCGGCGTGTTCGCGCTCTCGTCGGTCGTCGGGCCCCTGATCGGCGGCTTCTTCACCGACCACCTCTCCTGGCGCTGGGTCTTCTACGTCAACCTGCCCCTCGGCGCGCTCGCCCTCGTCGTCGTCGCCGCCGTGCTGCCGAAGACGCGCGAGCGGCTGCAGCACCGGATCGACGTCGAGGGAGCGATCCTGCTCGCCGGCTGGGCGGGGACGCTCACGCTCGGGCTCTCCTGGGGCGGCACGCAGTACGCGTGGGGCTCGCCGACGATCGTCGGGCTGTTCGTCGCCGGCGCCGTCCTGCTCGTCCTGTTCGCGCTCCAGGAGCGCCGCGCCGCCGAGCCGATCATCCCGCCGCACCTGTTCTCGAACGGGATCTTCAACGCGTCCTCGGCGATGTCGTTCCTCGTCGTGCTCGCGATGTTCGGCGCGATCGTCTACGTGCCGCTCTTCCTCCAGGTCGTGCACGGCGTGTCCGCGACCGCGTCCGGGCTGAAGCTGCTGCCGATGATGGCCGGCGTCCTGACCGCGTCGATCGTCGGCGGCCGCGTGATCTCGAAGATCGGCCGCTACCGGCCGTTCCCGATCGCCGGGACGGTCCTGATGACCGTCGGGATGGCGCTCCTGTCGCTGATCGGGATCCGCACCTCGTACGCGTGGCTCGCCCTCGCGATGCTCGTCCTCGGCGTCGGGATGGGCCTGATCATGCCGGTCGTCGTGCTCGCGGTGCAGAACGCCGTCGAGCCGCGCCACATGGGGACGGCGACCTCCGGGACGATGTTCTTCCGGCAGATCGGCGGCTCGTTCGGGGTCGCGATCTTCGGCGCCATCTTCACGAACCGGCTCGGCTACTGGCTGCCGCGCGAGCTGCCCGCGCGCATCCATCTCGGCTCGAAGAACGCGTCCGCGCTGCTCCACTCGCCGCCGGCGAAGCTGAAGACGCTGCCGCACGACGTGCACCAGGGGCTGATCGTCGCGTTCGAGCACGCGCTGCACACCGTCTTCCTCTGGGCGGCGCCGTTCGGCGTGCTCGCGTTCGTCGTCTCGCTGCTGCTGCGCGAGGTGCCGCTTCGCTCGCGCAACGAGCCGACGCCGCCGCCGGAGGGGACCGAGTTCGCGATCCCGCCGCCGGAGCCGGTCGGGGCGGAATGAGCGAGGCGCTGCTCCGGCTCGCCGACGAGCTCGAGCGCCGCGACGAGCGGGCGGCGGCCGAGTTGGGCGAGGTGGAGCGGCTCGCGGCGGACGTCGAGCGGACGGGCGCGGCCGCGCGGGAGGCGATCGGCTTCCTCGACTCGCTCCCGGACGCGCTCGCCGCGCTCGCGCGCGAGCAGGAAGCGGTGGCGGCGGCGCGCGCGGAGGCGGAGGCGGCGCTCGCCGAGGCGGAGAGCCGCGAACGCGACGCGCGCGGAGAGCAGGAGACCCTCACCGCGGCGCGCGCCGTCCAGCACGCCCGCGACGACCTCCGCGACGCCGTCTCGCGCCTCGAGCGCGCGCAGGCGGGGCGGGCCCGCCTCGAGGGCGAGGAGGCGGCGCGTCGGAGCGAGGCCGCCGGGCTCGAGCGCGAGGCGGCCGGGCTGAGCGAGCGTCTCGCCGCGATCTCGCGCGTCGCGCACGAGGCGGCCGCCGCTCCGGACGGGCTCCGGGAGCTGCCGGAGTGGGCGGCCCGGGCGCGCGGGGCGCTGCTCGTCGCCGGCGCCGGCCTCTCCTCCGAGCGCGATCGCGTCGCGCGCGAGGCGACCGAGCTCGTCGCCAGCGTCTCCGGCGACCCGCTCGCGCTGGCGGGCGCGCGCGGCGTCCGGGAGCGGGTCGCCCGCGCCCTGTCCGACGGCTAGCGGTACGCTCCGCGCCGTGGCACGGGTGGAGGCGTCCTCACCGGAGCACGGAACCCTGGAGTGGGACACGCCTCTGTTCCTGATGGCGCGGGCCCAGTTCGAGCAGTCGCTCCCGTACGCCGGCGTCTCGGCCATGGTCGAGGAGCGCCTCAGCTATCCCGAGCGCGCGGTGATCGTCAGCGTGCCGCTGCGCCGCGACGACGGCTCGATCGAGGTGATGACCGGCTACCGCGTCCAGCACTCGACCGTGCTCGGGCCGACGAAGGGCGGGATCCGCTACGACCCGGAGGTCTCGCTCGGCGAGTGCGCCGCGCTCGCGAGCTGGATGACGTGGAAGTGCGCGCTCCTGCGCCTCCCGTACGGCGGCGCGAAGGGCGGGATCCGCGTGGACGCGCGCTCGCTCTCCCCGCGCGAGCTGGAGAAGCTGACGCGCCGCTTCACCTCGGAGCTCGTCCGCGAGATCGGCCCGCAGACCGACATCCCCGCCCCGGACATGGCCACGAACGAGCAGACGATGGCCTGGATGATGGACACGTATTCGATGCTGAAGGGCCACGCGGTGCCGGAGATCGTCACCGGGAAGCCGATCTCGGTCGGCGGCTCCGTCTTCCGCCGCGAGGCGACCGGCGCCGGCGTCGTCATGGTCGCCGACCAGGCGTGCGTGCGGCTCGGCCGCGAGCTGGCCGGGCAGCGCTGCGTCGTCCAGGGCTTCGGCAACGTCGGCGGCGTCGCGGCCTCGGAGCTGCACGAGCGCGGCGCGATCGTCGTCGGCGTCTCGGACATCTCCGGCGGCGTCCACGACGAGGGAGGCCTCGACGTGCCGGCGCTCCACGAGTACGTCGCCGCGCACGGGTCGCTCGAGGGCTACGACCGCTGCGAGCGGGTGACGAACGAGGAGCTGCTCGAGCTGCCGTGCGACCTGCTCGTGCTCGCCGCGCGCGAGGACCAGGTGACCGGCCTGAACGCCGACAAGATCCACGCGTCGCTCGTCGTCGAGGGCGCGAACGGCCCGACGACGCTCGAGGCGGACGCGATCCTCGCCGAGCGCGGGATCCCGGTCGTGCCGGACATCCTCGCGAACGCGGGCGGCGTCACCGTCTCCTACTTCGAGTGGGTGCAGGACCTCGGCCGGCTCTTCTGGGACCGCGAGGAGATCCGGCGCAAGCTGTCCGACAAGATGACCGACGCGTTCGACCGTGTGTACTCCGTCGCCGACGAGAAGCGCATCACGCTGCGGCAGGCGGCGATGGTCGCGGCGATCCGCGAGGTGGCCGGGGCGCTCGAGGCGCGCGGGATCTATCCGTAGAGGCGACAATGCGCACGATGACCCCCGAGACCGTCCGCGACGCGATGGTTCCCGAGCCGACGACGCTCGCCGCCGGCGCGAGCGCGCAGGAGGCGGGCAGCTGCTTCGCGGAACGCGACGACGTGCGCGCGATCTTCGTCAGCGAGGAGGGCGGGCGCCTGCTCGGCGTGGTGACGCGGAAGACGCTCGTCCGCGAGGTCGTCGCCGCCGGGCGCGATCCGCGCGAGGTCGTGCTGCGGGAGATCGCGGAGCCGCCGAACCACACGCTCGACGCGGCGCTCCCGCTCGACTCGGCGTACCGCTTCCTCGAGGAGCACGACCTCGAGCGCGTGCCGGTGGTCGAGGAGGAGGGCCGGCTCGTCGGCGTCCTCTCGCGGGCGGTCGTCCAGCGGCGCCTCGCCGAGGACGAGCCGCAGGAGCCGGATCCCGATCCCGGCGCCGTCGTCCTCTAGGGCGGCTTCGAGCTCACGACGCCTGTCTCGAACGGCCACGTCCGGTGTCAGACACCTGACATGTCCCGACGGGACAAGCGGCCGGCGCGCCGAGGGCGGAAGCCCGTCGCGGACGCGTCTCGAACGGCCACGTCCGGTGTCAGACACCTGACATGTCCCGAGCGGGCAGGTCGCTAGCAGCAGGTGTAGGCGCCGGGCGGCGCCTCGCCCTCGGCCGGCTCGGGAAGCTCGGCGGCCATGAGGGCCGTGCCGTCGAGGAGGTCGTGCTCGCTGACCGTCGCCGCGTCGAGGCCGTAGCGTTCGAGGACGGCGACGAGGATCGCGGCGCCGGCGACGATGACCGGCGCACGCTCCGGCTCGAGCGCCCGCAGCTCGCGGCGCTCGGCGAGCGGCAGCGCGGCGAGCCGGTCGAGCTGCTCGCGCGCGGCGGCGAGGGTCAGGCGGTGCCCGTGGACGCGCTCGCGGTCGTACTCGGCGAGGCCGAGGTCGAGCGCGGCGAGCGTCGTCACCGTCCCGGCCGTCGCGACGGCGGCCCTCGGCTCCAGCTCGGGGAGCAGCTCGCGCGCGGCGGCGACGAGCGCCGGGACGTCCTCGCCGTGGCGCTCGGTGAACCGCACCGAGCCGAGCGGGAGGCTCGTGTGGAAGTCGTCGAGGACGAGCTCGGTCGAGCCGCCGCCGATGTCGACGATCAGCGTCCCCGGCTCGGTCGCGCCGACGCCGCGCCGCACGGTCGCAGCCTCCTCCTCGCCGGAGAGGAGCCGAGTCGCGAAGCCGTAGCTCCACTCGATCTCGCCGAGGAACGCCTCGCCGTTGTCCGCGTCGCGGACGGCGCTCGTCGCGACGAGCAGCATCCGCTCCGCGCCGAGCGACTCGGCGGTGCGCCGGTAGTCGGTGAGGACGTTCCGGACGCGGGCGATCGGGACGGGGAGGAGGATGCCGCGCGCGTCGACGCCCTCGCCGAGCCGGGTGATGCGCGTCTCTCGGTGCAGCTCGCGCAGCTCGTCGCCCTCCACGTCCGCGACGAGCAGCCGCGTCGTGTTCGTGCCGAGGTCGATTCCGGCGACGATCACCGGCGCGGGACGAACGCGGTGACGCGACCGAACGTGTCCTGCGCCTCGGCGAGCGCCGCGCGCAGCACGGCGAAGCGCGCGAGCGTCCGGCGCAGCCGCGCGAGGCTCGCCGCGAGCTCCTCGGTCTCGCCGGCGGCCGCCGCCTTCTCGACGGTCTGCTCGCCTTTCGCCGCGAGGTCGTCGAGCCCCTTGACCAGGTGCCGGCGGACGCGCTTGAAGTCGCGCCAGGCCTGCAGGATCCGCACGCCGAGGAACGCGAGCGCGCCCGCGACCGCCAGGAAGCCCGCGATCAGCCCGGCCCAGATCGCCCAGTCCCACATGCGTCCGATCGTAACGGCGTTGCTACAATGTCGGCCGCGACGCGGGGTGGAGCAGCCAGGTAGCTCGCCGGGCTCATAACCCGGAGGTCGCAGGTTCAAATCCTGCCCCCGCTACTCACAAAGGCCCTGGAAACAGGGCCTTTCTCGTTGCCGCACGAAGCGCGGCGCGGCCGTCTCGGCGGTCGGCGCCGGTCGCTCTCTCCAGCGGACGCGAGCCCTGGGAGCGTCGCGACTGCTACCGTGGGTCGCACGGCTGCCGTCGGCGCCGTGATGCCGCGGCGCTCGAGCGCCCGCACCACGGGTGCGCTCACGCCGAGCGCGGAGAACGATTCCTGCATGTGTTCACTCCTAGTCGTGCCAGGGTCGAGATAGAGAGACTCGAAACGCCTGGGAAGGAGGAA
>DASSNM010000092.1:0-38105 GCA_035688025.1 Gaiellaceae bacterium | reverse complement strand
TCTGAACGGGGTCGCGGCTAGGCACGTCGAGCCTCCCCGCCGCCGAATGCGGCACGGCGGCGGGGAGGCTCGGCATGTCCCGGGCCGGCTGCGGGCGTCTCGTACCGCTGTACAGTGACGGGCGAAAGCTTGACGCGAACGGGTCTTTTCGTTTATTCATACTGAACAGTGAGCGCCAGTCACGATCCCCGCACGGCCGTGGGGCTGATCGGGCTCGGCAACATGGGTGCGGCGATCGCGGAACGCCTCCTCGAGGCCGGGTACGACCTCGCCGTGTTCAACCGCACGCCCGAGAAAGCCGAGCCGCTGGCCGCCCGCGGCGCGACCGTCGCCGAGTCCGCGGCCGCGCTCGCCGCGGCGGCGGACGTGATCCTCACCTCGCTCTCCGACGACGACGCCCTCGACGCCGTCGCGACGGAGGTCGCGGCCGCCGCGCCCGCCGGCGCGCTCCTCGTCGACCTGAGCACGGTCTCGCCGGCCGCGTCCGCGCGCGTCGCGGCGCTCGCGGAGGACGCCTCGCTCCTGTACGTGCGCGCCCCCGTCAGCGGCAATCCGAGCGTCGTCCGCGCCGGGAACCTCAGCTTCATCGTCTCCGGCGCCGACGACGCGGTCGCGCGCGCGGAGCCGGTCCTGCTCGCGATCGGGCCGACGATCACCGTCGTCGGCGACCGGGAACAGGCCCGGATCGTGAAGCTCGCGATCAACCTCGTCATCGCCGGCCTCGCGCAGCTGATGGCCGAGGCACTCGTGCTCGCGGAGGCCTCCGGCGTCTCCCGCGCGGCGCTCCTCGAGACGATGGGCGGGTCGGCCGCCGGCGCGCCGTTCGTCCGCTACAAGACCGAGCCGCTGCTGCGCGACGACTACTCGGCCACGTTCACGACGCGCCTGATGGAGAAGGACCTCGAGCTCGTGCTCGAGGCGGCGGAGAGCGCGCGCGTGCAGCTGCCGCTCGCCGACGAGCTCAAGGCCCTCGTGCGCGGGGCGATCGACGCCGGCTACGGCGACGACGACTTCATGGCGCTCTTCCCGTACCTGCGGGGCGCCTCGAACCGGGAGGTGCTGCGGTGACGCCGATCAGGCACGGTGGGTCGCCGGACTCGACCCGTGCGGTCGACTGGGAGCAGCGGATCGACTTCCCGCGCCTCCGGCAGGACCGCCTCGACCGCGCGAAGGCGGCGCTCGAGGCCTCCGACCTCGGCGCGCTGCTGCTCTTCGACCCGAACAACATCCGCTACGTCACGAGCACCCACATCGGCGAGTGGGCGCGCGACAAGAACGCCCGCTTCGCGCTCCTGCCGCGCGGCGGCGAGCCGATCCTCTGGGACTTCGGCTCGGCGGCGCGCCACCACCAGCTGTTCGCGCCGTGGCTGCCGCCGGAGAACTTCCGCGCCGGCGTCGCGCCGATGCGCGGGGCGATGCCCGTCGAGACCGGGATCCCCGACCGGCTCGGCGAGCGGATCGCGCACGAACTGCGCGAGCACGGCCTCGCCGGGGAGCCGCTCGGCGTCGACATGCTCGACCTGCTCACGCTGGAGGCGCTGCAGCGGGCGGGCGTGCACGTCACCGACGGCTCCCAGGTCGTGCTGGAGGCCCGCAAGATCAAGACGCCGCAGGAGATCGCGCTGCTCGACCAGGCGGCAGGGCTCGTCGACGCCGTCTACGAGGAGATCTACCGGATGCTCCGCCCCGGCATCTACGAGCACGAGATCGTCGCCCGCGCGCACCAGCTCCTCTTCGAGATGGGCTCCGAGCACGTGGAGGCGATCAACGCCGTCTCGGGCGACCGCTGCAACCCGCACCCGCACGTCTTCTCCGACCGGCTCCTGCGCCCGGGCGACCAGGCCTTCTTCGACATCATCCACTCGTTCATGGGCTACCGGACGTGCTACTACCGCACGTTCAACGTCGGCGGCGTCAGCCCGGCCCAGATCGACGCGTACAAGCGCTGCCGCGAATGGCTCGACGCCGCGATCGCGCTCGTCCGGCCCGGCGCGACGACCGACACGATCGCCGCGGTCTGGCCGACCGCGAAGGAGCTCGGCTTCCCCGACGAGGAGACCTGCTTCGGGCTCCAGTTCGGGCACGGGATCGGCGTCGGCCTCTACGAGCCGCCGATGATCTCGCGCGTCCACTCGCTCGACCACCCGGTCGAGATCGAGGAGGGGATGGTGTTCGCGCTCGAGACGTACTGCGCCGCGAGCGACGGCCGCTCCGCCGCGCGGATCGAGGAGGAGGTCGTCGTCACCGCGACCGGCTGCGAGGTGATCACCCGCTTCCCGGCCGAGGAGCTGCTCGTCGCGGGCCGGATCTACGTCCGCGGCGCCGACCTGCTCCCCGACGGCGACGCGGGGCGCAACGGCACCGCCGAGACGGTCGCGGCCGCCGCGATCGCCGGGGACGGCGCGGGCGCGTGAGCGGCGAGTCCGGGACGCGCTACCTCGCCGACGGCATGCCGGGCTACCGGCTCGTGCGGCGGGAGGACGTCGAGCTCGCGCCGGCGCTGCCGGGCCACGCCGCCGGGCTCGAGAGCTGCCGGCTCGTCGGCGGCGCCCAGGGCTCGACGCACATGGCGCTCACCCTCGTGACGCTCGCCGCCGGCCACGTCGACACGCACGTGCACTCGTTCGAGACCGGCTTCTACGTGCTCGAGGGCGAGCCGGTGCTCTACCTCGACGGTCGCGGGATCCGGCTCGAGCCGGGCGCCTGCGGCGTCGTCCCGGTCGGCGCGCCGCACGCGTTCCGCTGCGAGGGCGAGGGGCGCTGGCTCGAGATGGCGGCGCCGCGCCCGCGCCCCGACGGGAGCGACACGTTCTGGCTCGGCCCGGCGCCGGACACGGCCGCCGCGCCTCTCGACGTCCGCGATCCCCGGAACCGCAACCTGTTCCTCCTCGGCGAGGGGCAGATGGACCTCGACGTGCTCAGGCACGGCGCCCCGGTCGGAGCGCCGACGGTCTCGGCCAGCATGGCGACCGCGGTCCTCGCCTACAGCGGGATCGCGGTGAAGATGCTCGTCGACCAGCGGCTCGACGCGCAGCTGCACACCATGTTCATGGTCGACTACCAGCCCGGCGCGGTCGCCCACCCGCACGACCACCCGTTCGAGGAGTCGTACTTCATGCTCGAGGGCGAGGTCGACGTCGTCGCCGACGGCGACCGCTACGGACTGCGGCCGGGCGACGTCTTCTGGTGCGCCGCCGGCTGCGTCCACGCGTTCTACGAGGTCAAGGGCGGCCGCGTGCGCTGGCTCGAGACCTCGGCGCCCGGTCCGCCCGCCCGCCACTCCTACCGCTTCGAGCGCGACTGGGACTACCTCGCGGCGCAGCTCGGGCAGGAGGCCGGCGCGGCGTGAGCAGCACGAGCGAGCGCGTTCTCGACGACCTCGAGCTGTACACGCGGATCTACCGGCAGATGCTGCTGATCCGCGGCTTCGAGGAGCTCGTGCAGTCGCTCTTCCTCAAGGGCGAGGTCTACGGCACCACGCATCTCTACTCGGGCCAGGAGGCGGTCGCGACCGGCGTCGCCGGCCTGCTCGAGCCGCGCGACCGGGTCGCCGCCACCTACCGCGGCCACGGGCACGCGCTCGCGCTCGGGGTCGACCCGCAGGCGCTCCTCGACGAGATGCTCGGCCGCGCGACCGGGATCAACGGCGGCCGCGCCGGCTCGATGAACGTCGCCTCGCCCGCCGACCGGCTGATCGGCTCGTTCGGGATCGTCGGCGGCTCGATCGCCGCCGCGACGGGCGCAGCGCTCGCGCTCTCGCGCACGACCGGCGGCGTGGCGGTCGCGTACTTCGGCGACGGCGCGATGAACCAGGGCTACGTCTTCGAGTGCCTCAACTTCGCCCAGGTGCTGAAGCTGCCGCTCGTCCTCGTCTGCGAGAACAACCGCTACGGCGAGTACACGCCGTACGAGGCGGTCACTGCCGGCGGGATCCGCGCGCGCGCCGAGGTGATGGAGGTGCCGGCGGAGACGGTCGACGGGATGAGCGTCTGGACGGTGCGGGAGGCGGCCGCCCGCGCGCTCGCGCACGCGCGCTCGGGCGCGGGGCCGGCGTTCCTCGAGGCGCTGACGTACCGCTTCGTCGGCCACTCCCGCAGCGACCCCGGCGCGTACCGGCCGGACGGCGAGCTCGACGCGTGGAAGGCGCGCGACCCGATCGTCGTCCTGCGCGCCCGCCTCGAGCAGGACGGCGGCGACGCGTCCGCGCTCGACGAGCTCGAGCGGGCCGTCGCGGACGAGCTCGAGCGGATGCGCGAGCAGGCGCTCGCGGCGCCGTTCCCGGACACGCTCGCGACGAGCGAGTTCGCGGGATGACCGCGGCCGCCGAGCTGACGATGCCGAAGCTGTCCGACTCGACGGCCGACGCGGTCATCGTCAAATGGCTGAAGTCGCCGGGCGACGCGTTCCGGCGCGGCGACGCGCTGCTCGAGGTGGAGACCGACAAGGCGACGGTCGTCTACGAGGCGGAGGCGGACGGGACGCTCGCGGCGATCCTCGTCGCCGAGGGCGAGAGCGCGGCCGTCGGCCAGGCGATCGCGCGGCTCGCCGGCGGCGAGGGCGGCCACGACGTGCCCGTGGCGGTCGCCGCCGAGCAGGCGGCGACGAACGGCGCCGCCGCCGGAAGCCGCCCGAACGCGACCCCGGTCGCGCGGCGCACCGCCCTCGAGCTCGGGCTCTCGCTGCACGACGTCGCCGGCTCCGGGCCGGGCGGGCGGATCACCCGCGAGGACGTCGAGCGCGCGGCGACCGCCGGCGGCGCGTCCGCTCCCACGGCTGCGCCGGCGCCTCCCGGCGACCGCGGCGCGGTGCGCGTGCTCGAGCTGACGGCGACGCAGGCGACGATCGCGCGCCGGATGGCGCAGTCCGCCGCCACGATCCCGAGCTTCACCGTCTCCGTCGACGCGGACGTGTCGCAGCTCGTGGCGCTCCGGCGCGGCGCGCGCGCGGAGGAGCGCGACCTGGCGCCGTCCCTGAACGACTTCGTCGTCAAGGCCGCCGCCCTCGCGCTGCGCGAGTTCCCGCGCTTCAACGCCTCCTGGGTCGACGGCACGGTCGAGTGCTACTCGCGCGTGAACGTCGGCGTCGCGGTCGCCGTGGACGACGCCCTCCTCGTCCCGGTGGTGACCGACGCCGACGCCAGGACGCTCGCCGAGATAGCCGCGGAGACGCGCCGGCTCGCGGACGCGGCGCGCCGGCGCGCGCTCCGGCCCGACGAGCTCGCGGGCGGCACCTTCACCGTCTCGAACCTCGGCATGTTCGGCGTGCGGTCGTTCACCGCGATCGTCGACCCGCCGCAGGCCGCGATCCTCGCCGTCGGCGGCGTCCGCCGCGAGCCGGTCGAGGACGAGGCGGGCGCGGCCGTCTTCCGCGACGCGATGACGCTGACCGTCAGCTGCGACCACCGCGTCCTCTACGGCGCCGACGGCGCGCGCTTCCTGTCCCGACTCCGCGAGCTGCTCGAGCGGCCGCTCGTCCTCGCCCTGCGATGACCGCGATCCCGTTCCGCACCGCGATCCGCGACGCGCTCGACGAGGAGCTCGCCGCCGACGAGCGCGTGATCCTCTTCGGCGAGGACGTCGCCGTCGCCGGGGGCGTGTTCGCCGCGACCCCGGGCCTCTACGAGAAGTACGGCGCCGGGCGCGTGTTCGACACGCCGATCTCGGAGCTCGCGCTGAGCGGCGCCGCCTTCGGCTCCGCCGTGAACGGGCTGCGGCCGGTGATCGAGATCATGTTCGGCGACTTCCTGACGCTCGCCATGGACATGCTCGTCAACCAGGCGACGAAGTACCGCTTCCTGACCCAGGAGCAGGTGAGCGTGCCGCTCGTCATCCGCTCGGTCGTCGGCGCGGGCGGCCGCTTCGGCGCGATCCACTCGCAGATGCCCGTCTCGTGGTTCATGGGCGTCCCCGGCCTGAAGATCGTCGCCCCCGCGACCCCGGCCGACGCGAAGGCGCTGCTCAAGGGCGCGATCCGCGACGACGACCCGGTGCTCTTCTTCGAGCACAAGCGCCTGTACGGGCTGGAGGGCGAGGTGAACGGCGAGGTCGGGCGGCTCGGCGAGGCCAGGGTCGTCCGCGAGGGGAGCGACGTCACGCTCGTCACCGCGATGAAGAGCGTGCACGACGCCCTCGAGGCCGCCGAGCGGCTCGAGCAGGAGCGGATCTCGGCCGAGGTGATCGACCTGCGCACGCTGCGGCCGTTCGACGCCGAGACCGTGCTCGCATCCGTCCGCAAGACGAACCGGATCGCCGTCGTCGAGGAGGGGCCGCTGACCGGCGGCTGGGCGGGGGAGGTGCTCGCGACCGTGACCGAGCAGGCGCTCGGCTGGCTCGACGACGCCTGGCGGATCGCCACGCCGAACACGCCGATCCCCTACAGCCCGCCGCTCGAGGACGCGTTCCTCCCGGGCGCGGACCGGATTTTCGCCGAGGTCCGGCGGCGGCTACGGTAAGGGCCGTGGCGACCACCGATCGCGGCTTCGAGTCCTCCAGGGTCGGCTCCCGTCTGCGCGAGGAGCGGGAGCGGCGCGGCATGAGCCTGCGCGAGCTCGCGCGCCGCGTCGGCGTCTCGCCGAGCCTCGTCTCCCAGATCGAGCTCGACCGCGTCAACCCGTCCGTGAGCACCCTGTACTCGCTCGTGACCGAGCTCGGGATGACGATGAGCGACGTCTTCGGCGACGCGCAGCAGGCGTCGCCGGCGCGCGGAGTCGTCCGCGACGGCCGGGACGGCGACGGCCCGGTGACGCGGCCCGACGGGCGGCGGGTGATCAACCTCGCCTCCGGCGTCCGCTGGGAGCGCCTCACCCCGCACAGCGACCAGGACGTCGAGTTCCTGTACGTCGTCTATCCCGTCGGCGCCGAGTCGTGTCCCGAGGACGCGCTCGTCACCCACGGCGGCCGCGAGTACGGCTACGTCACGAGCGGCACCCTCGGCGTCCGCGTCGGCTTCGACGAGCACGAGCTCGGCCCCGGCGCCTCGATCGCCTTCGACTCCTCCTCGCCGCACCGCCTCTGGGCGGTCGGCGACGAGCCGGTGCACGCGATCTGGGTCGTGCTCGGCCGCGTCGCCGACCCGCGCACCGAGGCCGCCGGCGGCCCCGGCTAGGCCGCGGGCGCGCCGCCCGGGGCGGCGGGCGCCTGCACGACCGGCTGCCGCGACGCGCGGTAGCGGGCGACGAGCTCGGGCGCCTGGTAGAGGACGAGCGCGAGCAGGATCAGCACGCCGATCGTCATGTCCGCGTACTCGGTCGGCTGCTGGAAGAGCGGCAGGACGTTGTCGATCTCGGTCAGGAAGAGCGCCGCGAGCAGGGTGCCGAGGTAGGAGCCCCTGCCGCCTGCGAGGCTCGCGCCGCCGAGCACGGCGGCGGCGATGCTCTCGAGCGCCTGGTTGCCGATGATCGGCGAGCCGATCTGCACCTCGGCGCCGAGGTAGAAGCCGGCGATCGCCGCCATCAGCGAGCAGACGACGAACGCGAGCAGCACCGTCCGCCCGGTCGCCATCCCGAGCCGGCGCGACGAGCGCGCGTCGAGGCCGACCGCGCGGAGCGCGAGCCCGGTGCGGGTGCGGTAGAGCCAGGCGTCGCCGAGCAGCGCCAGCATCGCGACGCCGACGAACGCGAACGGGACGAAGCCGACGCTCCGCGTCAGCGCCGCGGTGACGTCGAAGTTGATCGCCCCGGTCGGGTACGCGCGCAGCGCGAGCGAGGCGCCCTCGAGGATGCTGAGCGTGCCGAGCGTCGCGACGATCGAGGGCAGCTTCAGGACGCGGATCAGGATCGCGTTGAACACCCCGGTCGCGAGGCCGACGCCGACCACCGCGAGGGCGCCGAGGACCAGCGCGGCCCCCGAGGTGTCGGGCGTCATCGTGAACGAGGCGGTGACGACGCACATCGTCATCAGGGCCGCGACGGAGACGTCGAAGCCGCCGACGAGGAGGGCGGTCGCCTGCCCGAGCGAGACGAGCGCGAGCGGCATCGCCTCGATCAGCAGGTTGCCGAGGTTCTGGCGGCTGACGAAGACGGGGTGGACGGCGCCGGCGTAGGCGCCGAGGCCGACGATCAGGAGCGCCATCAGCGCGAGCGGCAGCAGTCCGCGCCTCACGCCGGGCCTCCCGCGGCGACCCGTGCGCCGACGCGCGAGCCGACGATCGCCTCGACGATCCGGCGCTCGCCGAGCTCGTCCGCCGGGATCTCCTCGACGATCCGGCCGCGCGACATGACGACGACGCGGTCGCAGAGCCCGGAGAGCTCGAGCGGGTCGCTCGACTTGACGATCGCCGCCACGCCCTCGTCCGCCTTCGCGCGCAGCGCCTCGTAGATGTCGAAGCGGGCGCCGACGTCGACGCCCTGGGTCGGCTCCTCGGCGAGGATCACCTTGACGTCGCCGCGCAGGAAGGGGCGGACGAGCGAGATCTTCTGCTGGTTGCCGCCGGAGAGGGAGGAGACCGGCTGCTCGGCCGAGCCCATGCGCACGCGGAGGCGCGCGACGAGGTCGGCGATCGCCTGCCGTTCGCGGCCGCGGCGGACGACGCCGGCGCGGGCGAGCCGCCGCAGCACCTGCACGGTCGCGTTCGCGCGGACGCTCAGCACCGGGAAGAGCGCCTCGCCCTTGCGGTCGCCGCTCAGGAGGACGACCCCGGCGCGGAGCGGGCCCGCCGGCGAGCGCATGTCGAGCCGCTCGCCCGCGCACGCCGCGCCGCCCGTGGCGCGCTCGGCGCCGGCGAGGGCGCGCAGGAACTGCACCTGGCCGTTGCCCTCGGCGCCGGCGATGCCGAGGATCTCGCCGCGGCGGACGACGAGGTCGATCGGGCCGAAGCGCTCCCCCTGCAGGCCGGAGACCTCGAGCATCGCCTCGGCGTCGTCGGGCAGCGCCCGCCGCTCCGGAAAGGCGACCTGGAGCGGGCGGCCGATCATCAGCGTGACGAGCTCGTCCTCGGAGACCGCCGCCGCGTCGAAGGTTCCCTGGCCGACGCCGTCGCGGAGCACGGTCACGCGGTCGGCGACCGCGAGCACCTCGGGCAGGCGATGGCTGACGTAGACGATGCCGATGCCCTCGTGCACCCGCTCGAGCACGAGCCGGTGGAACTGCTCGACCGCGTCCGGCCCGAGCGCGGTCGTCGGCTCGTCGAGGAGCAGCACCTTCGGCCGGGTCAGCAGCGCCTTCGCGACCTCGAGCAGCTGGCGCTCGGCGAGCGACAGGGCGCCGGTCGGGGCCCCCGCGGCCACGTCGAGCGAGAACTCCGCGAGCGTCTCCTCGGCCCAGGCCTCCATCCGCGCGTACGCAGGGCGCGCCTCGACCGGGACGGCGAGGAAGAGGTTCTCCGCCACCGAGAGGCCGAGCACGTGCGAGTAGTCCTGGTAGGCGGTGCCGACGCCGAGCCGGCGTGCGGCGGCGGGGGAGGGGCGTCGCAGGCGGGAGCCGCCGATCTCGACCGCGCCCGCGTCGGGCGCGAGGAAGCCGCTGGCGATCCCGAGCAACGTCGACTTCCCGGACCCGTTCTCCCCGACGAGCGCGTGGATCTCGCCGGCGCGGCAGTCGACGCTGACGTCGCGGAGCGCCTGCACGGCGCCGAACGCCTTCGACACGCCGCGAACCGAGAGCACGACGGGGGTCCCGGGTCCGGGATTCGACATCACTGCTTCAGCTTCGGGTACTCGATCCTCCTACGGGTACATCTGCTTCAGCAGGCTGACCGGGATCAGCGACGTGCCCGAGGCCGTGGACGGATAGCCCTTCAGGCACATGTCCCGCTTGCTCTGCTGCTGGAGCTGGATCGGGAAGACGATCGTCGGCGGGATCTTCGCCCCGGCCAGCTTCATCAGGTCGGCGGTCAGCGCGACGCGGATCTGCGCGTTGCCGGCCGAGTAGTAGTAGATCTGGAGCTTCGGGTCCTTCAGCTTGTCGGCGAGGCAGCCCATCCCGGCCTCGTCCGTGCGGTAGGTGAACACGCCCTGGTACGGGATGTTCGCGGCCTGGTACGCCGCGTAGCCGCCCTGCGACATGAAGAGCGCGTCCTCGTAGCTGAGTCCGGCGAGGCTCGGGTTCTTCGCGAGGATGCCGGCGACGATCCCCTGCACCTTCGAGGGATCCCAGTTCGTCGGCTCGTTGGCGACGACCTTGATGCTCGAGTTCAGGGCCGCCTGCTCGCACTTCTGCCAGCCGAGCGAGAGCGGGTTGCCGGGGAAGCCGCCGAGGAACGCGATGCTGCCGGACTTGACCTTCGTGTTCATCACCTGCGCGAACGCCTTCCCGAGCTTGCAGGTGTCCTCGCCGACGACGGTCGTGTAGTTCTTGCCCGGCCCGGTCACGTAGCCCCAGGCGTACGTGGAGACCGGAATGCCCGCCTTCGTCGCCTCCTGGAACACCGGGATCATCGCGTCGCCGAAGTCCGGGTACGTGACGATCGCGCTGACGTGCTGGGCGATGACCGACTTGAAGTCCGCGATCGCCTGGTTGAGGTCGGAGTGGGCGCTCCGGTAGATGATCTTGCCGATCGACGGATACGTGAGCGCCTGGAGGATGAACTCCATCTTCGACATCTGGCGGTACGTGTTCTCGCCGAAGCCCTCGACGTAGGCGACCGTGAGCTTGCCCTGCGTGCCGGTGCTGCAGCCGTTGTTCTTCCAGCACTTGAGGGCGAGCGCGTAGTTGACCTTCTTCGTCGCGCGGCCGAGCGCGGCCAGCGAGACGTTCTTCGCCATCTTGTTCGAGGGCAGCAGCTTCGCGTTGAACAGCGCGTGCGTGAGGGTGGCGTTCGGCGCCGAGTACGTCTCGCCGTAGCCCTTCCCCGTGCTCGTCGCTCCGCCGCCCTTTCCGACCCAGCCGGAGGGGCCGCCCGCCGTCCGGCCCGCGGCTCCGCTGCCGGCCGTGAAGAGCGCGACCGCACCCGCGGCCACCAGCATGAGCACCGCGAGCACATGGCGCTTCCTTCTCATCTGTGACTCCTTCCGTCGGTGCGACATTGACCCTCCTTCTCTGCGGCCTCGGACCGCGTTCGGCGGCTCAGCCACCGGCGCCCGCCGCCTGCTTCCTCGGCCCGACCGGGCGCAGACCGCGCCCGAGGACCGCGGCGACGCGGTCGCCGGAGACGAGCATCCCGGCGACGATCGCCCCGCCGAAGACGACGTACTGCATCGCCGTCGACAGTCCCATCACCACGAGCATCTGCGTCAGCAGCGTGAGCGCGAGCGCCGCCAGCCACGTCGAGCTGACGCTGGCGAGGCCGCCCGCGAGCGACGCGCCCGCGATCACGACCGCCGCGATCGGCGCCAGCAGGTACGCCGAGCCGAACGCGGGGTCGATGCTGATGCTGACGGCCGCGAGCAGCGCCGCCGCGACCGCGTAGAGCGTGCCGGCGGCCGTGTACGCGAGCACGACGTGCGTGCGGACGTGCAGCCCGGACATCCATGCCGCCCGCGGGTTCGCGCCCACCGCCTGGAAGCGGCGCCCGGCCGACGTGTAGCGGAGCGCGAGGGCGAGGAGCACCGCGAGCGCGGCTCCGGTCCAGAAGACGGCGCTCACGCCGAGCGGCTTGTGCCTCGCCCAGGTCGCGAGCGCGTTCGGCACGAGCGGCTGGTTCGTGACGACGTCGCGGGAGTACTTGCTGCTCCACGCGAGCACGATCTGGCCGACCGCGAGCGTGACGATCAGCGGGTTCAGCCGCAGCAGGCCGACGAGGACGCCGTTCGCGAGCCCGACCGCGACGCCGACGCCGAGGCAGGCGAGGATCGCGGGCGCGAGCCGGTGGTCGGAGCCGGCGCCGACGCCGGCGATCAGGTTCCCGCCGAACGAGATGACGCCGGGCGTCGAGAGGTCGATCCCGCCGTGCATGACGACGAGCATCTGGCCGAGCGCGGCGACGGCGAGGACGGTGCCGGCGGGGAGGACGAACGACCACGAGGTCTTCCCGAGCACGTCCGGCGCGACGAACGAGGCGACGACGGCGAGCGCGGCGGTCGCGAACCAGATCGGCAGGAAGCGGGCGGCGACGAGGGCGTTCGCGGCGAGCGTCCGTCCGGGCGCGCGGGAAGTCCCTCCCACCGGGGGCGGCGATGAGGGACGGGCCGCGACCACGATCGACATTCTGAGCAGGTACGGCGAACACTGTCAATGCTGACTGAACGCAGACGCCCGCAACAGCGGAGACTCATTGACTCAGGCCGCCGCCAACGTTTATGGTCGCTGTACATGCGGCAGCATTCGCACCGTCCTGCTGCCCGCGAAGGCGCCGAGGCGCCCTCGCCTCGTCGCCTGTCCCGTCGGTCAAGGAGAGATGCATGAGCTCGCAGCGGCTTCTGATCCGCAACGGCTTCGTCGTCTCGATGGATCCCGCGGTGGGAGACGTCCCGCGCGGAGAGGTCCTCGTCGAAGACGGCAAGATCGTCGACATCGGACGGGATCTCGGGGTCTCGGACGCGGAGCAGGTGGACGCGACCGGGATGATCGTGATGCCCGGGTTCGTCGACACGCACCGGCACACCTGGCAGACGCCCGTCCGCGGCGTCCTGCCGTCGTGCACGCTCGACCACTACTTCGCGGTCATGCTCGGCCAGGTCGGCGGCTTCTACCGCCCCGAGGACGTCTACATCGGCAACTACGCCGGCTCGCTCGAGGCGCTGAACGCGGGCGTCACGACCCTGCTCGACTGGTCGCACATCAGCAACACGCCCGACCACTCGGACGCCGCCGTCGCGGGCCTCAAGGAGGCGAACATCCGCGCGGTCTACGCGCACGGGATGCCGACCGGCGGCGAGTGGTGGTCGTTCAGCGAGCTGAACCATCCGGAGGACATCCGCCGCATCCACGACACGTACTTCTCCTCGGACGACGGCCTGGTCACGCTCGCGATGGCCGCGCGCCAGCCCGGGAACTCGAACTACGAGGTCGCGAAGCACGACTGGGCGCTCGCGCGCGAGCTCGGGATCCCGATCAGCGTGCACGTCGGGATGCGCCTGCACAACCTGCACTACACGCCGGTGAAGGACATGCACGACCTCGAGCTGATGGGGCCGGACGTCTGCTACATCCACTGCACCGACCTGACCGACCAGGAGCTCGACTGGATCGCGGAGACGGGCGGCAAGGTCTCGATCGCGCCGTACGTCGAGATGCTGATGGGCCACGGCCCGCCGCCGATCGGGAAGCTGCTGAAGCGCGGCGTCCGCTCGTCGCTCAGCGTCGACGTCGTCTCGAGCGTCCCGGGCGAGATGTTCACCCAGATGCGGACGGCGCTCGCCTACGACCGGATCCTCGAGTTCACGCCGACGCCCGACATCGCGTTCGCGCCGAAGCTGACGCACACCGACGTGCTCGAGTTCGCGACGATCGACGGCGCCCGCTCGATCATGCTCGAGGAGCGGACCGGCTCGCTCACGCCGGGCAAGCAGGCGGACATCGTCCTGCTCGCGGTCGACCGGATCAACACGACGCCGGTGCTCGACCCGAAGGGGACGATCGTCACCTTCGCCGACACCTCGAACGTCGACACGGTGTTCGTCGCCGGCCGCGCGGTCAAGCGGGGCGGCGAGCTCGTCGGCGTCGACGTGAAGTCGGTGATCCGCAAACTCGAGGAGTCGCGGAACCACATCCTCGGCCAGGGCGGGCTGCTGCCCGACTGGTGCGCGGAGCCGGCCGCCGCGATCTAGTCCACAGCCTCGGGGCGGTCCGGGCGTCCGGGCCGCCCCGCCTCGAAAAGGAGCGCTCGCAGGATGGCGAACGGAAGCGTCGTGATCGTGGGCGGGACGCGCGGCCTCGGCCGCGAGCTCGCGCGGTTCTACGCCGGCGAGGGCCGCGAGGTCGTGGTCACCGGTCGCGAGGCGGCCACGGCGGAGGCGGCGGCGGCCGAGATCGGCGGCGCGACGCGGGGCATCGGCCTCGACCTGTGCGAGCCGGAGGCGATCGCCGAGCGCCTGGCGGACGTCGGCGACGTCGAGCATCTCGTCCTCGTCGCGATCGACCGGGACACGAACACGGTCAAGGACTACGACGTCGCCGCGGCCGTCCGGCTCGTGACGCTCAAGCTCGTCGGCTACACCGAGACGATCCACACGCTGCTGCCGCGGCTGCGCGAGGACGCCTCGATCCTCCTCTACGGCGGCCTCGCCCGCGACCGGCCGTATCCCGGATCGACGACGGTGACGACGATCAACGGCGCGGTCACGAGCATGGTGCGCACGCTCGTCGTCGAGCTGGCGCCGCGCCGCGTGAACGCGCTCCATCCCGCGATCGTCGGCGACAGCCCGTACTGGGTGGACATGCCCGAGGACCGGTACCGCACGCTCGTGTCGCGGACGCCGATCGGGCGGCTGGTGACGATGGCCGAGGTGGTCGACGCGTCGCGCTTCCTGCTCGAGAACGGCGCGATCAACGGCATCAATCTCGCCGTCGACGGCGGCTGGCTCTGCCTGTAGCGGTCCGCGAGGAATCGGGGCGCCCGCGGCGAACGGAGCCGCTAGGTGCACGCCGTCGCAGGGGTCGTCCCACCGGCATCGCCGCACCGGCTCGAGCCGCTGCGGGTGGAGCTCGGTGACCTCGATACGCGCCTGACGCGCGCGACCGGCGGCGCCCGCGCGGCGCTCGCTCTCGGCGCCGTCTACCGCGGCGAGCGGCTCGTCGTCCTCGGCTTCGCCGGCGTCCGCGCGGTGCGCGGCGGCGCGGTGTCGCGGCTGCTCGGCTCGGCGCTGCGGCTGCTCGAGCCGTGGGGCGAGGAGGGCCGGATCGAGCTGCGGAGCCTGCGGCCGGCGGTGCGCCGCGAGCTGCTCGCCTGGAGCGGCGAGCGCGACGACGTCGCGGTCGTGGCGGCCTCGCGCCGCTCGCTGCTGCTGGCCGCGCGGCCGGCCGCCGGGCGGGGCGACTCGCAGCTGAGCGCGAACCGGCGGCGGATGCGCGAGCTCGCGGCGCGGGACGGCGAGCACTGCGTCTGGTGCTCGCGCCCGCTCGACCACCGCTCGGCCGAGGCCACCGTCGACCACGTCCGCTGCCGCTCCGCCGGCGGCGCCGACTCGCTCGAGAACCTCGTCCTCGCCTGCGCGCCCTGCAACCACCGCCGCTCGAACCGCTCGGCCGAGCTCTGGCTGCGGCACTGCCTCGCGGTCGGCCTCGACGTGGACGAGGAGGCGGTCGCGCGCGCGATCGCCCGCACGACCCGCGAGGGACGTCGCCGGGGCAGGCTCGACGTCAGTCGTCGCCGGGCGGCTTGAGCCCGCGCCAGCGCGAGTCCGGCTCCAGCTCGAAGCCGAGCTGGTCGAGGATCCGCACGACCGTGTAGTCGACGAGCTCGTCGATGCTCGCCGGCCGCGCGTAGAAGGCGGGCGTGGGCGGGACGATCGTCGCGCCGAGCTCGGCGAGGGTGAGCATGTTGCGGAGGTGGATCGCGGAGAGCGGCGCCTCCCGCACCGCCAGCACGAGCGGGCGGCGCTCCTTCAGGGTCACGTCGGCGGCGCGGCAGACGAGGTTGTGGCCGAAGCCGGTCGCGATCCCGGCGAGCGTCTTCGTGCTGCACGGCGCGACGACCATGCCGCGCGTGCGGAACGAGCCGCTCGAGATCCGCGCCGCCTGGTCGTTGTCGCCGTACGCGACGTCGGCGAGCGCGCGCACGTCCGCGAGGCTGTCGTCCGTCTCCTGCTCGATCGTCACGCCCGCCCAGCGGGAAACGACCAGGTGCGTCTCGACCGGCAGCTCGCGCAGCCGCTCGAGGAGGCGGATGCCGTAGATCGCGCCGGAGGCGCCGGTGATCCCGACGACGAGGCGGTCGCTCATCCGGCGCAGTATCGCGACAGCGCCGCGACCGCGTCCTCGAGCGCGGCGTGCGCCTCGCGCGAGACGTACGCGGCCCACGGGTGCAGGGGCGTGCCGCCGGTGTACGCGACGACCGGCGTCCCGAGCGAGTGCGCATACCAGGCCTCCATCGCCGTCCCCTCGTCCGCGGCCGTGAACGCGGCGAGCACGGCGTCGCAGGAGCGGATGTCCTCCAGGTCGCCCGCGACGATCTCCTCCTCGTGACCCTCGGTGCGGCCGCGGAAGTCCCGGCGCATCGGGTCGACCGGCTCCAGCCCCGCCGCCCGCAGCAGCTCGCCGGCGCGGCGGCGGTACTCCTCCGCATAGGGAGGGCCGGCGAGATAGACCCGAACGCCCATGACGCCCGTACAGTAGGGGCATGGACACAGAGCAGCGCACCGAGTTCGTCGCGCTCGGCCACGCCGGCTCCGACCGCTACGCCGGCCTCGAGTCGTTCCCGAACCCGGGCGTGGCGCGGGTCGAGCTGACGAGCGACGAGCTCTCCGCCGTCTGCCCGATCACCGGGCAGCCCGACCTCTACACCGTCGCGATCGCCTACGAGCCGGACGGGCTCTGCCTCGAGTCGAAGTCGCTGAAGCTCTACCTCGCGCGCTACCGCAACGAGGGCGTCTTCTGCGAGGCGCTCGCCGTCAAGATCCGCGACGACGTCGCCGAGGCGCTCGAGCTGGCCGCCGGCGCGGTACACGTGACCCTGACGCAGAAGGCGCGCGGCGGGATCACGATCGCCGCCACGGTCTAGCGCGCCCGTCTAGCGGCCGAGCAGCCGGTCGACCGCGGCCTCGAGCTCGTCGAGGCGCGTCAGCCCGACGCCGACGACCGTCCCGTCCGCGTCCACCAGCACGTTCGTCGGCACGCCGCGGATGCCGAGCCGCTCCGCGTACTCCGCGTTCTCGTCGAGCAGGATCGGGCCGCGGATGTCCCAGATCTCGCGGAAGCGCTCCGCCTCCTGGCGCGCGACGCCGCCCTCCCAGATGTTCACCAGCACGACGTCGAGGCCCGACCGGGCCTCCTCGCGACGGCGCAGCTCCTCGAGGAAGGGCGCCTCCGCGTTGCACGGGCCTCACCAGCTGGCGAAGAAGTTGACGATGTAGCGGCGCTCGGCCCAGTCGAGCTCGGTGCGCGTCTCGCCGGTCGCGAGGTCGGGCAGCGCGAACCCGGGCAGTCGCCGGCCGACGAGCGGGTGCGGCGGCTCGACCTGCGCCTCCGCCGGGCGCGCGGCGAGCAGGTCCTCGGAGATCGTGAGCGTCCCCGAGCCGGCGTTCGCGGTCAGGACGCGACCGGTGCCCGGATCGACGACGACGCCGCCCGGTCCGGTGCCGACCGGGATCTGCGCCCACTCGGCGCCGTCGGCGACGCCGAGCACGCTGACGGTGCCCGCGCCGCGGTTCGCGACGTAGATGCGGTCGTGCGGCGGCGCGACGGTGAGGCCGACCGGCGCGCGGCCCGTCGGCAGCTCGCCGAGGATCTCGCGGGTCTCCAGATCCACGCGCGAGACGGTGCACGCGAGCGAGTTGACGACGAACGCCTCGCGGCGCTCCGGCACGATCCCGATCGCGCACGGGCCGGTGCCGAGCGGGATCGTCTCGACCGGCTCCCAGCTCTCCATGTCGACGAAGGTCGCGGAGGCGGCGACGAAGTTCACGCAGACGGCGACGCCGCGGCTCGGGTCGACGCCGATCGCGCCCGCGCCCGGCTCGGCCTCGACGGTCGCGAGCGTCTCGAACGAGTCGAGGTCGAGCACGCTCATCGTCGAGCCGAACGAGTTGCCGACGTAGAGGCGCCGCGCCTCGGGCTCGTGCGTCATCCCCGACGGGTAGCTCCCCACCGGGACGGTGCGCACGACGGCCAGCGTCTCGGCGTCGATCACCGAGATCTGGTCGGAGCGCGCGTCGGCG
The DNA here is from genome assembly GCA_035688025.1 of Gaiellaceae bacterium. Lineage (GTDB taxonomy): Bacteria > Actinomycetota > Thermoleophilia > Gaiellales > Gaiellaceae > Palsa-739. Next base: position 20,416 of record DASSNM010000092.1, on the reverse strand, counting down.
GTGACGATCCGGTCGGAGCGCTCGTCGAAGACGATGTCGATCGGCTCCTGCCCGACCTTCACCTCGCGGATCGGGACGAGCTCGTCGAGGTCGACGACGGTGACGCAGTCGCTGCGCGAGCAGGCGACGTACGCGCGGCGCCGGGCGGTGTCGACGGCGACCCCCTCCGGGTCGAGGCCGACCGGGATCTCGGCGACCGTGCGGAAGGTCGCGGGGGCGGGGACGAGGCAGGCGGCCCCGTCCACGAGGTCGGTCGGCGGCGCGCCGGGGTCGCTGCGGTCGCCGGTCGAGCTGGCCATCGGAGGAAGATAACCGAGCGGCCGACTAGACGCCGACGGCGGCGCGGGGCTCCGGCTCGCCGCTCGGGAGCCGCGCCGGCAGCTCGATCCGGAACGTCGTGCCGCCGCGCTCGCGCGCCCTCGCCTCGACGACGCCGCCGTGCGCCTCGACGATCGCGCGCACGATCGAGAGCCCGAGACCGGTGCCCGGGATCCGGCCCTCCGTCGCGGCCCGCGTCCGGAAGAAGCGCTCGAACACGCGCTCGGCGTCGGCGCCGAGGCCGATGCCGGTGTCGCTCACCTCGACGACCGCACCGTCTCCGTGCGGCGCGACGCGGACGGCGACCGAGCCGCCCTCCGGCGTGAACTTGAGCGCGTTCGAGAGCAGGTTGTCGAGCACCTGGCTGATGCGGCCCCGGTCGACCTCGGCGACCGCCGGGGCGGCGTCCAGCTCGAGCTCGATCGCCTTCGCCCGCGCCCGCGGCTCGGCCTCCTCGACCGCGAGCTGCGCGAGCTCGCGGAGGTCGACGGCGGCGGCGTCGAGGTCGAGCCGGCCCGCCTGCACGCGCGCGACGAAGAGCAGGTCCTCGACGAGGCGCACGAGCCGCTGCGCGTTCCGCGCCGCGACGTCGAGGTGCGAGCGCACGTCGCCGGCGAGCGGCTCGTCCGCGGCGAGCTCGAGGTAGCCGATGATCGAGGTCAGGGGCGTGCGCAGGTCGTGCGAGACGAGCGCGACGAACTCGTCCTTCAGCCGGTCGGCCTCGAGCAGGCGCTCGTTCTGCGCCGCGAGCTGGCGCCGCGCCTCGCTCTCGCGCCGCCGGAGCCGCTCGAGCGCGCGCAGGATCCCGGTCAGGCGGGCGACGACGAGGAGTGAGAGCGCGGCGGCGAGCCCCGCGATCTCGTAGACGTCGAGCGGCTTGCCGCGCGCGTGCTGCGCGACGAGCGCGACCGGCACCACGAGCAGCGCGACCGCGAGCAGCGCGATCCGCGACGTGCTGACGCCCGGCTCCTCGCTCGCCCGCGCCTCGCCCAGCGCGCGCATCGACGGGTGGAGCGCGGCCGCGCCCCAGAGCACGTACGAGAGCATCCAGGCGGCGTCGACCGGGCCACCGCGCGCGTACGTCTGCGTCGTCACGCCGTAGATCTCGTCCCCGACGAGCAGGAGCACGGTGCCCGCGCCGAGCAGCCGGAACGCGGACGTCTTCCAGGCGGGCGTCACGAAGAAGCCGGCGAAGCCCGCGAGCAGGACGACGTCCATGGCGGGGTAGAGGCCGAGGACGGTCGCGTGCGCGAGGTTCGAGCCGCCGCTCCGGATCGCCGGGCCCATCACCCAGACCCACTGCGCGACCGCGAACGAGAGCGTGACGATGCCGGTGTCGGCGAGCGCCGCCCGCCGCTCGGCGCCGCCGGCCCAGACGACGAGGGCGGCGAGGCCGCCGGCGAGCAGCGGATAGCCGGATAGGTAGAGCACGTCCGCGGTCGACGGCACGGACGCGCTCGGCAGGACACGGCCGACGAAGTCGCCCGAGGCGAAGAGCGCGTTCCCGACCGCGAACAGGAGCCACGGCCAGGGACGGGCGGGTCGCCGGAGCAGGACGCCGGCGAGGATCGCGAACGCGGACGCGAAGCCGAGCCCGACGAAGACGACAGCCTGCGCCGTGCCGCCTCGCGGCAGCACGTAGTAGACGCTCGCCGCGGCGCAACCGGCCGCGGCGAAGAGCGCCGCAGCTCTCCGCTTCCCGCGCACGACCACCGTTCCCGCCCGACTCTACGCCGTCGCCGGGAGGACGAGAAGAGGCCCGCCGGAGCGGGCCCCTCCCGTCGGATGCGACCCGGACTAGGGGCGGCCGCCGTGACGGAGGCCGTGCCCGGGCCCGAGGCCCTGGTTCGCGCCGCCGCCGAGGTGCAGCCCCATGCCGCGGCCGGGGTGCAGGCCGAGACCGCCGCCGAGCCCGTTCTTGTAACCCGGGAAGGTCCTGGCGTCGAGCTTCGCCTTGGCCGCGGTCGCCTCGTCGGAGGTGATCCGCCCCGCCGCGAGCGCCGCGTCGATCGCGGCCTCCGCGACCGCCTTGCGGGCGGCGGCGAAGCCGGTGTTCAACGCGGACGTCGTGATGCCGAGGTTGGACGCCACCGTCGCCGTCTCGCTCAGGCGGTACGCCGCGGACAGGTCGTCCTGCGCCGCGGTCGTCAGGTCGTCGCCCTGCGCCGAGGTGAGGTCGCCGTCGGCGACCGCCTGCGAGACGCGCGTCGCGGCGCTCTGCTGGATCGCCGAGACGAGGTTCGCCCGCGTGACGCCGAGCTGTGTCGCGGCCTGCGTGACGAGCGAGCTGACGCCCGCGCCGCCACCGAGCCCACGACCGCCGCCCGGGCCATGCGCGGACGCCGCGACCACGCCGACCGTCAGCGCGGCGGCGAGCACCGCCGTCACCGAGAGCGCGAGCCGCTTCGTTCCGTTCCGCATGCATGTCCTCCAGTGTCGGGTGGGGCATCGCCATCCGCCCCGGGACGATCGTCCGCCCGGATCCTGGGAGCGGGTTAAGCGCCGTGTCAGGCGCGTGTAAAACGAGCAGCGAGCGCGTTCACAGGCGATTCACAGGTTCGCGCGTCATCGTCCCGCCATGAGCTCCCACGGCCGCATCCTCGTCGTCGACGACGAGCCGTCGATCGTCGACGCCGTCGCCACCGCCCTCCGCTACGAGGGCTTCGTCGTGCGCGAGGCCGTGAACGGGCGCGACGCGCTCGCGGCCGTCGCCGAGTTCGACCCGGAGCTCGTCGTGCTCGACTGGATGCTCCCCGACCTGGACGGGATCGAGGTCGGCCGGCGCCTGCGCGAGCGCGGCTTCAAGACGGCGATCCTCTTCCTGACCGCGAAGGACGCGGTCGAGAACAAGGTCGAGGCGCTGCGCGCGGGCGGCGACGACTACGTGACGAAGCCGTTCAGCCTCGCCGAGGTGGTGGCGCGCGTCCACGCGATCCTCCGCCGCACCGCGGGCGACCTGCCCGGCGACGTGCTCCGGTTCGGCGACCTCACGCTCGACGAGGCGCGCCACGAGGTCCACCGCGGCGGCGCGCCGATCGAGCTGACCGCGACGGAGTTCTCGCTCCTGCGCTTCTTCATGCTCAACCCGCGCCGCGTCCTCTCGAAGGGCCAGATCCTCCAGAACGTGTGGCGCTACGACTTCGGCGGCAACTCGAACGTCGTCGAGACCTACGTCAGCTACCTCCGCAAGAAGCTCCACGCGGCCGGGCCGCCGCTGATCCGGACCGTGCGCCAGGCCGGCTACATCCTCGACGCGGAGCGGGAGTGATCCGCAGTCTCAGCCTGCGGACGCGCCTGCTCCTGGGCGTGTTCGTGCTCGCCGGGATCGGGCTCGTGGCGGCCGACGTCGCGACCTACGGTGCGCTCCGCTCCTTCCTGCTCCACCGCGTCGACCAGACGCTCGAGGCCGCCCATCCGCAGATCGAGCGGGAGGCGCTCGGGATCGACGAGCGCGGGCCGGGCGGCCCACCGGGTGGACCGCCCGGCGGCAGCGTCGAGTGGTACCAGGTGCGGACGCTGGACGGCCGCGTCCTCCGGGGCGGGTTCCTCTACGACGAGAGCGACTCGCCGCCGCGCCTGCCCGCCCGGATCTCGATCCCGGCCGGCGAGCACGACGAGGACGGCGAGCGACGCACGTACTTCACCGTGCCCGCCCGGACGGGCGACGAGTCGTACCGCGTCCGGGCGTCGGTGGACCCCGTCGCCCCGAATCGCGTCCTGTTCGTGGCGGCGACGCTCAAGGAGGTCGGCGGCACCCTGCACCGTCTGTTCCTGATCGAGCTGTTCGCGACGCTCGCCGTCCTCGCCGCGATCGCCGGGCTCGGCCTCTGGGTCGTGCGGCTCGGGCTGCGGCCGCTGCGCGCGATCGAGGCGACCGCGGCCGCGATCGCCGCCGGCGACCTCTCGCGCCGGGTCGAGCTGGCGGACGAGCGAACGGAGGTCGGGCGGCTCGGGCGCTCCCTGAACGCGATGCTCGCCCAGATCGAGACCGCGTTCCGCGCGCGCGAGGCGTCCGAGCGGAAGCTGCGCCGGTTCGTCGCCGACGCGTCGCACGAGCTGCGCACGCCCCTGGCGGCCGTCCGCGCGTACGCGGAGCTCTTCGGCCGCGGCGCCTCGACGCGCCCGGACGACCTCGAGCGCTCGATGACCGGGATCACGCGCGAGACCGAGCGGATGAGCCTGCTCGTCGAAGACCTGCTCCTGCTCGCACGGCTCGACGAGGGCCGGCCGCTCGAGCGGCACGAGGTCGCGCTCGAGGAGGTCGTCGCCGAGGCGGTCGACGCGGCGCGCGTGCTCGATCCGGACCGGCCGATCTCGGTCGAGCTCGAGCCGGCGACCGTCGTCGGCGACCGCGACCGGCTCCGCCAGATCGTCGACAACCTGTTCGCGAACGTCCGCTCCCACACGCCGGCCGGGACGCCGGTCCGGGTCACGCTCACCCGGGCGGACGGCCGCGCGGCGATCGCGGTCGCGGACTCCGGCCCCGGGCTCGGCGAGGAGCAGACGGCGCAGGTGTTCGAGCGCTTCTGGCGCTCCGACGCGTCGCGGACGCGTGCGAGCGGCGGCCTCGGCCTCGGGCTCTCGATCGTCGCGGCGGTCGCGCACGCGCACGGCGGTGAGGTGTCGGCCCGCTCCGGGCCGGGCGAGGGCGCGACGTTCGTGATCGAGCTTCCGCTCGCCACGTAGCGCTGCAGGTTTTCCCGTCCCCGGCGGTCTCAGCGGACGAGGAGGGGGAGATCGCGAACGACACCGACATCGAGGAGGACTTCGTGGACGGGGACGGGCGCCTGCCCTTCCTCTGCGAGTGCGGCGACGTCGGCTGCGACCTCTGCGCGCCGATGACCGGCGGGGAGTACGACGAGCTCCCGCTCCATCCGCCCGGGCTCGCGCTCGCGCCCGAGCACGAGGACGTCGAGCGCTAGGGCAGGCTCGGCACGGTCGGCGTCGTCACCGCGGAGGTGACGCCGCTCGTGACGCCGCTCGCGTCCGGCGCCGTCGGCGTCTGGACGGTCGGGGTCTGCAGCGTGGGCGTTCCCAGCGTCGGCGTCTTCGTCGTCGCCGTGGGAAGCGTCGGCGGCGCGAGCGTCGGCGCGTCGACCGTCGGCGCCTGCACGGTCGGCGTCTGCAGCGTCGGCGTCTGCACGGTCGGCACGGCCACCGTCGGCGTCGCGCCGGTCGCGGGCAGGGCCGGCAGCGGCCCGGAGCCGCCAGGCGTCGTCGTGGCGCTCGTGCCGGCCGAGCCGCCGCCGGCGGAGGTCGCCGGCGTCCCGGCCGGGGCCGCGGGCGCGGAGGGCGTCTGGAGCGGCCGGTCCGGCTCGCCCGCCGCGCCGCCTCCGGCCGCCGCCGGAGCCGGCTCGATCGTCGCGCGCTCCCGGAAGCCGGCCGGCCCGCTCGGCGAGGCCGCCGGCTGCGAGACGGCGCCCGTGTGCGCGACCAGGTCGGCGGTGCGCTCGAGCGCCGGCGCGGGGGAGCGGTGCCGCGCGGTTCCGTTCTCGAGCGCGATCGCCGCGCCGACGCCGGAGCCGCCGACGGCGAGCAGCGCCGCCCCCGCGGCCACCTTCGCCGCGCCGGCGCCCGAGAGCATCGTCCCGAGCCGCTCGAGCAGCGCGCGGATGCCGAGCAGGTCGAGCAGGCCGGCGAGCGTGCGCCGCGTGCGGCGGCCGCCGCGCTCGAGCGCCTCGGCGAGCTGACGCCGCGCCCGGTAGAGGAGCGTCTCGACGGCCGGCACGGTCGTGTCCATCGCCGCCGCGATCTCGGCGTAGCTCAGCCCCTGCCACTCGCGCAGCAGGATCGCCTGGCGGAGGTTGTGCGGCAGGTCGGCGAGCGCGTCGGCGAGGCCCGCGAGCGCCTCGTTCTCGTTCTCCGGGACGGCGAGGGCGCACTCGAGGTCGTGGTCGTCGAGGTCGCGCGGCGTCTCGAGCCGCGCGCGCCGGCCGTTCGACTCGATCCGGTTCAGGCAGACGTTGTGCGCGATCTTGTAGAGCCAGGCCGACTCGAACTGCGGCACGACGCCCTTCTCGAGCGCGACGTGGACGCGGAGGAACGTGTTCTGGACCGCGTCGGCCGCCTCCTCGCGGTCACGCAGCCTCCCGAGGCAGTAGCGGTACAGCTGCTCCCCGTAGAGCTCGTAGAGCCGGGCGGCGTCGAGAGCCTGTCCGGCCGCAGCGGACGTTGGCGACACAGCGGTCACTCGCGACCGGTTGTGCCCCTTTTCACGACGTTTCGAAACCCGCTGCAGGTTTTTCGGCGGCCGCCGGTCTCCACTGCCGTCAACCAGTCGGCGCCCGCGCAGCGGTGCGTCCCGGGGGAAGGAGATGCAGTGAGAGCACCACGGAGGTTTGCAGGGAGGCTGCGGCGCTCGGCGCCGATCTCCCTGCTGGTTGCGGCAACCGCCGCGCTCGTGCTCGTCCTCGTGCCGACAGCCGCGCTCGGCGTGCTGAAGACCGGCACGACGGCGGCGAAGCCGGACCTGAACGTGAACGCGGGCGTCGTCGAGCCGACGGCCGCGCAGCAGCGGCTCGTCGCGCGGCTCGGCGCGCACGCGAGCTGGAACCGGTTCGGCACGCCGTCCTCGCTGATCAAGCTCAAGGGCTACCTCGCGACCGGCCTCGGCGGCGACGCCGTGACCGCCGCGCGGACGTTCCTCGAGGACAACAAGGGGCTGTACCGGCTCTCGAGCGCGAAGAGCCTCGAGCTCGTCAACGACATCCGGCTCACCGGGTCGAAGGCGCACGCGGTGCTGTTCGCGCAGCGCTTCGGCAACCTGGTCGCCGACTGGGAGGGCCTGATCGCCGTCGGCGTCGTCGACGGCAAGGTCGCCTACGTCTCCTCGAGCGCCGCCGGCTCGAAGCCGGTCACCGGCTCCGTGAAGCTCACCGCCGCCCAGGCGTGGACGGCCGCCGCGAAGAGCGTCGGCGTCCCGGCCGACGGCGGCTTCGGCAAGCCGCTGACCGTGGACGGGTGGACGTACTTCGACGTGGGCGCGCTGACCGGCGTCCAGTCGCTCCGCAAGACGGCCGTGCACGCCGACCTCGGCACGCCCGTGCCGACGCCGACGCTGCCGCCGCTGCCGCCGCTGCCCACCGACACGAGCGGGACGACGGGCACCGTCACCGGCACGGTCGACGGCGCCACCGGCGCTGCAGGCGGGGCCACCGGCTCGACGGCGACGGTCGACACGACCGCGCTGCTCCAGAAGCTCCAGGCGAAGATCGACTCGCTCCTCGCCGCCGGCGCGCAGCAGGCGTCCGGCTCCGGCCAGTCCTCGGCGCAGGCCTCCGCCTCGCAGGTCGCGGTTCCGGCCGTGCACCAGGGCGCGAAGCTCGTCGCCTTCCCGACGCTGCACGACGGCGTCCGGCCGGCGTGGCTCGTGAACGTCGTCGACCTGCGGAACGTCGCGGCGCCGAAGGCGTACCAGATCATGGTCGACGCCGACAACGGCGCCGTCCTCTTCCGCCACGACGCGGTGCAGGAGCTCTCGACGCAGGCGACCGCCGGCCAGCCGGCGTACTCGTTCACGGGCGCGTATGCCCCGCCGAACTGCGACGCCGACCAGGTGTTCGCCGTCGACTCGGGCCAGAAGTCGATCGCCGCGGCCGCGAGCGCCGTCAACCCATCGAACGACATCGTGCTCGAGCTGATCGACCCGAGCGGGAAGGTCGTCTCGAGCTCCGACACGGCGACGAGCCCCGAGGCGGTCACCTACCAGGACAAGACCGGCTCCGGCCTCGCGGTCGGGAACTGGGCGCTCCGCGTCTGCCCGTTCAACGGCGACAGCCTGCAGCCGCCGGTGCCGAATCAGACGCCGCCGTACACGTACGTGGCGGCCGCCGCGGTCACGTCCGCGGCCGCGACCGTGCCGAACACGCCCCGGCCGGCGCCGCCGACCGCGGTCACGAACAACCCGCGCTGGGCGTTCTTCCCCAGCTTCCCGGGCCTCGACTACGGCCTCACGCAGCAGACCGAGGGCTGCTGGCAGGACACGAACGACGGCCTCGGCCAGCCGGCCGCCTGCGCCCAGACGTTCGCGAACGCGTACTCGCCGTTCGGCTGGGACGTCATCCCGCGGACGAACCAGGCGACCCTGACCACGCGCGGCAACAACGCGTTCACCGCCGAGGCGTGGCTCAGCCCGCTGACCCCGGCCGAGCAGCGCTCGCCGGTCTCGACCGACCGCTACTACGACCGGAGCTTCCCGGGCGGCAACTTCGTCTGGACGAACTCCTGGAACACGAACAAGTGCGACCCGACGACGCTCGGCGACCCGACCCGGAACAACGCCGACATCGACGCGGCGACGACGAACCTGTTCGTGATGCACAACCGGATGCACGACTTCTCGTACGCGCTGGGCTTCACCGAGCAGGCGTACAACGCCCAGCTCGACAACCTCGACAAGGGCACCGGCACCGGCCCGTACCCGGTCGGCTCCGAGGGCGACCCGGAGCTCGGCAACGCCCAGGCCGGCGCGCTCGACGGCGGCGCTCCCTCCTACGAGGGGCGCGACAACGCCAACCAGATCGCCCTCAACGACGGCGTTCCGGGAATCACCAACCAGTACCTGTGGCAGCCGATCGCGGACGCGTTCTACTCGCCGTGCACGGACGGCTCGTTCGACCTCTCGGTCGCCGGCCACGAGTACACGCACCTGATCTCGAACCGCATGGTCGGCGGTCCGGACGCGAGCCTGTCCTCCGCCCAGGGCGGCGCGATGGGCGAGTCGTGGTCGGATCTCGACGCGCTCGAGTACCTGCACGAGTACGGCCTCGCCGGCGCGATGGGAGAGGACCCGTGGTCGCTCGGCGCGTACGTCACGGGCAACCCGCACCGGGGGATCCGCGACTACGCCCTCGACGAGAACCCGCTGAACTTCTCGGACATCGGGTTCGACACGCCCGGCGTGGAGGTGCACGCCGACGGCGAGATCTGGAACGGCGTCAACTACGAGCTCCGCCAGGCCCTCGTCGCCAGGTACGGCGAGGGGACGACGGCCGAGAACGTCGCCTGCGCCCAGGGCAAGACGCCCGTCGCGCAGTGCTCCGGCGGCCGCCGCTGGATCCAGCTCGTGTACGACGCGTGGCTCCTCGAGCAGGCCGACCTGTCGATGGTCGACGCCCGCGACGCGATGCTCGCGGCCGACCTGATGCGGTTCGGCGGCGCCGACGAGGCCACGCTCTGGCACGCGTTCGCGAAGCGCGGGCTCGGCATCGGCGCGACGTCCGTCACGGGCGACGACGGTCAGCCGACCCCGTCGTTCGCGTCGCCGAAGGAGGCGAACGCGCAGGTCTCGTTCGTCACGACGGCGCTCGACGGCGCCAACGCCGGCAAGCCGGTCGCGGCGAGCGTCTACGTCGGCGACTTCCAGGCCCGCGTCACGCCGGTCGCCGACACCGACACGACGACGGCGCTCGGCAACACCGCCGGCTTCGTGCCGGGAACGTACGACCTGGTCGTCCAGGCCCCGGGCTACGGGCTCGTCAAGCTCTCGCGGACGCTCGACGCGACCGCGCAGACGCTGACGATCGCGCTGCCGCACAACTGGGCCTCGGCGGCGAGCGGCGCCACCGCCTCCGGCGACGGCGCCAACCAGGCGAACCTCGTCGACGACAACGAGGAGACGAACTGGAGCTCGACGAGCGGCGTCGCCGGCCAGCAGGTGACGGTCACCCTGAACGGCCGCCACGTCCTCACGGGCGCGCGGGTGAGCGCGTTCATCGACCCGTCCGAGACGCGGTTCGAGGCGCTGCGGTCGTTCACGATCCAGGCCTGCGACGCGAGCACGACCAACTGCTCGGTCGACGGCAACTGGGTGACCGCGTACGACAGCGCCGACGACGCGTTCCCGGGCACGGCTCCGCGTCCGGTGGCGCCCGACCTGATCCTGCGCTCGTTCCCGATCGCGGACGTGCCGGCCACGGTCGTGCGGCTCGTCGTCAAGGCGAACCAGTGCACGGGCGGGCCCGCCTTCCAGGGCGAGCAGGACAACGACCCGTCGAACGACACCGCCTGCCCGACGAGCGCGGACGGCTCGACGGTCTCCGCGGCCGAGCTCGAGCTCGTCTCGAGCGACTCGACGGTGACCGCGTCCTCCGGCATGACGCAGGCGACGACCGGCGGCTCGACGACGAGCACCGGCACGCAGGCGCAGACCCGGAGCGGCACCGGCTCCTCGGCCTCCACGGCCAAGGGCTCGACCGCGAAGGGGTCGGCGGCGAAGCCCGCGGCCGAGCCCGCGGCGAAGCCGTCGGCGTCCGGCGCCTCGTCGGCGTCGCAGGGCGGCACGACGACCGCGCCGTCGACGACGGTCGTCCCGGCCGCGAGCGGCGTCTCCGCGGGCAAGGTCACGCTCCGCCGGCTCTACGCGCACGGCGTCCTGCGCCTGCGCGGGAGCCGCGCCCGCGTGGCGCTCACGGTGAACGTGCTGGCCCGCGGCGGCGTCGTCCGGTTCAGCGACGCGCTGCACCACGTGTCGTTCGGCACGCGGCTGCTGCGCACCGTGAACGTGAACTACCGGACGAAGACCGCCGTGCTGACCGGGCGCGCCCGGCTGCACGGGAAGCTCGTCGTCTTCCGGCTCCGGCTGACGGACGGCAAGCGGGTGGACTCGTTCGCGATCCGGCTGGGCAGGCACTACGCGCTCGCCGGGAAACTCGGCGCGAACGCGATCCGCATCTGAGCGGCGGACGGCGGGCGGGGCTTCTTCGCAGGCCCCGCCCGCTCCGCCCTGCTACGTTTCCGCCGCACGACGAGCGAGTATCGGTTGCGCTTCCCGCGCCGCCCCTGCCCGTTCAGAACGTGACGGAGGGGAGGTGAATCGATATGGCAAGCGGAACCGTCAAGTGGTTCAACGACGCGAAGGGGTACGGCTTCATCACCCCGGATGCGGGCGGCAAGGACGTGTTCGTCCACTTCAGCGCGATCGCCGGCGAGGGCTTCAAGAGCCTCGCGGAGGGCGCGAAGGTGGAGTACGACGAGGCCGAGGGGCAGAAGGGCCCCGAGGCGCGGAACGTCCAGATCGTCGGCTAGGGCAAACCCCGGGGCTCTCGTCACGCGGCGAGCAGCCCGCGGGCGGCCGCGTACGCGTACGGGTGGTTGAAGACGTCGAGCGGGTCGTCGGCAGGGCCGACTGCCAGCTCGACCGTCTCGCCCGTCGCCTCGTCCTCCAGCAGGACGGCCGCGCGGTGCGTCCGCCTGCTCCAGAACAGGACGACCTCGGTCGTGCCGGAGCGCCGCGTCACGAGCTCCTTGGGCGTGTGGTCGAAGGAGAGCTTCCGTTGCATGCCGTCGTTCTACGCCCGCGTGCGTGAAGGCGCGGCAAGCGTTTCGCGAGGATTCCGTCAGCGCCGCACGACGAGCACGGCCTGCATCCCGAGCGCGCGGTGGCCGGGCAGGCTGCACCAGAGCACGTAGCGGCCGGGGCGCAGGGTGAGCCTCCGGTCGACGTGCTCGCCGGGCCGGACGATCCGCCAGCTCGTCGTCGGCCCGCCGCCCGCGCGCCGCACCTTCAGGTCGTGCGTGTCCTCGCCCATGTTCACGAGCTCGACGATCGCCGTGCCGGCGCGCACGGCGCCGCGCGAGAGCGTGAGCCGGAACTCGCTCGCGACGACCTGCACCCGCGCCGGCGGCCGCACGTGGTGGACGGGCGCGGCGATCACGCGATCAGCTTCGGCCGCTGGAACGAGCCCGCCTGCGGGATGACGCGGCCGGCGTCGACGCCGAGCCACTGCTCGAGCAGCGAGCAGTAGACGGCGCGGAAGTCGGAGGTCGCGCGCAGGTTGCCGTCCTCGTCGAGCCCGGACCTGAGGCCGGGGAACTCGCCGAGCATCGTCCCGGTCACGCGGCTGCCGACGAGGAAGCTCGTGCCGGCGGCGCCGTGGTCCGTTCCCTGGGAGCCGTTCTCCTGGGCGCGCCGCCCGAACTCCGACCAGACGTGCACGAGCACGCGGTCGGCGAGGCCGCGCGCCTCGAGGTCGCGCTGGAACGCGAGCAGCGAGTCGCCGGTCAGCTTCAACCCCGACGAGAGCGCGGCCGGCTGGGCCGAGTGCGTGTCGTACTCGCCCGGGGCGGAGAGCGCGACCGCGCGGAGCGGCAGCCCCGCGGCGAGCATCGCCGCGAGCCCGGCGAGCTTCTTCGGGAAGTCCGAGTCGGCGCTCTGCGGGTACGCGACGGGGCTCGTGTAGGCGGGCGTCCCGTCGTCGGCGGGCTGGAAGGGGAGGAGCTGCGTGCGGAGGCGGTCGACCTGCGCCGACACGAACGCGGCGTTCGCGAGCGCCGGGTCGGACTGGGCGGCGCCGAGCCGGCCGATCCCTTCGAGCATCCGCTGCTCGACCTCGCCCCAGACGTTGCTCGACCAGAAGTCGTACTGGTCGGGGCCGGCGAGCGAGGCGACCGGGACGCGCGCGGTCGCGAGGGCGGGGGCGAGCGTGTCGTCGAGCGAGAGCCCCTGCAGCGGGTTGTCGCCGGTCCCGACCGCGTCGAGGTAGCGGCCGAGCCAGCCGGTCTGGAGCGAGGTCGAGGTGGCGCCGACCTCCCAGTAGTGGCGCGAGGTGAAGTGGGACTGGTCGGCGTTCGTGTAGCCGATCGCCGGCATGACCGTGACCTTGCCCTCGCCGTAGAGCTGGGCGAGGCCGCCGAGCGCCGGATGCCAGTGCAGCCGGTCGTCCTCGCGCAGCGCCGTCCCGCCGGCGATCGCGAGCTTCGGCCGCAGCTTCCGGTAGAGCGGGTCGCCCTGCGGCGAGAGCACCGAGAGCCCGTCGGCGCCGCCCTCGAGGAAGACAGAGACGAGCACGGGCGCCGAGGGCGAACCCGCGGCGGCCGCGATCCCCGCCTCGAGCGCGCCGAGCCCGAGCCGCGACGCCCCGTAGACGGAGAGCGCGGCGCCGAGGCCGTGCGCGAGGAAGCTGCGCCGCGAGAGCCCGCTGCCGGCCGGGAGCGGCATCCCCTGCTCGATCGCCGGCAGGCCGCGTCCCGCCTCGGCCGCGGCGCGATGGAGGAAGCGCGAGCGCGAGAGCCCGTCGCAGTGGCGGCAGTCGCGGCTCATGCCGCCTGCAGCTCCGGCGAGACGGCGATCAGGTGGCGGAGCGCGTTGTGGGTCATCACCGCGTACTCCTTGCGCTTCCAGCCGGTCGTGCCCGCGTCGGCGAGGGCCGCCTTCGCGAACGCGAGCAGGGCGCCGTGGGTCGTGTCGCCGAGCGCGGGGTTCCGCCAGAAGTCGAGCGCCCCCGCGAGGAGCGCCTGCGCGTCGAACGGCTGCTCGGACGTGCCCGGGTCGAGCGAGTAGGGGCGGAGGACGTACTGGGCGATCCACCAGCGCCCGCGCCAGGTGGCGGTGTCGAGCCAGCGCGTGTCGTCCCAGCCGCCGACGTTCGGCGGCCGGAAGAGCTGCTGCCCGGCCATCGCGTCGAGCCACGTCCACGACGTCGTGTCGACGCCGCGCCCGATCCGCCGCAGCAGCCCCGCCGTGTAGAGGACGGGCGACTTGACCATCCGCGGGCCCTCGTAGAGCGCCGGATGCCGGAGGATCGCGGCGACGACGGGCTTCAGCGCGTGCCCGTCGTGGCGGTAGAGCCGCTCGAGCGCTCCCTGGGTCGCCGCGTCGGGCGCGGTCGGGACGAAGTAGCTCCAGAGCTTGCGGACGAGGAACGACGCGTGGTCGCGGTGCGTGACGCAGAGCCGCACCGACCCCTTCCACGTGTACGCGCCGCGGTGGCCGAAGATCGTCTTGACGCCGGTGTCGTGGTAGCCGGGGTCGTAGCGGAAGTTCGTCGGGCCGACCGTGTTCCGCCAGTCGTTCCGGAAGCCGGTGAGCGCGCGCGCCTGCTGGCGGACGTCGCGCTCGCCGTAGCCGCGGCCGGCGCCGAGCGTGAACAGCTCCATCATCTCGCGGGCGTAGTTCTCGTTCGGCGACCACTTCGAGTTGTCGCTGCCGTTGAGCCAGAGCAGCATCGCCGGGTCGGCGGTGACGCGCTCGAGCAGGTCGTGGAAGGAGCCGAGCCCGTGGTCGCGGAAGAGCTGGTTCTGCCGGAGCATCAGCCGCTGCGAGCTGACGCCGTCGTTCGAGGTCGCGAACCAGTCGTGCCAGACGAGCGCCATCCGCTCGACGAGCGGCCGCGACGTCCGCACCATCCGGTCGAGCCACCAGCAGTGGTCGTGCCCCCACGCGTCGTAGGGCGCGAGCGGCAGCCCTTTCTCGTCGTGCGGCTTCGGCCCGACGAGCTTCTCCGGGCCGGGGTTCGTCAGCGCGTGGACGGCGCCCTCGAGTCCCAGCGCGGCGAGCGCCTCCGCCTCGCCGGCGCGCGGCCCGAAGCCGGCACGCCACAGCAGCCGCTCCGCCTGAGCAGCTGAGAACGTCCCTCGGTAGGCCGCGACCCCGGGCACCCACAGGTAATAGATGCCCGGGAGGCGCGTTTTCTTTCGCTAGCGCGAGATGCGCTCCACGGTCTCGCCGGTGCGCTCCTCGGAGGCGTGCCGGGCGACGTCCGCCTGGGCGACGATGCCGACCAGCCGCCCGTCCTCCTCGCAGACGGGCAGGCGGCGCACCTGGTGCTCGGCCATCAGCCGCATCGCCTCGTCGACGTCCTGCTGCGGGTCGATCGTGACGATCTCGCGGGAGGCGATCTCGCCGACCTTCGTGATGCCGGTGCGCCCCTCGGCGACGACGCGCACCGCGATGTCGCGGTCGGTGACGGTGCCGACGAGCCGGTCGCCCTCGACGACGGGGACGATCCCGACGTCGTCGTCGCGCATCAGCCGCGCGGCCTCGCTGACGGGCGTCTCCGGTTCGACCGTCCGCGGATCGTGGGTCATCACCTCGTTGATGGTCATGGCCATGCTCTTCCCCCTTTCGTCACGCGAGGCATTCCCCTCGCGCCTGGTCGCATAACGCAGAATGGGCCGATGGGGTTCGCCGACCGCATCCGCGAGCTGGCGCTGTCGCTGCCGCGCACGTACGAGGACGCGCCGTGGGGCTTCCCGGTGTTCAAGGTCGGCGACAACAAGCTGTTCGCGTGGATGACCGAGGACGGGGACGCGACCGAGCTGACGCTGAAGCTGACGCGCGAGGAGCGCGAGATCGCGGAGCTGCTGCCGTGGGTGCGGATGGCGAGCCACGTCGGCCGCTACGGCTGGATCACGGCGACGGTGACGGACGACGAGACGCTCGCCGCCGCGCTCGAGTGGCTGCGCGAGAGCTACTGGCTGAAGGCGCCGGCCGACGTCCGCGAAGCCGCCTTCGCGGACGCCTGACCCTGTCCCGCGCGGACATGTCCCGGTACCTGGCACCAGGACATGTCCGGAAGAGACAGTTCGCTACGAGTTCTTGCGCGCGGTCGCCTTGCCGCCCTTGCGGCCGGCGGCCTTCTTCTGGGCGGTCGTTCCGCCCTGCGACGAGTTGCTCTTCGAGGACGAGGACGAGCCGGACTTCTTGCCGCCGCGGCTCGAGGCTCCGGGGGAGTTGGCGATCTTCGCCGCCCGCTCCTTCGACATCCCCTTCTCCTTCAGCTTCTCGTACTGCTTCTCGTTCTTCACGTTTGCGCTCTTGCTCGGCATCGCGCCTCCTCGGGTCTCGGTACGCTTGCGCCGTGCCCTCCGTCCGGACAACGACAGCCGGCCGCGCGCGGTTGCTCGTCGCCGGACCGCGCGCGGCCTAGTCCGCCTCGGGGTCGTCCTCGGCGGACGTGTCCCCGGCCTCCGGGTCGGGCACCGGCGACTCGTCGATCTCCTGATTCCGATCGTCCTCCCGGGGGTGCATATCCTTGGCTTCTTCCATGAAGGTCGTCCTTCCCGACAACTCGGAGCTGGAACTTCCCGCCGGCGCGACCGGCCTCGACGCCGCGCGCGCGATCGGGCCGAAGCTCGCCGAGCAGGCGGTGCTCGTGCGCGCCGACGGCGCCGTCCAGGACCTGCGCGCGCCGCTCGCCGACGGGCAGCGGATCCAGCTCCTGACCACCCGCGACAAGGACGACCCGGACGCGCTCGCCGTGCTCCGCCACTCGTCGGCGCATCTGCTCGCCGAGGCGGTCCGCCGCCTCTACCCGGGTGTGAAGATCGCGATCGGCCCGCCGATCGAGAACGGCTTCTACTACGACTTCGACTTTCCGGAGCCGATCCGCGAGGAGGACCTCGAGCGGATCGAGGCGGAGATCCGGAAGGAGCTCGCCGAGGGCCGGGAGTGGAACCGCGAGGAGATCTCGCGCGAGGAGGCGAAGGCGCGCTTCGCGGCCGAGGACGAGCCGTTCAAGGTCGAGCTCGTCGACACCGCCGAGGGCGACATCTCGCTGTACACGCAGGGCGACTTCACCGACCTCTGCCGCGGCCCGCACCTGCAGAACTCGAAGCCGATCAAGGCGCTGAAGCTGACCGGCCTCGCGGGCGCGTACTGGCGCGGCGACTCGACGAAGCCGCAGCTGACCCGGATCTACGGCACCGCCTTCTACGCGAAGGACGACCTGGACGCGTACCTCGAGCGGGTCGAGGAGGCGAAGCGCCGCGACCACCGCCGTCTCGGCGTCCAGCTCGACCTCTTCCACCTCGCCGACAACTCGCCGGGCTCGCCGTTCTGGCATCCGAAGGGGATGGTGATCTGGAACGAGCTCGAGGACCTGCGCCGGCGCGAGAACCTCCGCCGCGGCTACGTCGAGGTGAAGACGCCGCTCCTCTACGACGTCCAGACCTACGTCACTTCCGGCCACTACGAGAACTACCGCGACAACATGTTCTTCACCCACTCGCACGGGAGCGAGGGCGAGTTCGCGCTCAAGCCGATGAACTGCCCGGGCCACATGCTCCTGTTCGGGTCGGCGCTGCGCTCGTACCGCGACCTGCCGTTCCGCTACGCGGAGTCGTCGACCCTGCACCGCGACGAGCTGGGCGGCACCCTGCACGGCCTCCTGCGCGTCAAGCACATCACCCAGGACGACGCGCACATCTTCTGCGCGGCCGACCAGATCGAGGACGAGATCTTCGGCTGCCTCGACTACGCGTCGTTCCTCTACGACCTGTTCGCGATGGAGGCGCGCTTCGAGCTCTCGACCCGCCCGGAGAAGAAGCTCGGCTCGGACGAGGAGTGGGACTTCACCGAGGCGGCGCTGCGCTCGGCGCTCGCCAAGCGGGGCATCGAGTACGTCGTCAACGAGGGCGACGGCGCCTTCTACGGCCCGAAGATCGACCTGCACATGACCGACGCGCTCGGCCGCTCCTGGCAGATGGGGACGATCCAGCTCGACGCGCAGATGCCGCAGAACTTCGGGCTCACCTACATGGGGGCCGACAACCGCGAGCACACGCCGTACGTGATCCACCGCGCGCTGCTCGGCTCGCTCGAGCGGTTCATCGGCATCCTCACCGAGCACTACGCGGGCGACTTCCCGTTCTGGCTCGCGCCCGTCCAGATCCGCGTCCTGCCCGTCGGGGAGGCGCACGCCGACGCCGGCTCGACGCTCTGCCTCAGGCTCCGCGACGCCGGCTACCGGGCGGAGGTGGGGGAGCCGACCGACACGATCGGCAAGCGGATCCGGGCCGCCGAGCTCGAGAAGATCCCGGTCACGATCGTCTACGGCGACCGCGAGTCGGACGAGAGCCTCGCCGTCCGCGAGCGCGGCGGCGCGCAGTCGACGCTCTCGCTCGCTGCTCTGCTCGAGAAGCTTGCTACCCTTTGACTCCTGAAAAGAAGGAGCGGACCCGTTCCTCACCCTCCGGGCCGAACGACGGACCTGGCGGGTTCAACCGAGTCGCAGGACGACGAGGACCGGGCCGCTGCATGTCAGCGGTTTTTCTGTTGCGGAACCGAAACGAGGAGGAATAAGCCCGACTTGGTGATTCGCCTTTGAGGCCCAGACGCCGGCCGATCGAGCACGTCCGTCCGTCCAATCGGGACACGACGCGCATCAACGACGCGATCCGCGTGCCGAGGGTGCGCCTGATCGACGACGACGGGGCGCAGCTCGGGATCAAGACCACGGACGAGGCGCGGGAGTACGCCTACGGCAAGAACCTCGACCTCGTCGAGGTGGCGGCCCAGGCCGATCCGCCCGTCGCCAAGGTCATGGACTACGGCAAGTACAAGTACGAGCAGGAGCAGAAGGCGAAGCAGGCGCGGAAGCACCAGAGCCTGATCCAGGTCAAGGAGATCAAGCTCCGGCCGAAGATCGGCGTCCACGACTACAACACCAAGAAGGGGCACGTCGAGCGATTCCTCAACCAGCGGGCGAAGGTGAAGGTCACGATCATGTTCCGGGGGCGCGAGACGACCCATCCGGAGCGGGGGCGCGACCTGCTGCTCCGCCTCGCCGAAGACGTCAAGGAGATCGGGATGATCGAGTCCCAGCCTCTCCTCGACGGACGCAACATGGTGATGCTGCTGGGCCCGACGAAGAACGCAGGAGTGAAACGAGATGCCGAAGACGAAGACGCGCAGCGCAGCGAAGAAGAGGTTCAAGGTGACGGGCAGCGGGAGGATCCTGCGCCGGCCGACGATGCGCAGCCACAAGTTGGAGAAGAAGTCGTCGAAGCGTAAGCGCGGCTTCCGCAAGGAGATCGAGGTCACCGGCGCGGACACCAGCGCCCTGAAGAAGATGCTGAGGATCCGCTGATGCCGAGGGTCAAGCGTTCCGTCCACGCGCAGAAGAAGCGCCGCAAGGTCCTGGAGCAGGCGAAGGGCTACTGGGGCCTGAAGAACTCGCACTACCGCTACGCGAAGGAGCAGGTCGAGCACTCGCTCGTCTACGCCTATCGCGACCGCAAGAACCGCAAGCGCGAGTTCCGCCGGCTCTGGATCACCCGCATCAACGCGGCCGCCCGCGCGAACGGGCTCTCGTACAACCAGTTCGTCAACGGCTGCAACAAGGCCGGGATCGAGCTCGACCGCAAGGTCCTCGCCGACCTCGCCGTCAGCGACCCCGCCGCGTTCGGCGCCATCGCCGAGCAGGCGAAGAGCGCGCTCGCACGCTGAGGCGCGTCGACGCGTTCCGGCAGCAGGCCCGGCACTTCGCCGGGCCTGCGCCGTTGTACGCCCGGCTCTCGGCCGAGCTCGAGGACGACTCGCTCCTCGTCGCGCTCGTCGGCGACGAGGTGGCGGGGCGCACGCCGCTCCAGCTCTTCGCGGGCCTGCACTACCTCGTCCTCTCGGGCCGCGGCGCGTGGGACGACGTGCGCGCGATGCTGCGCGACGAGTCGGAGTTCCTGGCGGGCTGGCTCGCCGAGCAGCACGTGCAGACGAACGAGGTCGGCCGCTGCCGGTGGCTGCTGCCGTGCTTCCTCGAGGTGGCGCGACGCACGGGCGCGGAGGCGGTCGACTGCGTCGAGCTCGGCTGCAGCGGCGGCCTGAACCTGCTCTGGGACCGGTACGGCTACCGCTACGAGCGCGGCGCCTGGGGAGCTGGTAGCAGTCTGGTCCTTGCCGGCGAGGAGCGTGCACCCGTTCCGGCGGAGCTCCTCGCCCTCGCGCCGGCGGTGCGCTCGCGCGTGGGCGTCGACCGCGACCCGCCGGACCTGCGCGACGACGACGCGGTGCGCGTCCTGCAGGCGTTCGTCTGGCCGGGCGAGCACGAGCGGCTGGAGCGGCTCGACGCCGCCGTCGCGATCTGGCGCGAGGATCCGCCGGACATCGCCGTCGGCGAGATGGTCGACCTGCTGCCGGCGCTGCTCGAACGGCGCCGCGACGACGCGCTCCTGCTCGTCTGGCAGAGCGCGGCGCTCAACTACCTCCCCCGCGAGGGCCAGCAGCGCGTGCGCGAGCTGCTCGCCGAGGCCGGAGAGGAGGGGCCGCTCGCGTTCGTCGAGACGTGGCGGCCGCTCGACGGCAGCCACGACCACTACGGTCTCTTCGTGCAGATCTGGCCGTCCGGGGAGCGCGTCGAGGTGGCGCACGCCGACTTCCACGGCGCGTGGCTCGCGTGGCGCGCATGATCGTCTCCCGCGACAACGAGCGGCTGAAGCTCGTCCGCAAGCTCCACGACCGCAACTGGCGCGACAAGCTCGGCCTGCTCGTCGTCGAGGGCGAGGATCTCGTCGAGGCCGCGGCGGGCGCCGGGATCGAGCCGGAGGATCTGCTCGTCGCCGGCGAGGACGTCGAGCCGGCGCTGCTCGCCGAGGCGTCCGCGCT
>DASSNM010000090.1:0-34235 GCA_035688025.1 Gaiellaceae bacterium | reverse complement strand
TTCCGTAGCAGGCCTGTAAGCCGGATTCTGTCGAGGGTGACCATCCATCTGTGCGGCTACCCGGCTCCTCGGCGGGCCGCGTCGGCGGAGCCTGTTCGCCTTGCACCGGACGGGGTTTGGCGAGCCGGCCCTGTCGCCAGGGCCGCTGGTGGGCTCTTACCCCACCGTTTCACCCTTACCGGCTGCGCCTCCGGAGAATGCGCAGCCGGCGGTCTGTTTTCTGTGCCACTTTCCGTCGGCTTTCGCCGCCTCCCTCTCGGGAGCGTCCTGCCCTGCGGTGTCCGGACTTTCCTCGAGCCGTACGGCCCGCGGTCACCCGGCCTGCACCCGGAATGGTAGCCCCTCAACGCGCGACGGGCGGGGCGCCGCGCGGCAGCGGCGCCGTGTCCCAGCGGGTCGCGAAGTCGCGCAGCCGCTCGAGGAAGGTCGTCCCGTAGCCGGCGGTCGGCTCGATCTGCGTGTCCTCGCCCCACTCGTCGAACGAGGTGACCGCCAGCAGCCCCAGCCGCCGGTCGACGAGCCCGGACGCCTGCGCCAGCTCGCCGCTGAAGAGCCCGGCCGGGTCGCCGCCCAGCTCGCGCGGCAGCACGTGGTGGGCCTCCGCCGGCCGCTCGCCGAGATCGTCGTAGCCCGGAATCGCGTCCGGCACGAACGCGACGCCCTCGCTGCGCGCGACCGCGGCGAAGAGCGCCGTCCGCTCGCGAACCGCGGCGAGGAACGCCGCGCCGGTCAGCGTCGCCGCCTGGGTACGGCTGTACGGCGTGTAGCCGGTGATCGCGTCGAATAGCCCGATCCGGGCCGGGTCGGGCGGGTTGTCCCAGTCCACCTCGTCGCCGATCAGATACGGGTCGACGCCGGTCACCGACTCGACGTCGGCGCGGATCGCCGCGATCGCCTCCGCGAACGGGCCGCGGAAGATCCGGGACGCGTAGATCACGACCACCGGCCTCCCGTCCACGCGCAGGTAGCCCGGCTCGGAGAAGTAGGTGCGGGCCAGATAGTCGAAGTCCCCGACGAGCCGCGCGACGCCGTCCGCGTCGAGATGGATGCGCGCGTCGCCGCCGAGCGGAAAGCGGGCGAGCGACTCGTAGAGCACCGCCAGCTGCGTCGAGCCGCGCGCCGGCGAGGGGAAGAGCGAGCCGGCGAGCGTCCGGTCGCTGAACGAGCCGGCGCCGTCCCAGCTGCAGACGAACGCCCCGATCCCGTACTCGTGCGCCCAGGCGAAGTGCCGGTCGACGACGGCCGGGTCGCTCGACACGTACTCGCCGAGCAGCGGCGGATCCACCCCGGCCCGCACGTAGCCGGCGTGCCAGCGCGCACCGTCGGGCGCGAACCACGGGTAGTAGTAGGCGAGGACGGTGAGCGGCGCCGCTCGGGCCGCCGCGGCCGCGACGAGCGCGGCCGCGAGCGCGAGGACGAGGGTCAGCCGGCGCGCGCGCCCGCGGTGTCGGCGGCCGCGACGGCGCGGCCGTGGACGATCATCCCGCACTCGGGACAGCGTACGCACGCCCCGTCGTGGAGCACGAACTCACCGCACACCGGACACTCGAGCGAGGCGCCGCGCAGCAGCGCGAGCAGCTCCTGCTCGAGCGTCCGGGCGAACGGAGCGACCCCGCTCACAGCTCGCGGAACACCCCCACGACCTTGCCGAGGATCTGCACGTGCTCGGCATAGATCGGCTCGAGCGCGGCGTTCTCCGGCTGCAGGCGGATGCGCCCGCTCTCGCGGTAGAAGGTCTTGACCGTCGCCTCGTCGGCGGACTCGTCGTCGCCGGCCAGCGCGACCACGATCTCGCCGTCGCGCGCGTCCTGGGCGCGGCGGACGACGACGACGTCGCCCTCGAGGATGCCCGCCTCGATCATCGAGTCGCCGCGGACGCGCAGCAGGAAGTCGCCGCGGAGCGTCTCCGGGACGGCGATCTCGTCCTCGACGTTCTGCTCGGCGAGCAGCGGCCCGCCGGCCGCGATCTGGCCGAGCAGCGGCAGCTTCGGCAGCTCCGCGACCGCCGCCTCGGCGGCCTTGTCGCGGCCGACCAGCTCGAGGGCGCGCGGCTTCGTCGGATCGCGGCGCAGCAGCCCCGCGCGCTCGAGGTTCGCGAGGTGCGCGTGCACGGTGGACGGCGACGCGAGCCCGACGGCCTCGCCGATCTCGCGCACCGTCGGCGGATAGCCGTGCCGGTCGACGTAGTCGACGAGGAAGCTCCAGATCTCGCGCTGGCGGCCGGTCAGCTCGGTTGTCGTCTCCATCTCACTCTCCGAGGTCGCGAACGAGGGGGTCGAACGTGTGTTCGCCGGAAGCGTAGAGACTCCTTCGGACGACGTCAAAAAAACGTGCCCGGGCGCTCAGGTCATCGGCACCTGGCGGAGCAGGCGCGGCGCGATCCGGTCGAGGATCTCGTCGAGGCTCGCACCCGTCGCCGTGATGCCGTGGTTGCGCAGGCCGATCACCGCCCGCGCGGGCTCCGGCTCCGCCGCGATCAGGTCGGCGACGTCCTGGGCCAGCTCCTCCGTCCCGCACGGGTAGTTCACCTCGGTCGCGGGGACGTCCTCGACCCACGCGTGCACGTGGAGGATCGCGCCGACCTCGGGGTGGTCGCGGTAGATCTTCCAGTGCTCGATCGCGTCGACCGAGACGCGCCGCGGCTCGATCCCCGGCGGCACGCTCAGGATCATCCGCATCTGCTCCGGGTCGTAGCCGGAGACGAGCAGGATGTCGCGGCCGGGGGTCTCGAGCCGGGCCTTGTCGACGCCGCTCGCGCTCATCCAGAAGCGGGTCGCGTCCCTGCGGGCGGAGAGGTTCCCGTACGAGAGGCCGCCGATGCCGTAGAGCCGTTTGATGTGGCGCAGGTCGCGCTCGTCCACCAGCTCCTCGACCGGGAACGGCGCGGGCAGGAGACCGAGCGCGTCGAGCCGCCGGCCGGCCGCCGCGATCGCCGCGGTCAGCTCGTCGCCGTCCCACAGCTCCGGCTCGAGGTCCGGGCGGAACTCGTTCTCGATCACGAGCCGCGAGCGTGCGAGCGGGGCGAGCCGGGCGACGACGGCGTCGGCGAGGCCGGGGCCCGCCGCGACGAGGTAGCTGCCGCGCTCGAGCGTCGTGAACCAGACGCCCACGCCCGGGACGTAGGCGAGCGAGACGTTCGCGAGCGCGCGGACGAGGATCGGGTAGCCCTCGCGCAGCGGGTCGGGCGGCTGCTCGTCGACGACGTGGAGCGCGGCGACGAAGGTGCCGCGGGAGCGGCGCCGGAACGGCCGCGGACGCTCCCGGTCGACGACGTTGACGACGAGCTCGGGCGGATTCTCGTCGTCGGCAGGCCGGAAGCCGGCGCGCTCGAGCGCCTCGTGGAGCGCCGCGACGAGCGGCGCGAGCTGCGGTAGGGGCTCGCCGGCGACGACGTACGCCATGCGGCCGAGGCTACTCGGGCCGCCGCCGGGCGCATCCGGGGAACTCCGCAGCCTCCGCCCGGTTTGACCGCCACGCGCGGGGCAAGGCGACGGGCTCCGAGACGAAAGGACGACCGATGAGACAACACCTGCCACGCCTGCTCGCTCTCGCCGCCGGCATCGCCCTCGCGCTCGCGGCGGCCGCCGGGTCGCCCGCCGCGAGCGGCGGCGCCCCGAGCGCGCAGGACGTCAACTACCTCCGCACCTCGATCTCCGGCGACCGGTTCGAGATCGTCGGCGGCCGGGTCGCGCTCCGGAGGTCGGGATCCGCGGAGGTGAAGGCGCTCGCCCGCCGCCTGATCCACGACCACTCGAAGTCGCTGCGCGACGCGATCGCGCTGGCCCGGGCGCATCACATCGCGGTGCCGAAGGGGCCGACGCCGTCGATGGTGTGGGAGCTGGAGACGGTGTCGATCTTCTCCGGGGCGGCGTTCGACGACCGCTACACGTATCTCGAGATCAAGGACCACCAGCAGGACGTCGAGGAGGGCGTCTTCGAGGTCGACCACGGCGGCTCGCCCGCGTTCCGGGCGAACGCGAGGAAGGAGCTGCCGACGCTGCGCCGGCACCTGGCGCTCTCGAAGCGCGTGCACGCCTCCACCTGAGCGGCGCGAGGCCGCGGGCGGTCCACGAAAAAGGGCCGCCCGCGGCGACCCTTCATGCGCTGGAGAGGACTTGAACCTCCACGGCCTATGCGGCCACTAGGCCCTCAACCTAGCGCGTCTACCAATTCCGCCACCAGCGCGAGAGCTTGCGCAGTGTAGCGGCGCTACTTCAGGTAGTGGAAGAGCGCGACGCTGTTCGCGAAGAAGAGGACGGCGAACAGGAGCGTCCAGCGGGTGAGGTTGCGCTCGACGATGTGGGTGCCGCCCTGCGAGGCGGGCGTGAAGCCCATCCCGCCCATGCCGGCGTCGCGGCCGGAGTGCATGAGGATCAGCGCCGTCAGCGCGACGACGACGAGCACCTGCACGACTGCGAGGAACTGGAGCACGCGCGAAGAGTAGCGAGCGCTCTAGCGGCCGGCGACCTGGACGATCGCCTCGACGAGCTCCGACGCGATCCGGTCCTTCGTCACGTACCCGGACGCGCCGGCCTCGCGGGAGCGGTCGACGTCGGCGCGCGAGTTCGACCCGGTCAGCATCAGCACGCACGTCTTCGCGCCGGACGCCCGGATCTCGCGGGTCGCCTCGACGCCGTCGAGGATCGGCATGCTCAGGTCCATCAGGACGACGTCGGGCTTCAGCTTGCGGACGAGCTCGACCGCCTCCTGGCCGTCGCCGGCGCGGCCGACGACCTCGATCCGCTCGTCGCCGGCGAGGATCGCCTCGAGCGCCTCGGCGAACAGCCTGTGGTCGTCGGCGATGAGGACGCGGATCGGCATGGCCTTCCATCCTGCCCTGTTACGGTCGTCTTGTGGAGAGCGACGCCCGCGAACGAATCCAGAAGCTGCTCGTCACCGGCGACAACCGCCTGAAACAGGGCGTCGACCCGGCGAAGGCGCGGGAGAGCTGGGAGCAGGCGCTCGCGGTCGCGCGCGAGGCGGGGCTCGAGGAGCAGGTGCGGCCGCTCGTCGAGGTCAGGCTCGCGGACCTGGACCGCGCCGACTCGCCGCCCGCGTGAGGATCGCCTCGATCCGCTCCGCCTGACGGCGGACGTCGTGCGCCGCGCTCGCCTCGCGCGCGGCCTCGTTCGGCCGGGGCAGCGCCGCGGCGGCGGCGAGCGCGCGCGCGAGCTCCGCGACGTCGAGCGGGTCGACGAGGACTCCCGCGCCCGGCGGCACGAACTCGGGCGGGCCGCCGACCCGGGTCGCGACGACCGACCGGCCGCACGCCATCGCCTCGAGCAGCGCCTGGCCGAGCGGCTCGAGCAGGCTCGGCTGGGCGAGCACGTGGCTCTCCGCGAGGAGCCGCGGGATCTCGTCGTGCGGGACGCGGCCGAGGAGCGTCACGCCGTCCCGGCCCTCGAGCTCGCGCCGCGCCGGCCCGTCCCCGGCGAAGGTCAGCGTCCCCTCGCCGAGCCGCGCGAAGGCGTCCGCGAGCCGGACGACGTTCTTGCGCTCGTCGAGCGAGCCGACGCAGAGGAAGCGCGGCGGCCCGTCCGGCGGCGACGCGACGGCGAAGCGCTCGCGGTCGACGCCCATCGAGACGACCTCCGTCCTGCCGCGCGCCTCCGGGACGCGCATCTCCAGCTCGCGACGCAGGTAGTCGGAGACGCAGACGACCGCGGCCGCGCGGCAGACGACGAGCCGGGTCGCCCGGGCGACGCCCGGGAGCTCGCCGACGTTGCGGACGTCGCGCCCGTGCGCGGTGACGACGAGCGGCGCGCGGCCCGCGAGCGCGGCGACGAGCCCGGCCGGGACGAGGAAGTGCGCGTAGACGACGTCCGGGCGCGCCGCCGCGAGCGTCCGCCGGGCGAGGGTCAGGTAGCGGAGCTTCCCGCCGGCGCGCGTGTCGAGGACGGCGCGCTCGAGCTCGTGGCCGCGCTCGGCGAGCGCGCGCTCCATCTGCGCGACGAAGACGCCGAGGTCGGGCGCGTCCGGGCCGGGATACATCTGGGAGACCAGCAGGATCCGCACGATCCGTAGTTTCGCTGCTGGGGTTCCGGCCGAGCCGGCCTAGGTTCGCGGCGTCTAGGGAGGTGTGAGATGAAGTGGCATCGACTCGTGGCGACCGCGGGGGTCGTCGCCGCGGCTGCCGCGCTCACCGGCACGGCCGGCTCGGGAAGCGGCACGTTCCCCGGCCGGAACGGGCGCGTCGTCATCCAGGCGACCGAGCGCGGGGCCAGCCAGTTCGCGCCCTCGAACCTGTACGTCTTCAGGCTGAACGCCTACGGCTACCTGATCCAGCTCACGCGCGGGAAGGCGTTCGACGCGAACCCCGCCTGGTCGCCGGACGGCGCCTGGATCGCGTTCGACTCGAACCGCGGCACCAGCTCCGTGGACGAGCACGACCTCTTCCTCGTCCGGCCGGACGGAAGCGGCCTGAAGCGGCTCACCTCCGGCACGGCGAACGACATGGATCCGACCTGGTCGCCCGACGGGACCAGGCTCGCCTTCTACAGCGACCGCAGCGGCAACGACGACATCTGGACGGTCGGCGTGGACGGAGCCGGGCTGACGCAGCTGACGACGGACAAGCACCTCGACTGGGATCCCGCCTGGTCGCCGGACGGCACGAGCATCGCCTTCGGCACGTACCGGAACGGGAACGAGGACGTCTGGCTGATGAACGCCGACGGCACGAACCAGCGGCCGCTCGCCGCGTCGGCCGCGCGCGACAGGCACGCCGCCTGGGCGCCCGACGGGGCGCACGTCGCGTTCGACTCGCTGCGCGACGGGAACTTCGAGATCTACACCGTCGAGCCCGACGGCGCCGCGGTCAGGCGGCTCACGCGGAACCGCGTCATCGACGCGCGACCGGCGTACTCGCCGGACGGCGCCTGGATCATGTTCCAGACGCAGGAGTCGGAGACCGACAACCGCAACCTCTACCTCGTGCGTCCCGACGGCGCGAACGCGCACCAGCTCACGCAGGGCGGCCAGTGGGCGACGTCCCCCGACTGGCAGCGCCAGGTGAAGCCGGACGCGTGCGAGACGACGGGAACGGTCTTCGCCGACGACATCGAGATGTTCGGGGGCAACGACGTCATCTGCGGGCTCGCCGGCGACGACACGATCCGCGGCGGGGCGGGGAACGACCGGATCGACGGCGGTCCCGGCAAGGACCGGATCTTCTGCGGCGCCGGACGCGACACGGCGATCGCCGACCGGCAGGACGTCGTCGCGAAGGACTGCGAGGTCGTCAAGCGCCGCTGACTCCGCTAGCGTCAGACGCGTGGCGGTGGTCGAGGTCGAGGGGCTCGAGAAGGTCTTCCGCGTGCCCGAGCGGGAGGCGGGCATGCGCGCGGCGACGCTCAGCCTCGTGCGCCGCCAGTGGCGCGAGGTGCGAGCGGTCGACGGGATCTCGTTCTCGATCGAGCCGGGCGAGGTCGTCGGCTTCCTCGGCCCGAACGGCGCCGGCAAGACGACGACCCTGAAGATGCTCTCCGGGCTGCTCCACCCGAGCGGCGGCGAGGTGCGGGTGCTCGGCCACGTCCCGCACCGGCGCGAGCGCGAGTACCTGCGGCGGATGACGCTCGTCATGGGCAACCGCAACCAGCTCCAGTGGGACCTGCCGGCGCTCGACTCGTTCGAGCTGAACCGCGCCATCTACCGGCTGCCGCGCGAGGACTTCGCGCGCACCCGCGACGAGCTGATCGAGCTGCTCGACATCGGCGACCTCGTCCGCAAGCCGGTGCGCCAGCTCTCGCTCGGCGAGCGGATGAAGGTCGAGGTCGTCGGCTCGCTCCTCCACCTGCCGCAGGTGCTCTACCTCGACGAGCCGACGATCGGGCTCGACGTGACGATGCAGAAGCGGATCCGCGGCTTCGTCGCCGACTACAACGCCCGCTACGGCGCGACCGTCCTGCTGACGAGCCACTACATGGCCGACGTCGAGGCGCTCTGCCGGCGCGTGATCGTCATCCACCACGGACGACTCCTTTTCGACGGCGCGCTCGCCGCGCTGACGCACCGGTTCGCGCCGCTGAAGACGATCGAGGCGGTGCTCGCCGACGGCGAGACGAGGCGGATCAGCGTGCCGAAGGAGGAGGTCTCGGCCGCGACCGCGCGCCTGCTGGCCGAGCACGAGGTGCTCGACCTGACCGTCGAGGACCCGCCGATCGAGGACGTGATCGAGCAGGTCTTCGCGGCCGAGGCGAGCGTGTGAGCGAGGTCGCCGCGCAGCCCGTCGCGCGCTCGGAGTCGTGGCTCCGCTCGCTCGCCGACTACTACGCGACGACGATGCGGACGACGATCCAGCGGAACTTCCAGTACCGCGCGGCGACGTACGGCTACACGATCGGGATGGTCGCCGAGCCGACGATCTACCTCGTCGTCTGGTCGACGATCGCGCGCTCCCAGGGCGGCACGGTCGGCGGCCTCGACGCCGGCCATTTCGCCGCGTACTACATCGTCTGGACGTTCGTCCGGGTGATGAACATCACCTTCACGCCGTACGGCTGGGAGTGGCGGATCCGGGAGGGGCAGCTCTCCGGCTGGCTGCTGAAGCCGATCCACCCGATCCACTACGACATCGCCTGGTTCGCCGGCCAGAAGCTGCCGTGGCTCGTGATGTACCTGCCGATCGCGGCCGGGCTCTCGCTCGCGTTCCATCCCGCCTTCCACACGAGCGCCCTCTCCGTCGTCGCGTTCCTCGTCGCGATCTGGGGCGCCTACCTGATCCGCTCGATCGGGCTCTGGCTGCTCGGCATGTGCACGTTCTGGACGACGCGCGGCTCCGCGATCTTCGAGACGTACCTGCTGGCGGAGCTGCTGCTCTCGGGGCGGCTGCTGCCGCTGCAGCTGATGCCGCACTGGTCGCAGACGCTCGCCGCGTGGCTGCCGTTCAAGTGGACGTTCTACTTCCCGATCGAGGCGCTGATCGGCGGCTACTCGACCGGCAAGCTGCTCACCGGGCTCGGGCTCCAGCTCGTCTGGATCGCCGCCGGCGCGCTCACCGTCGCCGTCTTCTGGCGCTTCTCGGTCAAGCACTACACGGCGGTCGGGAACTGAGAACCGTCCGCCTCGCGCTCGTCTTCCTGCGGCTCGGCGTCCTGAACGAGCTCCAGTACCGCGTCAACTTCTTCGTCGCCGCGTTCCAGGCGCTGCTCTCCGTCGGGGTCGGGCTCGCCGTGCTCGCGCTCGTCTACTCGCACACGGCGAGCCTCAACGGCTGGAGCGAGTCGGAGCTCCTCGTCGTCCTCGGCGTCCAGCTCCTGCTCGGCGGCGTGGTGACGACGGCGATCCAGCCGAACATGCAGCAGCTGACCGAGGACGTCCAGCAGGGGAAGCTCGACTTCGTGCTGACGAAGCCGGAGGACGCGCAGGCGCTCGTCTCGCTGCGCGTGGTCCAGATCTGGCAGAGCGTCGACATCCTCTCGGGCGCGATCGTCGTCGCGGTCGGCGCGGCGCGGGTCGGAGGCGGTCTCGGCGTCGGGCACGCGCTCGCCTTCGTCGGCCTGCTGCTGCTCGGGGCGTTCCTCCTCTACTGCTTCTGGCTGATCCTCGCGACCGGCTCCTTCTGGATCGTCGACATGTGGTTCCTCGCGAACCTCTGGGAGGGCGTCTTCCAGACCGGGCGCTGGCCGATTGGGATCTACCCGGGCTGGCTGCGCTACTCGATGACGTACCTGATCCCGATCGGCTTCGCGGTGACCGTGCCGGCGCAGGCGCTCACGTCCCGTCTGCACTGGCCGACGGTCGCGGTCGCGCTCGGCTTCGCCGCCGCGCTCGCCGCGTTCACGCGCTGGTTCTGGCGCTTCGGGCTGCGCCACTACTCGGGCGCGAGCGCGTAGCCGCTCGTCGCAAACGGACATGTCCCGGGACCAGGTCCGGGGACATGTCCGAAGCGGACGCGAGCCGCATGGGCACCCGCGTTGCGGCGCAGGGGCGGACGCGGCCATGGCCGGGCGGGACATGTCCCGGGACCAGGTCCGGGGACATGGCTCGAAGGGACAGGGCTATGCGCGGGCGCGGAGCGCGTCGTACATGCCCCACTCCTCGCGCAGCGTCTCGCAGATCTCGCCGACCGTGCAGCGCGCGCGCAGCGCCTCGCGCATCGGCGGGAGCAGGTTCCCGTCGCCGCGCGCGGTCTCGCGCACCGCCGCCAGCGCCGCGGCCGCCTCGCCGGCGTTCCGCTCCGCCCGCACGCGCGCGGTGCGCTCGAGCTGGCGACGCTCCGCCTCCGGGTCGATCCGGAGCAGCTCGACCCGCTCCTCGGACTCCTCCGTGAACGCGTTCACGCCGACGATCGTCCGCTCGCCGGCCTCGACCTGCTGCTGCCACGCGAACGCCGCCTGCTCGATCTCGTCCTGGACGAACCCGGCCTCGACCGCCGCGACCGCGCCGCCGAGCTCGTCCACCCGCCCGATCAGCTCCCACGCGCGCGCCTCCAGCTCGTCGGTCAGCGCCTCGACGAAATAGGAGCCGCCGAGCGGGTCGGCGGTGTCGGTCGTGCCACCCTCCGCCTGCAGGATCTGCTGCGTCCGCAGCGCGATCCGGGCCGCATGCTCGGACGGCAGCGCGAGCGCCTCGTCGAACGAGTTCGTGTGCAGGCTCTGCGCGCCGCCGGCGACCGCCGAGAGCGCCTGGATCGCGACCCGCACGACGTTGTTCTCCGGCTGCTGCGCGGTCAGGGTCGAGCCGCCCGTCTGCGCGTGGAAGCGGAGCGCGAGCGCCTTCGGGTTCGTCGCGCCGAAGCGCTCCCGCATGATCCGCGCCCACAGCCGGCGGGCGGCGCGGAACTTCGCCACCTCCTGGAAGAAGTGGTTGTGCGCGTTGAAGAAGAAGGAGAGCCGCGCCCCGAACTCGTCCGGCGAGAGCCCGGCCGCGACCGCCGCCTCGCAGTAGGCGATCCCGTTCGCGAGCGTGAACGCGAGCTCCTGCACCGCGGTCGAGCCCGCCTCGCGGATGTGGTAGCCGGAGATCGAGATCGTGTTCCAGCGCGGGATCCGCCCGGCGCAGTACGCGAACAGGTCGGTCGTCAGCCGCATCGAGGGCCGCGGCGGGAAGATGTAGTTCCCGCGGGCGATGTACTCCTTGAGGATGTCGTTCTGGACGGTGCCGCGCAGCTCGCCCGGCGCGACGCCCTGCCCCTCGGCGACGAGCTCGTACAGGAGCAGGAGCAGCGACGCCGGCGCGTTGATCGTCATCGAGGTCGAGACCTCGCCGAGCGGGATCCCGGCGAGCAGGATCTCCATGTCGGCGAGCGAGTCGATCGCGACGCCGGTGCGGCCGACCTCGCCGAGCGCGCGCGGGTCGTCCGAGTCGTAACCGAGCTGCGTCGGCAGGTCGAACGCGATCGAGAGCCCCGTCTGGCCGCGCTCGAGCAGGTAGCGGTAGCGCTCGTTCGACTCCTCGGCGGAGGCGAAGCCCGCGTACTGGCGGATCGTCCACGGCCGGCCGCGGTACATGTCCGGGTAGGGCCCGCGCGTGAACGGGTACTCGCCCGGCGCCTCGAGCGGGCGCGGCGCGTCCTCGGGCCCGTAGACCGGCTTCACCTCGATCCCGGACTCGGTGCGGCGATCGTCGGTCGCGGCCATCGCGCAGATCGTAGAGGCCGGAGCGATCACCCCTCCGGGTGGCTGCAAATCCTCCGGACGGGGGAGGCCCGCAGGCCCGCTCCCGTTCTTGAATCCGCGCACCCCTCACGGGCTGGGGCAACGGAGAAAGGAGTGGGCATGGGGGCGTTCCTTCGGCGCATCGCGGTTGCGGTCGTCGCCGGTCTGCTGACGGCGGCGGTCGGCGCGTCCACGGGCCTCGCGGGCATGAACGACGGCGGCGGCTTCTACGCGGCGACGGCGCCGGGCGGCGGCTTGCTCGCCTCGATCGCCGACTGCGGCGGCTACGGCGCCGGCACGCAGGTGTTCCGGCCGTGGTTCGACTTCGCCGACTACAGCCTCGCTCCGCAGGGCGACCTCGCCTCGACGAGCGACTGGTCGCTCGACGGCGCCACGGTCTCGAGCGCGCACGACCCGTACGGGCTCAGCGCGGGCTCGCTCGTCTTCGCCCACAACGGCGACACGGCGACGACGCCGTGGATGTGCGTGAACCTGCTCGACCCGACGATCCGCTTCCTGACCGTCGACCGCGGCGGCTGGGGCTTCGGCTCCCTCGTCGTCGTCCTCCGCTACGTCGCCCCCGACGGCTCGGTGCAGCGGCTCCCGATCGGGATCGCGCCGGCCGGCCGCTCCTGGCAGCCGACGCTGCCGTCGGTGCTCGTGATGAACCTGCTCTCCGTCGCCTCCACGAACGGCTGGACGGCCGTGTCGCTCGAGCTCCACGCGGTCGGGCTCACCGCCGGCGAGACGGTGTCGGCGGACGGGTTCTACGTCGATCCCTGCCGCAGCCGCTAGCGGCGCCCCCTGCCATCCGCGCGAGAGGGCCGGTCGCCCGCCGGCCCTCTCGTCGTGCCGGATGCCTCGAACGGGGGGTAGACCGCCCGTCGCGACGCGCGTTCAATGACCGCACGGCCCACCCCTTCCGGCCGACTGCGGCATGCCGGACTCGAGAACGACAACGTTCGACCCCGTCGCCGAGCGCCTGCTCACGGAGGCGCGCGAGCGCGAGCATCGCGGCTTCAGCCGCGCCGAGCGGCTGACCTACTGGACGTCGAGCGCCGCCTTCGCGGCCGTCGCGGTCGCCTTCCTCGTCCTCGGCGCCGGACGGGCGCTGCCGAGGGACTGGGTGGTCGCGCTCCTCGTCGCGAGCTACGCGCTCGCCTCCCGGCTCGAGTTCGAGGTCGGCAGCACGCTCGCCGTCGCGACCGAGCTCGTCTTCGTCGAGATGCTGTTCCTGCTGCCGCCGGCGCAGGTGCCGCTCTGGGTGGTCGCGGGCAGCCTGCTCGGGCAGGCGCCCGAGTACCTGCTCCGCGTCGTGCCGGTCGAGCGGATGCTCGTCGTCGTCGGCAGCTCGTGGTACGCGTTCGGGCCGGCGCTCGTCTTCGAGCTGTTCGGCGCGCCGCGTCCCGCGCTCACGGCGCGGACGGCGGGGATCCTCGCGCTCGCGCTCGCGGCCCAGTTCGCGGCCGACCTCGCCAGCTCGCTGCTCCGGGAGCGGGCCGCGCTCGGCGTGCGGCCGCGGGAGATGGTCTCGCCGCTCGCCCTCGTCTTCTCGATCGACCTGGTGCTCGCGCCGCTCGGATTCCTCGCCGCGGTCGCGGCGGCCGGCAACCGCGCCGCGCTGCTCCTGCCGCTGCCGCTGCTGCTGATGGTCGCCCTCTCCTCGCGCGAGCGGCAGCAGCGGATCGACCACGCGCTCGAGCTCTCGAGCGCGTACCGCGGCACCGCGTTCCTGCTCGGCGACGTCGTCGAGGCGGACGACGAGTACACCGGCGCGCACAGCCGCGACGTGCTCCAGCTCGTGCTCGCCGTCGCCGACGAGCTCGGGATCGACGCGCGCTCGCGGCTGAACGCAGAGTTCACGGCGCTGCTGCACGACATCGGCAAGATCCGGATCCCGGCGACGATCATCCAGAAGCCCGGCCCGCTCACGGCGGAGGAGCGCGCGATCGTCAACATGCACACGATCGAGGGCCAGCGGCTGCTCGAGCGGGTCGGCGGGCGGCTCGCCGAGGTCGGCCGGATCGTGCGCTCCTGCCACGAGCGCTGGGACGGCGGCGGCTACCCGGACGGCCTCGCCGGCGAGGCGATCCCGCTCGTCGCCCGGATCGTCTCCTGCTGCGACGCGTTCAGCGCGATGACGACGCACCGGCCGTACCGGCGGGCGCTCGAGGTCGAGGAGGCGCTCGCCGAGCTCGAGGCGAACGCGGGGACGCAGTTCGACCCGAGCGTCGTCGCCGCCCTGGCAGCGCTCGGACACCTCGCCGAGACCCGGTCGCCGGAGCTGGTGCCGGGTTCGACAACGGTCGAGGCGACTGCTTGAATATCGACTTCCTGGCGTCGCCCATCAAGGAGCACCCATGACCCGCCTGCTGCGCCGCACCGTCGTGCTTCTCGCAATCCTCGTCGTCGCCCTCGTCGCCGCGACTCCGGTGCTCGCCGGGATGAACGACGGCGGCGGCTTCTACTCGTACAGCGTCCCGACGGCCTGTGTCGTCGACTCGAACTCGTCGCTCTGCCGGTAGTCAGACGAGCGCCGGCGGCTCGAGCTCCGCGTCGCGGCTGACGAGCGCCGCGTAGCGTCCGCCTGCCGCGAGCAGCTCCTCGTGGCGGCCGCGCTCGACCACCCGGCCGCGGTCGAGGACGACGATCTGATCCGCGTCGCGCACCGTCGAGAGGCGGTGCGCGATCGCGATCGTCGTCCGCCCCTCCGAGAGCCGGTCGAGCGCGTCCTGGACGAGCCGCTCGGTCTCGGTGTCGAGCGACGAGGTCGCCTCGTCGAGCACGAGGATCGGCGGGTTGCGCAGGATCGTCCGCGCGATCGCGATCCGCTGCTTCTCGCCGCCCGAGAAGCGGTAGCCGCGCTCGCCGACGACCGTGTCGTAGCCGTCCGGCAGCGCCGCGATCACGTGGTGGATCCGCGCCGCCGCGGCCGCCGCCTCGATCTCGTCGTCGGTCGCGTCCGGCTTCGCGAAGCGGAGGTTCTCGCGCACCGACGCGTGGAAGAGGTACGTCTCCTGCGAGACGACGCCGACGAGCGAGGCGAGCGCCCGGAAGGAGAGGTCGCGCACGTCGACGCCGCCGATCGTGACCGCGCCGCGCTCGACGTCGTACAGGCGCGCGGCCAGGTAGCCGAGCGTCGTCTTGCCGGAGCCGGTCTCGCCGACGAGCGCGGTCGTCGTCCCTGCGGGGACGGCGAAGCTCACGTCCTCGAGCGTCCAGGTGTCGGCCGCGTACCTGAACCAGACGGAGTCGAAGACGACGTCGCCCGCCGCCGCGGCCTCGACCTCGCCCTCCTCGATGTCCACCTCGTGGTCGAGGTACTCGAAGATCCGGTCGAAGAGGGCGAGCGAGGTCTGGACGTCGAGGCCGACGCCGAGCAGCGACCCGACCGGGAAGAAGAGCCGCGTCTGCAGGGTCGTGAAGGCGACGACGGTCGCGATCGAGAGCGAGTGGCTGAAGACGGTGCCGCCGAGCCAGTAGACCGCGGCCGGCATCACCGAGAAGCTCGTCTGGATCGACGCCATCACCCAGCGGCCCGCCATCCGCTGCCGCACCTCGAGATCGGCCAGCCGCAGCGACTCCGTCTCGAAGCGGTCGGCGAGCTCGGCCGTCCGCCCCATCGTCTTGCCGAGCAGGATGCCGCTCACCGAGAGCGACTCCTGGACGAGGCTCGAGATGTCCGCGAGCGACTCCTGCGTGCTCTTCGCGATCTTCCGGCGCTCCTGGCCGACGCGGCGGGTCAGCACCGTGAAGACCGGGATCAGCGCGAACGCGAACAGCGCCAGCTCCCAGCTGAGCAGGAGCATGCCGACCATCGTCGCGACGACCGTGGTCAGGCTCTGGGTGATGTTCGTGGCCGTGTTCGTGACGACGTTCTGGACGCCGCCGATGTCGTTGTTGATCCGCGACTGCACCTCGCCGGTGCGGGTGCGCGTGAAGAAGGCGAGCGACAGCCGCTGCAGGTGGCGGAAGACGGCCGCGCGCAGGTCGTGCATGACGCGCTGGCCGACCTGGTTCGAGAGCAGCGTCTGGACGACGCCGAGCGCGCCGGAGACGAGCGCGATCGCGATCATCCCGCCCGCGTTCCACGAGACGCCCGCCGTGTCGTGGCGGACGATCGCCTCGAGCACGTGCTTGAGCAGGAACGCCGGGAGCACGCCGAGCCCGGCGCTGACGACGATCAGCGTCAGGAGCACCGAGAGGCGCCGCCAGTAGGGCGTGAAGAGCGGCCCGATCCGGCGCAGGTTCGCGCGGCGGACGGCCGGGTCGGCGGGCCGCTCCGGCGGCGCCTGGCCGCGATCGTGGAAGAACATGCCCACGCCGCCAATGTACGCGGCGCCGGCCGGGCTGCGCCTTCTCCGCACCCGGCGACCGCGCGTCCGCCGATGCCGCCGCCGCGCACGCCGGGTTGGCTGCGGTCGTGAAGGTCGCGCTCGACCCGGACAAGCACGCCTGGCGCCCGTCGCTCCTGCCCGGGCAGCTCGTGCTCGTCTCCACGGTCTCGCCGGACGGCGTGCCGAACGTCGCGCCGAAGAGCTGGGTGACGATGGCCGCGTTCGCGGGGCCGGTCGTCGCGTTCGGCTGCAGCGACGACCACCTCACGCTCCGCAACGCCGAGGCGACCGGCGAGTTCGTGCTGAACGCCGTCGCGGAGCCGCAGGCCGCACGGGTCTGGCAGCTGCCGCGCTGGCACGGCGAGGAGCGGATCCGCCGGTCCGGGCTCACCCTCGAGCCGGCGCGGCGGGTTCGGGCGCCGCTCGTCGCCGAGTGCCCGGCGCACCTCGAGTGCGAGCTCGACGGCGTCAGGCGCTGGGGCGCGGAGGCGCTCGTCTTCGGCCGAGTCGTCGCCGCGTCGATCGAGCAGGAGTGCCTGGACGCGCCCCTCGCCGAGCAGTACGCGCGGCTCGGACCGGTGTTCTTCCTCGAGGACGGCGTCTACGCGCCGCTCGGGAGCCCGCGCCGCGTCCGCTGAGGCACACTCCCTGCCATGCGGATCACCGTCCGGCTCTTCGCCGGCCTGCGCGAGCGGGCGGGCGTCTCGCGGCTCGAGCTCGAGGACGTCGCCACGGTCGACGACGTCTGGCCGCGGCTCGCGCTCGGCGACGAGCCGCCCGGGCTGATGGTCGCGGTGAACCGGGAGTACGTCGAGCGCGGCCACGCGCTCGCCGACGGCGACGAGGTGGCGCTGATCCCGCCGGTCTCGGGCGGCTCGTTCCGGATCGTCGAGGGGCCGCTGGACGTCGCGGCGGTCCTGCGCGAGGTCGAGTCGGACGACGCGGGCGCGGTCGCGAGCTTCGTCGGCAACGTCCGCCGCCGCTCGCGCGGCCGCGACGTGCTGCACCTCGAGTACGAGGCGTTCGAGGAGATGGCCGAGCCGATGCTCGCGCGGCTCGCCGCCGACCTGACCGCGCGGCACGGGCTCTGCTCGGTCGCGATCCACCACCGGATCGGACGCGTCGAGATCGGCGAGGCGAGCGTCGCGATCGCCGTCTCGGCGCCGCACCGGGCGGCCGCGCTCGAGGCGTGCCGCGAGGCGATCGACACGCTCAAGGAGACGATCCCGCTCTGGAAGAAGGAGTTCTACGCCGGCGGCGAGGAGTGGATCGGGAGAGGGTCGTGAGCGGCGGCGCTGCGGCTCATCCGGTGCGGCGGTCGCTCGAGCGGATCGCCGGCCTCGCCGTCCTGATCGGCGGCACCGCGCTCAAGTGGGGCTTCGTCTTCGTCAAGTTCTTCGGCTTCTTCATCTCCGTCGGCGCGTACGCGCTCTGGTTCGGGAGCTGGACGTTCGCGGTCGGCTTCGTGCTGATGATCCTGGTGCACGAGCTCGGCCACTCGTTCGAGGCGCGGCGGCAGGGGCTGCACGTCTCGTGGCCGACCTTCATCCCCTTCCTCGGCGCCTACGTGACGATCCGCCACGCGGGCCTCTCGCCGTGGCGGAACGCGCGGATCTCGCTCGCCGGGCCGCTCGCGGGCGGGCTCGCCGCCGCGGCCGCCTGGGGCGTCGGCGCCGCGCGCGGCTCGAACCTGCTCGAGGTGCTCGGGAACATGGGCTTCCTGCTGAACGCGTTCAACATGCTCCCGATCGGCTTCCTCGACGGCGGCGCCGTGTTCCGCGCGATGAGCGAGGCCTGGCGGATGCCCGTGATCCGCTTCGAGGGCGCGGTGCCGGTGGAGGCGTTCGCGCCCGACCGTTCGCGCGCGGTGCTGATCGGCGGCGCCTACGCGCTGCTCGCCGCCGCGCTCGTCGTCGGCCTGCTCGCCTCGCGACCGAACGGAGCGCTGTGAGCGCGCAGCAGAACGGCGACCGGCGGATGCTGCAGACGCACCTGCCGGAGGTCGAGCTCGTCGAGCACACCGACTCGATCGGGCGCGAGTTCCTCGCCGGGTTCCTCGCGGTGGAGAAGATCGACCGGCCGGCCGTCTCCTTCTTCGGCTCCGCCCGTACGCCCGAGGGCTCCGGCCCGTACGAGCTGGCGCGCGCGACGGCGCGGCTCTTCGCGGAGGCGGGCTGGGCGGTCGTCACCGGCGGCGGGCCGGGCGTGATGGAGGCGGCGAACCGCGGCTGCCAGGAGGGCGGCGGCCTCTCGGTCGGGTTCAACATCGAGCTGCCGCACGAGCAGGGGCTGAACCCCTACTGCGACATCCGGCTGACCTTCCACCACTTCTACGCGCGCAAGACGATGTTCGTGAAGGCGGCCGAGGGCTTCTGCGTCTTCCCGGGCGGCTTCGGGACCGCCGACGAGCTGTTCGAGTCGCTGACGCTGATCCAGACCGGAAAGGTGCTCGGCTTCCCCGTCGTCCTGCTGGACGAGTCGTACTGGTCGCCGCTCCTCGACTGGGTGCGCGAGCGGGCGCTGCCGGAGGGGACGGTCGCGCCCGAGGATCTCGCGCTCCTGACGGTGACCGACGACCCGCAGGTCGCGCTCCGGACGGTGCTCGACGGCTACGCGCGCCTCAACGCCGAGAGCCCGCACGAGCCGGGCAAGCACGACGCGCAATAGATACGGCCACTGGTTCAAGTCCGTCCGATCGCGTGCCGATGATCCCGACGTGCTCCGCGGCCGCCGCCCCTCACCGCGTCATCTTTCGCTGCTCGTGGAACAGCTGCCGCAGTCGTTCGTCTGGACGACGGACGAGGAGCTGCGGCTGACCTCGCTCGCCGGCGCCGCGCTCGCGCTCCTCGGCGTCGAGGATCCGGAGCTCGTGCTCGGACGCGACCTCGCCGAGGTGATCGGCGCGACGACGAACGGCACGGACGCGATCGTGGACGCGCACCGGCGGGCGCTCGCGGGCGAGTCGGCGACGTTCACCGAGCCGTGGAAGAAGTGGGCGTTCGACGTCCACGTCGAGCCGCTGCGCGAGGGAGAGCGCATCGTCGGCGTCGGCGGGATCGCGCTCGACGCGTCGAAGCGGTTCGTCGCCGAGAAGGCGCTCGTCGAGTCCGAGGCGCGCTTCCGGACGCTCGTCGAGCGGCTGCCGGCGCTCGTCACCTACGTGAACCCGCTCGGCTTCCCGATCAAGACGACGTACATCAGCCCGCAGATCGAGGACCTGCTCGGCTACCCGGCGCGGCGCTGGCTCGAGGAGGACGACTTCTGGGTCTCGCTGCTCCATCCGGACGACCGCGAGCGCGTGTTCGAGCGCGCCCGGCGGACGCATGCGAGCGGCGAGGCGTTCCGCGGCGAGTACCGCCTGCTGCGCAGCGACGGCAGCTACGTCCAGGTCCGCGACGAGACCGTGCCGGTCGCCGACGAGCGCGGCAATCCGCTCTTCCTGCAGGGCTTCCTGCTCGAGGTCGGCGCGCCGGCCGTCGAGCGCGACGCGGACGCGGCGCTCGCGCGCGGGTAGCGTTCCGGAGCGTGGAGCTCCGGGATCTGCCGTCGGTGGACGAGCTGGCCCGCGAAGCCGGCGACCCGCTCGCGGTCGATGCGGCGCGGGCGGTGATCGAACGGGCGCGCGCGGAGATCCGTGACGGGCGCGACCCCGGCGACCTGGCCGCGGCGCTGCGCGCGGAGCTGGCGGCGGCGCGGACGGCGAGCCTGCGGCGGGTGCTGAACGCGACCGGCGTCGTCGTGCACACGAACCTCGGCCGGGCGCCGCTCGCGGAGGAGGCGCTCGCGCGGGTCGCCGAGGCGGCTCGCGGCTACTCCAACCTCGAGTACGACCTCGCGGCCGGCGAGCGCGGCTCCCGCCAGGACCACCTGGCCGCGATCCTGCACCGGCTCACCGGCGCCGAGGCGGCGCTCGTCGTCAACAACAACGCGGGCGCCGTCCTGCTCGCGCTGGCCGCGCTCGCGGAGGGGAGCGAGGTCGTCGTCTCGCGCGGCGAGCTGATCGAGATCGGCGACGGCTTCCGGATCCCGGAGGTGCTCGCGCGCTCGGGCGCCCGGCTCGTGGAGGTCGGGACGACGAACCGCACGCGCGCCGCCGACTACGAGCGGGCGATCGGACCGGAGACGGCGCTGCTCCTGCGCGTGCACCAGTCGAACTTCCGGGTCGTCGGCTTCAGCGAGCGGCCGCGGCCGGAGGAGGTGGCGGAGGTGGCGCGGCGGCACGGGCTGCCGCTCGTGGACGACCTCGGCTCGGGGGCGATCGGCGCGACCCCGGAGGAGCCGACGGCGCGCGAGGCGCTCGCGGCCGGCGCGGATCTCGTCTGCTTCTCGGGCGACAAGCTGCTCGGCGGCCCGCAGGCAGGGATCGTGGTCGGGCGGAGCGAGCTGGTCGAGCGGCTGCGGCGCCACCCGCTCCAGCGCGCGCTCAGGATCGACAAGCTCTCGCTCGCGGCGCTCGAGGGGACCCTGCTGCTCCATCTCGACGCGCCCGAGCGGATCCCGGCGCTGCGGATGCTGCGGCAGCCGTCCGGCGAGGTGCGGGCGCGGGCGGAGCGGCTCGCGGCGGCGACCGGCGGCGAGGTCGAGGAGACGGTCGGCCGCGTCGGCGGCGGCGCGCTGCCGCTGGCGGAGCTGCCGAGCTTCGCGTGCGCGCTCGCGGAGTCGCTCGCCGAGCCGCTGCGGCGCGGCGAGCCGCCGGTCGTCGGCGTCGTCCGCGACGGCCGGCTCCTGCTCGACTGCCTGACGCTGAGCGACGCCGAGGCCGAGGAGGTCGCGGCCGCGGTGAACGCCCTGCGCTGAGCGCCCTGTCTCCCCGGGACATGTCCCGGTGTCAGACACCCGGACGAAAGGCTCACGGCTTCGCAACGGCGAGCTCCCGCCATTTGCAGGAAGTGTCACGCCGCCGCAACCGCCGCCTGTCCCGTCCGGCCCTACCCCGGTGTCAGACACCGAACGGATCGCTAGCGTCCGCCGCATGCCGCTGACCGTCGGCACCGCCGGCCACATCGACCACGGCAAGACGACGCTCGTCGAGGCGCTGACGGGGCGCAACACCGACCGGCTGCCGGAGGAGCAGGAGCGCG
This sequence comes from Gaiellaceae bacterium, assembly GCA_035688025.1. GTDB lineage: Bacteria > Actinomycetota > Thermoleophilia > Gaiellales > Gaiellaceae > Palsa-739. Next base: position 13,220 of record DASSNM010000090.1, on the reverse strand, counting down.
GCATCTCGATCGACCTCGGCTACGCGCCGCTCGAGCTCCCGGATGGGACGCGGCTCTCGGTCGTGGACGTGCCCGGGCACGAGCGCTTCGTCCGCACGATGGTCGCCGGCGCGAGCGGGATCGACCTCTTCCTGCTCGTGGTCGACGCCGGCGAGGGCGCGCGGCCGCAGACGCACGAGCATCTCGCGATCCTGCGCCTGCTCGGGATCGAGCGCGGCGTGGTGGCGCTGACGAAGACGGATCTCGTCGACGAGGAGACGCTCGAGCTCGCGCGCGCCGAGGCGGAGGAGCTCGTCCCCGGGGCGCCGGTCGTCGCGACGAGCGCGCGCACGGGCGCCGGGCTCGACGAGCTGCGCGCGGCGCTCGCGAAGGTGGCGGCCGGGATCGAGGCGCATCCCGCAGCGGGCCCCGCGCGGCTGCACGTCGACCGCTCCTTCTCGCTGCGCGGCATCGGCACCGTGGCGACCGGGACGCTCTGGTCGGGGACGCTCGGGGAGGGCGACGAGCTCGCGGTCGAGCCCGGCGGGCGGCGGGTGCGCGTGCGGAGCGTCCAGGTGCACGACCGGCCGGTCGAGCGCGCCGAGGCGGGGCAGCGGGTCGCCGTCGCGCTGCCCGGGATCGAGCGGCGGGAGCTGCGCCGCGGCGACGTGCTCTGCACGCCGGGCGCGTTCGGCCCCAGCTACCGGCTCGACGTCGAGCTCGAAGCTTCGACCGAGCTGCCGCCGCGCGTGCACGTCCACCACGGCACCGCCGACGTCGTCGCGCGGGTCGCCCGCGTCGGCGAGCGGTTCGCGCAGCTGCGGCTCGCGGAGCCGGTCGTCGCCGCGCGCGGAGACCGGGTCGTCCTGCGCGCCGGGACGACCGTCGGCGGCGGCCGCGTCCTCGACCCCGCCCCGCCGAGGCACGCGAGCGTCGAGCGGATGGAGGCGTCGGCGCGCGGCGAGCTGCTCGTCCACGCGCCGACGCTCGTGGCCGGCGAGTGGGTCTGGGCGGACGAGTGGCTGGACGAGCTCCGCGCCGAGCTCGAGGCGAAGCTCGACGCGGCCGACCCGCTCGACCCGGGCGTCCCCGTCCCCGCCGCCGAGTGGGCGAGCGCGGTCGTCCCGCGGCTCGGTCTCGAGAAGCGCGGCGCGAAGCTCTACCGGCCGGGCGCCGTCGCGGCGCTCGGGGCCCGCGAGGCGGAGGCGGCCGCGCTCGAGGCGCAGCTCGGGCTCGAGCCCGTCCGCGTCGAGGACCCGGCGCTCGCGCGCTTCCTCGAGCAGCAGGGCCGGCTCGTGCGCGTCGGCGACGGCCTCGCGGTCGCGGCGGCGGAGTTCGCGCGCGCCCGCGACGCGCTCGTCGCCGAGTGCGAGGCCGCCGGCACGATCACGCTCGCCCGCTTCCGCGACCTGCTCGGCGTCGGGCGGAGGACGGCGCAGCTCCTGCTCGAGCGCTTCGACGCGGACGGGCTGACGCGCCGGGTCGGCGACGAGCGCAGGCTGCGGCGCCGCTAGGAGGACTTCTCGGCCGGCTTGCCGTCGGCCGCGCGCGCGTTCGGGTTGACGCCGAGCTTGAGCACGTCCGGCCGGTGGTAGTGGCCGACCGGGTCGAACCGCTGCCGCTCCGCGAGCAGGCGCGTCGGGTCGAGCTCCGCGTAGAGGATCCCCTCCTCGTCGTAGAGCGGCCCGGCGAGGTAGGAGCCGTCGGGCGCCAGGATCGCGCTGCCGCCGCGGCCGATCGTCCCGGCGTCTGCGATCTCGTCCCGGAGCGGGAAGTCGTCCGGGTACGCGGACTCGCGCTGGAAGTGGCAGGGCGCGACGACGTATGCGCGGCTCTCGCGGGCGATGTGGACGAGCGTCGCCTGCCACGCGTCCGCGTCGTCGGCGGTCGAGGCGACGTAGATCTCGACGCCGGACTCGTAGAGCGCGAAGCGCGCGAGGGGCATGTAGTTCTCCCAGCAGATCAGCCCGCCGACGCGGCCGAACGGCGTCTCGACCGCGGTCAGGCCGCGCCCGTCGCCCTGGCCCCAGACGAGCCGCTCGTGGTTCGTCGGCACGAGCTTGCGGTGGTGGAGCGCGAGCGAGCCGTCCGGCGCGTGCGTGAGGAGCGAGTTCCAGATCGTCCCCGGGCGCTCCGGGTCGACCTCGTTGACGCCGGTGACGAGCCAGATCCCGAGCTCCTTCGCCGCCGCGCCGAGGCGCCGCTCCGCCGCCGAGCCGACGGCGACCGACTGCTGCGCGAGCCGCGCGAACGTCTCCTTCGCGCGCGGGTCGTGCCAGCCGGCGAGCGCCTTCGCCCAGCGGGAGGACGGGTACACCGGGACGAACGTCTCCGGGAAGACGACGAGCTCCGCGCCCGCGCGCGCCGCCTCGGCGGCGACGTCCTCGAGCTTCGCGAGCGTGGCCTCGCGGTCGAGGACGACCGGCTCGACCTGGACGCAGGCGACCGTGACCGCGCGATCCATGCCGGGATCATGACGTAGGTTCGGCGCGTGACGCTCGCGCTGAAGCTCGTCCTGACGCCGCTGCTGATCGCCGGCGCCAGCCTCGCCGGCCGGCGCTGGGGCGGCGCGGTGGCGGGCTCGCTCGTGTCGCTGCCGCTCACCTCCGGGCCGGTGTCCGCGTTCCTCGCCGCCGAGCACGGGCCGCGCTTCGCCGCGCACGCCGCGGTCGGGTCGCTGTCCGGGGTCGCGGCGGAGTCGGCGTTCTGCCTCGCCTTCGCGTGGACGGCCCGGCGCGGCTGGGCGGCCGCGCTCGCGGCCGGGACGCTCGGCTTCGCCGCGGCAGGAGCGGCGGCGCAGGCCCTCCCCCTCTCCGCCCGCGCCGACGAGGTGTTCGCGCTGTTCGCGGCCGCGACCGTCTCGCTCGGCGTCGCCTTCGCGCTCCTCCCCCGCCCCCGCGCCGCCGCCGCGGTCGAGCTGCCGCCGCCGCCGCGCTGGGACCTGCCGGCGCGCGCGGTCGTCGCGACCGCGCTCGTCGTCGCGCTCACCGAGCTCGCGGGCGTGGCGGGCGCCCGGCTGGTCGGGCTGGTCGCGGTGTTCCCGGTCTACGTCTCCGTGCTCGCGGTCTTCGCGCACCGTCACGAGGGGCGGGAGGCCCTGCTCGGGCTGCTGCGCGGCGTCGTGCTCGGGCTCTCCTCGTTCGTCGGCTTCTTCCTCGTGCTCGGCGTCGGGCTCGACCGCGTCGACACCGTCGCCGCCTACGCGTGCGCGACCGTCGCCGCCCTGGCCGTCCAGGTCGTGTCGCTGGCCGCGGCCCGGCGCTAGGCAGGCGGGCCGAAGCCGCCGCCGCCGGGCGTCTCGATCCGGAGGAGGTCGCCGGCGCGGAGGGCGCGCGTCACCTTGGCCGGCTGCTCCTCGCCGTTCACGAGCGTCCGCCCGGGCGCGCCGTCCGCGCCGCCCGCCGCGCCCCTCGGCGCGTGCGCCCGACGCTCGGCCAGAACCGAGAGCCGGCAGTCCTCGAGCACGCGCAGCTCCCGGACCACGCCGTCGCCGCCGCGCCGCGCGCCTCCGCCGGCCGAGCCGCGCCGCAGCGCCCAGCGCTCGACGCGGAGCGGGTACTGGAGCTCGAGCGCCTCGACGGGCGTGATCAGCGTGTTCGACATCGCGACGTGGACGCCGCTCGGCCCGTCCGCGTCCGCGCACGCGCCCTGGCCGCCGCCGATCGTCTCGTAGTAGGTGAACGCGTCGCTGCCGAGCGCGACGTTGTTCATCGTCCCCTGGCCCTGCGCCACGGCGCCGAACGCGGCGAAGACCGTGTCGACGATCCGGGACGAGGTCTCGGTGTTCCCGGCGACGACCGCCGCCGGCGGGCGCGCGTTCACGAGGCAGCCGGCGGGCGCGGTCACGGTCACGGGCGCGAACGCCCCGCCCGAGGCGGGCAGGTCGGGCTCGGTCAGGCAGCGGACGACGAAGTAGCAGGCCGACTTCGTCACCGCGAGCGGGCAGTTGAGGTTGTACGCGTCCTGCGCCGAGGTGCCCGTGAAGTCGATCCGGATCTCCTCGCCCGCGACCTCGACGGTCGCGCGGACCGTCAGGTCGCCGTCGACCGCCTCGACGACGTCCTCCGCGCTTCGGCGTCCGTCGGGGAGCCGCGCGATCGCGGCCCGCACCATCCGCTCGGAGTAGGCGTAGAGCTCGTCCATCGCCGCAGCGACCCGCTCGCGGCCGCGGCGCTCGCACAGCTCCGCGACGCGCCGCTCCGCGAGACGGTGCGCGGCGAGCTGCGCGCGCAGGTCGCCGCGCCGCTCGTCCGGCTGCCTGGTCGCGTTCACGAACCGCTCCGCGACCGTGTCCGACAGCACCTGCGGCTCGAGGATCACGCCCTCCTCCGCGAGCGTCCGCGAGAACGCGGGCAGGCTCGCCGGCTCGATCCCGCCGACGTCGGCGTGGTGCGCGCGCGAGACGGCGTAGCCGAGCGCGGTGCGCGAGACGATCGTCACGTCGGGGAGGTGCGTGCCGCCGGTGTACGGGTCGTTGAGGATCCAGAGGTCGCCCGCGAGCCCGAGGCAGGCGGCGACGGCGTCGGGCATCGCGCCGAGGTGGACGGGGATGCTCTCCGCCTGCGCGATCATCCGGCCCGCCTCGTCGAAGAGCGCGGTCGAGCAGTCGCGGCGCTCCTTGATGTTGGCCGAGAACGCCGAGCGCACGAGCACGGCGTTCATCTCGTCCGCGATCGCGCGGAGCGCGGAGCCGACCACCTGCAGCTCGACGTTCACCGGCGCAGCACCAGCGTCCCGTCGGCGTTCGTCTCGCCGCTCCAGCCCGCGGGCGCCCAGCACGTCGAGCCGGGCAGCTCGAGCAGGCGTGGCCCCTCGACCTTGTAACAGTCTGTTACTTGCAGCTCGAGCGCGGGGCCGGGGACGACCTCGGCGGTGCGGACGGCGACGAGCTCGATCTCGCGGCCGGGCTCGGCGTAGCCGTAGCGCTCCTCGTGCGCGCGGTGGAACGCGGCGGCGAGGTCGTCCTGCAGCGGCACCGTCAACTCGAACGACTGGCCGCGGTAGCGGAGATCCGCCTCGCCCTCGCGCGGGAGCTCGCCCGCCTCGGCGAGCGGGCGGACGTGGGAGACGACGCGGTCGCGCCGCTCGTCGCTCGCGACGAGCCCGAGCGCGGAGAGGACGCCCGCCGCGTTCGGGACGAGCACCGCCTCGATCCCGAGCTCCTCCGCGAGCGCGCAGGCGTGGAGCGGCCCGGCGCCGCCGAAGGCGACGAGCGCGAAGTCGCGCGGGTCGTGGCCCTGCTCGACCGAGACGACGCGGAGCGCCCGCAGCATCTCCGCGTTCACGACCTCGACGACCGCCTCGGAGTCGATCCCGGCGAGCGCCGCCGCGGCCGCGTCGCGGTCGAGGACGAGCCCGCCCGGCAGCTCGGCCGGCAGCCGGCCCAGCAGGAGGTTCGCGTCGGTCACGGTCGGCCCGCCGCCGCGCCCGTAGCAGGCCGGGCCCGGATGCGCGCCCGCGGACTCCGGCCCGACGCGGATCGCGCCGCCCGCGTCGCGTCGGACGAGGGAGCCGCCGCCGGCGCCGACGGTGTGGATGTCGACGGTCGGGAGCCGGATCGGGAAGCCGCCGACCTCGCGCTCCGCCACGCGGGCGGCGCGGCCGCCCGGGAGCAGGCAGACGTCGGTGGAGGTTCCGCCCATGTCGAAGGCGATCGCGTTCTCGAAGCCCGCCCGCCGCGCGACGAGCCCGGCGCCGACGACGCCGCCCGCCGGCCCCGACACGAGGATCGCCGCCGGGTGCGCAGCCGCCTCCTCGACGGTCGCGACGCCGCCGGAGGAGAGCATGACGAGCGGCTCCGGCAGCCCGGCCTCGCCGGTCGCGGCCGCGAGCGCGCGCAGGTAGCGCGCGGCGACCGGGGCGAGGTACGCGTCGGCGGCGGTGGTGGAGGCGCGCTCGTACTCGCGGAACTCGGGCGCGACCTCGTGGGAGGCGACGACGTGGACGCCGGGATGCCGCCGGCGGAGCTCCGCGGCCACCGCGCGCTCGTGCGAGGCGTCGCGGTAGGCGTGCAGGAGGCAGACCGCGGCCGCCTCGGCGTCCCCGAGGTCGGGGAGCGTCGCGAGGTCGAGCGGCTCGAGCTCGCCGTCCGGGCCGAGCCGGCCGCGGACGCCGTGGCAGCGCTCGAGCGGGACGAGCGGCTCCGGATGCGGCTCGCAGAGCCGGTAGAGGTGCGCGCGCGTCTGGCGGCGCAGGTGGAGGAGGTGCTCGAAGCCGGCGTTGCCGACGTACGCGGTGCGTGCCCCGCACCGCTCGAGGAGCGCGTTCGTCGCCACCGTCGTCCCGTGCGCGAACCGCTCGACGGCCTCGACTCCGACCGCGCGCGCCGCCGCGACGACCGAGTCCTCCTGCCGCGCCGCGGTCGGCACCTTCGCCGTGCGGACGCTGCCGCCGTCGAGCAGGACGGCGTCGGTGAACGTCCCGCCGACGTCGACGCCCAGGATCGCCACGCGCGTACTCTGCATCGCCGTGCCGATCCGCGCCTTTCTCTTCGACTTCGACGGCCTGATCCTCGACACGGAGTTCGCGTCGCGGGCGGGCTGGGAGCTGCTCTACCGCGAGCACGGGCACGAGCTGCCGCCGGAGCGCTGGGCCCAGGTGGTCGGGACGACGGGCGCGTGGGACCCGATGGCGCATCTCGAGGAGCTCGTCGGGCGGCCGCTCGAGCGCGAGACGCTCAACGAGCGCCGCTACGCGCACGAGATCGCGCTCATCGAGGCCGAGGAGCTGCGGCCGGGGATCGCCGACTACTTCGCCGCCGCCCGCCGTCTCGGCTTGCGCCGCGCGATCGTCTCGAGCGCGTCGCGGCGCTGGGTCGACATGCACCTGCAGCGGCTCGAGGAGGCGGTGGGCTGGGACGCGATCTGCACGGCCGACCGCGACCAGACGCGCGCGAAGCCGGCGCCGACCCTCTACCTGGAGGCGCTCGACCTGCTCGGCGTCGCGGCGGAGGAGGCGGTCGCGTTCGAGGACTCCCCGCACGGCGTGCGCGCCGCGAAGGCGGCCGGGATCTTCTGCGTCGCCGTCCCCAACGAGGTGACGCGGGAGCTCGGGCTCGCCGACGCGGGGCCCGACCTGATCCTGGACTCGCTCGCCGACCTGCCGCCGGACGAGCTGCTCGCGCGGCTCGACTAGAACGCGAGCCGGACGAGGGCCGTCGCGACGGCGCCGGCGAGGACGACCGCCCAGAGCGGCGCCCGCAGCGCGACCGCGAGCGCGCCCGCCGCGACGCCCGCGAGCCGTGCGTCGACGACGAGCGAGCGGCCGGCCGCGAAGGTCTCGACGACGACGAGCGCAGCGAGCAGCGCCGGCGCGAGCATCGCCAGCAGGTCGAGCACGCGCCGAGGGAGGCGGCGCGTGCCGACGGCGACCGGGCCGATCCCCTTGATCGCGACCGTGCCCGCGCCGACGGCGAGGACGGCGAGCCAGGCGTCGCTCACCCGGCGCGCCTCCGGACGCCGACGAGCGCGGCGACGGTCGCGGCCACGATCGGCAGCCCCGGCCGCAGCACCGGCGTGAGCGCGGCCGCGATCGCCGCGCCCGCGACGGCCGCCGCGACCGCCCGCCGGCCGCGCAGCTGGCCGAGCAGGAGCGCGAGGAAGAGAGCCGCGAAGGCGCCGTCGAGTCCGAAGGTGCCCGGGTCGCCGATCGCGCCGCCGGCGAGCGCGCCGACCGCGGTCCCGCCGGTCCAGCAGACCCAGAGCGCGGCGCCGGCGCCGACGAGCACGCCGCGGTCGAGCGACGGGCCGCCGGCCCCGGAGAGGGCCCAGGACTCGTCCACGACGAGCTGCGACTCGACGAGCCGCCGCAGCGGATTGCCGTGGAAGGCGCGGGCGACGCTGATCCCGATCGGGCCGTAGCGCGCGTTCAGCAGCAGCGCGGCGACGATCGCCGAGACGACGCCGCCGCCGGCGCCGAGGACGGAGACTGCGGCGACCTGAGACGAGCCGGCGAACGTCGTCGCGGACATCACCGTTGCGGGCAGGAAGCCGATGCCGACCCCGCGCGCGAGGACGCCGAACGACGCGCCGAAGACGGCGACGGCGGGCAGCAGCGGCGCCGCCACCCGCACGCCCCTACGCACGCCGCTGCCGCTTCCTGAAGGTGCGCGCCTTCTCGCGATTGCCGCAGACCTGCATCGAGCACCATTGTCGCGACCGGTTGCGGGCCGAGTCGACGAAGGCCCAGCGGCACGTGTCCGCGCGGCACGCCTTCAGGCGCGGCCAGGAGCCCTCGAGGATCGCCTGGCCGGCGGCGGCGAGGACGGGCCCGATCCCGCCCTCGGGGGCGACGAGGCGGACGGCGTCGCCCGCGAAGGAGACCGTGACCCCGCTCGCGCGTGCGGCGGCGTCGAGAACCGCCGCCGACGCGTCCGGGTCGGACTCGCAGCCGTTGTTCGCGCGCAAGAGGTCGCGCAGCGCCTCCCGGACCGCGCGCGCCTGCTCCAGGTCGCGACGCGACGTGCGCGGCCGCCAGAGCCCGCGGGTGCGGAGCCAGCCGTCGAGCGAGTCGGTGCCGCTCTCGACGTCGAGCGTGTTGACGAAGTCGCGGACGAGCTCGAGTTCCGGGTTGACCTGCCCCATAACCGGTAACTAGGTTATCACCGGTTACCACTGCGAGGAGGAGCTAATGAGCGCGTACCGCACGGCGACGATGGAGCAGATCGCGTCGGAGAAGTGGCCATACTGGATCCCCGTCCGCCACCACTTCGGGATCGACACGTTCGGGATCAACGTCTGGCACGGCCGGGAGGACGGCAGCCTCATCCCGGAGCACGACGAGGGCGACAGCGGCGTCCCCGAGCTCTACTGGGTCGTCCAGGGCCATGCGTCCTTCACGGTCGCGGGCGAGGCGATCGACGCCCCCGCCGGCACGTTCGTCTGGGTCACGGACTCGACGGTCGCCCGCGCCGCGCAGGCGACTGCGGACGGCACGCTCGTCCTCTCGGTCAGCGGCGGCGCGCCCGGAGAGGCCTACGCGCCTTCCGGCTGGGACAGCCACTACCTCGAGTCCGACTAGAGGGTTGATGTAGGTGTACACAGCCATCTGCGGCTGTGTACACCTCCGCCTAGGGCTGCTTCCGCGTCCAGACGATCGTCGTCCGCCGCGTCTTCCCGACGACGCCGAGCGCCGCGTCCTCGTCGCTGACGAGGGTCGCGTAGCTCTTCGCGACCGGCCCGACCTTGTCGTCGCGGACGCAGAACGCCGTCGGGACGTTGCGCGTGCCGGAGCGGACGACGGCGCAGTCGAGGTTCGCCGACTGCACGCGCAGCCGCGCGACCCGGCCGACGCGGAGCGTCAGGACGCGCGTCGTGTCGTCGGGGTCGAAGCTCGCGCCGAACGACGGCAACCCCTTGGGGCGGCGCTGGACGAGGGTCTTCGTGTGGATGCCGTCGGCCGCGGCGCGGAAGCCGAGGACGACCTGTCCGAGCACGGTGAGCGTCCCGTACGAGCCGGGCCGGAGTGCGTTCCCGGCGAACTGGCCGCAGAGGACGCCCGCCTCCTGGACGACGCAGCGCACGGTCGAGCCGGCGATCCGGACCTCGTCGCCGGCGCGGATCGGCACGTAGCCGGCCGGCCGCGCGTCCGCGGCGGGGAACACGAGCAGCACGGCGAGGGCGAGGAGCCGCATGCGCGAGGCGTCGCGCATGCGGAGCCGTCGCACATCGGTACCGATCCGCAGTACCGTGCGTCCCGGAGCGGCCGGGCCCGGTGGCCCAACCGGTCTTCAAAACCGGTGAGGCGGCGCAACCCGTCGCTGGGTCGGTTCGACTCCGGCGCCGCTCCGTCCAGCCGCCCGCCGACTCCTGGCTAGGTGCAGACGGCGGTCGGGTCGATCGTCGTCTGGATCTGGCCGTCGAGGTCGAGCTGGTACGCGAACCAGCGCCCGATCGACGCATAGACGCAGAAGTGCGTGTCGTCGAGCGTGGCGCGCGCGGTCACTCCGGCCGCCTCGGTGCCCGAGTTGTTCACGTACCCGTCCGTGCCGAGCCCGGGGGCCAGCTGCTCGAGCGCGGCCATCGTCATCCCCGAGAAGCCCGTGTCGCTCGTCGACACCGACGGATCCGGGTCGTGCGGGCTGTCGGGATAGTTCGTGTGCGAGTAGACCTGCGCGGCGAGCACGAACCCCTTCACGTCCTGCTGCACGGCCCCCTTCTCGGCGCTGTCGCGGAAGCGCAGGTAGCTGGGCAGCGCGACCGAGACGAGGATCGAGATCAGCAGCGTCACGTTCGCGAGCTCGATCAGCGTGAAGCCCGCCTCCTCGTGGACGAGCCGGTGCGCGACGGTGCGCAGGTACGCGGCGGGACGCGTGGACACGCCCTCGGTATCGGCAGCGCGGCCCCGCGGCGCAAGTCCCCATTCCGCGTGATGCGCGAAAGGAGCCGGGACGGCGGGGCTGCGGCTCCCTCGCCGACCCCGGCTCCGGACGGAGCTTACCCGCGACCCCGCCGGGGCTAATCGTCGGCAGGCGAATCCGTGCCGCGCATCTCGTCGAGCGCGGCCCGTCCCGCCTCGTGCACCGAGCGGCGGCGCGCCTCGACGTCCGCCGGCGCGACCTCGGGCTGCGGCTCCTCGTCGCGCGTCTCCGCGAGCTTCGCGCGGAGCTCCTCGGCGCGCGGATCCGGCTCCGCAGCCGCGTCCGGACCGGGTGCCGGGAGCGGCTTCGGGCGGCGGCGGAGCAGACGGTAGGCGGCGAGCCCGCCGGCCGCGCCCGCGATCCACGCGGTGAGGCGGCGCATGCGACTGATGCTACAGTGGGCGCCGCTTCCTGCCCCGTCATCGCGCCGTTCCGTCCCGAGCGGCGCCGGCAGTCGGGGCCGACTTTCGACCATGGGAAGGACGGTGATCGGGACACGTGACGACCTACGAGATCCTGCTGATGCTGGACCCCGAGCAGGCCGAGGCGCGCCAGGACGAGATCGTCGCCCGCACGCGCGAGCTGGTCGAGAAGGCCGGCGGCGCCTGGCGCAGCCACGACCCCTGGGGCCGGCGGCGGCTCGCCTACCCGATCGAGAAGAAGAACGAGGCGGTCTACCACCTCGTCGTCTTCGAGACCGACGGCACGACGCTCGACGAGATCTCCCGCGTGCTGAAGATCGACGACGCGGTCATGCGCCACATGGCGACCCGCCACGTCGAGGGCTCGCGGACGAGCGCGCCCCGCGACGACGCGGCCCCGGCGCCCGTCCCCCACGCCGTCCCGGAGGCCGAGTACCCTGACCCGAACACGGGTTCGGACGACACGGAGTCGGACGACGACGCCGAGGGCGAGGAGGAGTAGCGATGGCGAACATCAACAGAGTCGTGCTGGTCGGCAACCTCACGAAGGACCCCGAGCTGCGGCACACGCCCGGCGGCACGCCGGTGTGCAGCCTGCGGATCGCGGTCAACAGCCGCCGCCGCGACGAGTCCGGGCAGTGGACGGACAAGCCGAACTACTTCAGCGTCTCCGTCTTCGGCAACCAGGCCGAGAGCTGCGCGCAGTACCTGGCGAAGGGCCGGCCGGTCGCGATCGACGGCCGCCTCGACTGGCGCGAGTGGCAGGCGCAGGACGGCGGCAAGCGCGAGGCCGTCGAGATCGTCGCCGAGTCCGTCCAGTTCCTCGGCAGCCGCGACGGCGGCGGCGGGGAGTTCGGCGGCGGCGGCGGCAACCAGTTCGTGCCGTCGGGCGCGGCGCAGGAGAGCGCCGACTTCCCGGCGGCCGCCGACGACGACATCCCGTTCTAGGAGACCGATGGCACGCGAGAGAACCCAGAGCACGAAGCGTCGTCCCGGCGGCCCCGCCGGCGCGATCAAGCGCCGGAACTGCTTCTTCTGCAAGGAGCACATCGCCGAGATCGACTACAAGAACGTCACCCAGCTCCGCCGCTACATCTCGGAGAAGGGCAAGATCCGCAGCCGCCGCATCACCGGCGCCTGCCGCCGCCACCAGGTGCAGGTCGCCCAGGCGGTCAAGCGCGCCCGCGAGATGGCGTTGCTGCCGTACGTCGCCGAGGGCACCGAGCCCGAGCGCGGCGGCGGCCGCCGCAGCCGCGAGGACCGGGAGCGCTGATGGAGGTCATCCTGCTCTCCGACGTCGAGCACGTCGGCCTCCGCGGCGAGGTCGTCTCGGTCGCCCGCGGCTACGCCCGCAACTTCCTGCTCCCGCGCCGGCTCGCCGAGGAGGCGACCCCGGCGCGCGTCGCCGAGCTGCGCAAGCGCGACGCGCGGCGGGCCCAGCAGGAGGCGAAGACGGCCGAGCAGGCGCAGGCGATCGCCGACACGCTCGCGAAGACGGTCCTGAGCTTCGAGGTCAAGGCGGGCCCGACCGGCTCCCTGTTCGGCTCGGTGACGCCGACCGACATCGCCGACGAGATCTGGCGGACGCGCAAGATCCGCGTCGACCGCCGCAAGATCGGCGTCGACGCGATCAAGCGGATCGGCCGGCACCAGGTGCCGATCGACGTCTTCCAGGACGTCCGCGTCGAGGTGAAGACGCTCGTCGTCCCCGAGGGCGGCGAGCTGCCCTCCGACGAGGAGCTGGCGGCGATGGAGGCCGCCGAGCAGGCCGAGCAGCAGGCCGCCGAGGCCGCGCACGAGTCCCACCTCGAGGAGATCCTCGCCGAGGAGGACGAGGCGGCTGCCGCCGAGCCGGCGGAGCCGGCGGAGGAGCCGGAGCCCGAGCCCGAGTGGCGGGCGGACGCCGAAGCGGCGCTGCGAGACGAGTGAACCGGGAGGGCGCCGCGAGGCGCCCTCTCTCGTTCCTCGACGCACGAAGCGTCCACAGGGCCGTCCACGGCCTGTGGATCTCCGCAGAAAGTTGCCGCTCCTAGCGGAAGAGTTGTCCACGGGCACGCCGTCCGACGGCCCTGCAACCATAAGCGTTTCGCCTGCAAATGGCGAAAAAGGACACGTTCATGACGGATATATCGACACCTGGCACTCCCGGGCCGCGGCTGCTTGGATCGAGGGCGATGGCGCTCGCCCCCGTCCCGTCCCCTGCTGCCGCCGAAGGGGCCGTCCCGCCGCAGAACCTCGAGGCCGAGGAGTCCGTCCTCGGCGCGATGATGCTCGCGCCCGGCGCGATCGCCGCGGTCAGCGAGATCCTCGACGCGGGCGACTTCTACCGCGAGTCGCACGCGAAGATCTACCGGGCTGCGATCGCCCTCTACGGCAAGAACGAGCCGGTCGACGCGATCACGCTCACGAACGAGCTCGAGCAGCGCGGCGAGCTCGAGGCGATCGGCGGCCGCGTGCGCCTG
>DASSNM010000065.1:0-27890 GCA_035688025.1 Gaiellaceae bacterium | reverse complement strand
CAAGCCGCTCGGCAAGGTCGCGCCGGCGCTGAACGACCAGATGGTCGCGCGCTTCCAGGGCTACGGGCAGGGCATCGCGAAGATGGACGTGCCCGCCGCGATGAAGCAGGACTTCGCGAGCCTGATCGGGATGATGGCCGCGAACACGAAGATCTTCGGCCAGGTCAATCCGGGGCTGGACTGGTACCGGCCGCTCGTGACGACGATGCAGGGGAACGTCCAGGACTTCGAGTCGGTGGACAGCCTCCCGAACTTCAACCTGTTCACCTGGTTCTTCGCGATCCCGGGCCTGCTGCTCGTGCTGCTCTCCGGCTACGGCCTCTGGCACGAGGGCGCGCCGGCGTTCCATCGCGGCGCGAACCCGACTCCGGCCTGACAGACCGCGACGGGCGGGGGAGCGGGGCAGCGACTCCCCCCGCCCCCGCCCCGTCGCGTACCCTCCGACCATGGCGCTCCCGCACCCGCTTCCCGACGAGCTGGCCGAGCTGATCGCGCGGCGGTTCAAGCTGCTCGGCGAGCCGATGCGGATCAAGCTGCTCGACCGGCTGCGCGCCGGCGAGGCGAGCGTGCAGGAGCTCGCGGCGGTCGTCGGCACCTCGCAGCAGAACGTCTCGAAGCACCTGGGCGCGCTCGCCGAGGCCGGGATCCTCGGTCGCCGCAAGCAGGGGAACTTCGTCTACTACCGCGTCGTCGACGACGGCATCTGGCAGCTCTGCCACGACGTCTGCGGCCAGGTCGAGCGCCGCCTCGGCGAGCTGCAGGACCTGCTCGCCGGCTGAGCTCCCGGCGCCACGGGGCGCGTCACGCTCTCGTCACACTCCAGGCACGGTGTCTGGCCCGGGTCTGACCCCGGTCGTGGAGAAAAGCCGGTCCGTTGCGCTTTCGTCCGAAAGGTGCCTGGCGTCTTCTTGGAGAGAGCGTCGCGGCTTCGTGACGGCGCTCAGCCGTCCTGGCCGCGGTGGGTGCCGATCCAGTGCACCCACGGCTGCGCGTAGCGGATCGTCGCGATCGCGAGGATCGCGCCCGCCACGAGCGCGCCCGCGAGCAGGAGCTGCCGCGCGAACGTGCCCCGCACCGCGCGCTCCCGCGGCACGCGCCGGCCGCGCCAGTCGGCCATGACGAGACCGGGAACCCGCCGCACGTGCGCGAGCACGTGGATCCCGGTCGTCACGAGCCAGACCGCGAACGACGCCTTGTGCAGGCCGAGCACGATCCCACCCGCCGGGCCGACGACGAGCAGGGCGACCCCGGTCGCGAAGACGCCGACGGTCGAGGCGACGACGAGCGGCGCCAGCAGCCGCAGCGGCAGCAGCGGCGGCCCTCGGCGCACGTACTCGCGGCTGCCGCCGTAGTAGCGGAGGAAGCGCCACCCGGTCGAGCCGATCTTCAGCGCCACCGGCGGGATCAGGAGCATCCCGACGAAGACGTGCGCCGAGAAGAGCGGGCGCAGGAAGAGGATCGTCACGCCCTCGGCGGCGAGCAGGAGGACGAGCGCGACCGCGGTGGTCGCGGTGAGCCGCTCGTTGCCGTCGACGCCGCCGCCCCGCGGCGCGGGGTGCGGCTGCTCGGGGACGGCCACGCGGCGGCGGCGCGCTCTCGCGACGGTGGTCACGCGGGCAGTCTTCCCCGACGCGATGAAGCGGCAATGAGAGCGGTTCATGCGACTCTCAGCCGCAGCGCGCGACAATGGAGACATGCGCGTGCTCGTGGTCGAGGACGAGAAGAAGCTCGGCGAGCTGCTCGCCCGCGGCCTGCGCGAGGAGGGCCACGCCGCCGACCTCGCCGGCCGCGGCGAGGAGGCGCTCTGGATGGCGCGCGCCGTCGACTACGACGCGATCGTCCTCGACGTGATGCTGCCCGGGATGGACGGCTTCGAGGTCTGCCGCAAGCTCCGCGACGGCGAGGTGTGGAGCCCGGTGCTGATGCTGACCGCCCGCGACGACGTCGTCGACCGCGTCGCCGGCCTCGACTCCGGCGCCGACGACTACCTCGTCAAGCCGTTCTCGTTCGAGGAGCTGCTCGCCCGCCTGCGGGCGCTGCGCCGCCGCGCGCCGATCGAGCGTCCAGCGGTGATCGAGGTGGGCGACCTCCGCCTCGACCCGGCCCAGCATCGCGCCTGGCGCGGCGACGCCGAGCTCGACCTGTCCGCGAAGGAGTTCGCGCTCCTCGAGCTGTTCATGCGCCGGCCCGGAGTCGCGCTCACCCGCACGCAGCTCCTCGACAGCGCCTGGGACATGGCCTTCGAGAGCCGCTCGAACGTGATCGACGTCTACGTCCGCTACCTGCGGGAGAAGATCGACCGGCCGTTCGGACGCGACTCGATCGAGACCGTGCGCGGGGTCGGCTACCGCCTGCGCACCGACGCATGAGACAGCTGCCGGTCCGGCTGCGGCTGACGCTCGCGTTCGCCGTCGCGATGGCCGCCGTCCTCGCCGCCGTCGGCCTCTTCGTCTACCACCGCGTCGGCAACGAGCTCCTCGCCTCCGTCGACCAGACGCTGCTCGCGCAGGCGCAGGAGGGCGCGCGCACCGGCCACGTCGACGCGGACACCGCCGGCGGGACGACCCTGGCCGAGTTCGCCGGCCCGGACGCGACGATCCGCGACTCCGACCCGCCCGGTCTGCCCGCGCTCCTCGACCATGCGGACCTCGCCCGCGCGACCCTCGGCGGCCGCGTCTGGCGGGAGGTCTCGATCGCCGGCCGGCGCGGCCGCTGGCGCGTGCTCGCGCTGCCGGCGCCCCGGAACGGCGGGGTCGCGATCGTGGCGCGCTCGCTCGAGCCGCGCGCCGAGTCGCTCGACCACCTCCGCCACGAGCTCGTCCTCGTCCTCCCGCTCGCGCTGCTGGCGGCCTCGCTCGGCGGCTACCTGCTCGCCGCCGGCGCGCTGCGACCGGTCGAGGCGATGCGCCGCCGCGCCGCCCGCGTCACCGCCGCCGAGCCCGGCCTGCTGCCGGTGCCGCCGGCGCGCGACGAGCTGGCGCGGCTCGCGGTGACCCTGAACGACATGCTCGCCCGCCTCCACGACAGCTTCGAGCACGAGCGGCGCTTCGTGTCGGACGCGAGCCACGAGCTGCGGACGCCGCTCGCACTCCTGCGCGCCGAGCTCGAGCTGGCGCTCCGCCGGCCGCGCTCCCGGGAGGAGCTCGAGGACGCGGTCCGGTCGGCGGCCGAGGAGACGGAGCGCCTGTCGCGGCTCGCCCAGGACCTGCTGCTGATCGCGCGCGCCGACCAGGCGCCGCTGCCGCTCCGGCGCGAGCGGGTGCCCGCCGAGGAGCTGCTCGCCACCGTCGCCGCCCGCTTCGCCGCGCACGCCGGCTCGCTCGGCCGGGAGCTGCACGTCGCGCCCTCCGACCTCGTGGTCGACGCCGACCCGGGGCGGGTCGAGCAGGCGCTCGGGAACCTCGTCGCGAACGCGCTCGCGCACGGCGCCGGCGCCGTCTCGCTCGCGGCCGAGGGCGCGGACGGCACGGTCGAGCTGCACGTCCGCGACGAGGGGCCGGGGCTCGCGCCGGAGTTCCTCGGGCGCGCGTTCGACCGCTTCAGCCGCGCCGACGAGTCGCGCGGGCGCAGCGACTCCAGTCCCGGCGGCGCGGGACTCGGACTCTCGATCGTCGAGACGGTCGCCCGCGCGCACGGCGGCTCGGCCGGGCTCCGGAACCGCCCGGGAGGCGGCGCCGACGCGTGGATCGCGCTCCCCCGAGACCAGCGATCCGGCGCCTCCACCGCAGGGGATCGGGGGAGACGCCGGACCGGGGAGGTCGCGGCCGGAGGGGCCGCGCGACCGGGGAGGGTCGATGCCCCTACAGAAGACCACGCCGAGATGAGGCGGGGCTAAGAGCTCGTAAGCGTTTCGTTCGGCTTCGCGGCGCCGTTCAGCGAGAAGCGGATCAGCGCGCCGCCGCCGGGCGCGTCCTCGGCGACCACGGTGCCCCCGTGCGCCTCGGCGACGTCCCGCACGATCGAGAGGCCGAGGCCGGAGCCGGGCATCGCGCGCGCCGCGGCGGCGCGGTAGAAGCGCTCGAACACGCGCGGCCGGTCCTCCGGCGCGATCCCCGGCCCGTGGTCGCGGACGCGCAGCTCGCCGCCCGCCAGCGACACCTCCACCGTCGTCCCCGCGCCGCCCCACTTGCCCGCGTTCTCGAGCAGGTTCCAGACCGCCCGCTCGAGGCGGTCGCGCGAGCCGTCGACGACCGTCGGCTGCAGCTCCGCCGTCCAGACCACCCCGGGGAAGCGGGAGCGGGCCCGCCCGACGGCGTCCTCGACGAGCTCGTCGAACTGGAAGCGCGTCCGCTCGAGACGCGGGTCGTCGCCGCGGGCGAGCTCGAGCAGGCCGCCGATCAGGGAGCGCATCTCCTGCGACTCCCGGTGCAGGTCGCTGAGCAGCTGCCGCCGCTGCTCCGGCTCGAGCTCGCGCTCGTGGCGGAGGACGTCGATGTTCGTCTGCAGGCTCGTCAGCGGCGTCCGCAGCTCGTGCGAGGCGTCGGCGACGAAGCGCCGCTGCGTCTCGAGCGACACCTCGAGCGCCGCGAGCATCGTGTTGAACGAGGCGCCGAGACGGCCGAGCTCGCCGCGGCCGCTCTCGGGCACGCGCTCGCTCGGGTCGCCGGTCAGCGCGATCCGCTCCGCCGCCGCGGTCAGGCGCCGGACCGGTGCGAGCGTCGCCCGCGAGACGAGCGCGCCGGCGAGCGCGGCGGCGCCGATGCCGCCGAGCGTGACCAGCAGGAGGATCAGGCGCAGCCGGCGCAGCTGCCGGTCGACGTCGTGGAGCGAGCGGACGACGATCACCGAGCCGAGCGGGTCGGGCAGCGGCGCCACCACCTCGCGGAGGTGGTAGCCGCTGATCGTGACGTCGCGGTAGAACGGCTCCTTCGTGCCGCTCCCGACCTGGCGGACGGCCGCGTCGACCGGGAGCCGGAAGTTCCCGCCCACGGCCTGGCCGGTGTTGTCGACGATCTCCCAGCGGTCGTTCGTGAAGTCGCCGAAGCCGCGGAAGCCGCTGACCGGCTGGTCCTGGATCGCGCGCGCGTGGGCGGTCAGGTCGCCGTCGACCTGCGCGCGCAGCCCGTGGCGCATCACGAAGTACGTCGTCGCCGAGGCGGCGGCGAGGACGACCGCGACGACGCCGGCCGCGACGAGCGCGAGCCGGAGGCGGAGGGTCACGGCTCCCGCAGCACGTAGCCGGTGCCGCGAACGGTGTGGATCAGGCGCGGCTCGTCCTCGGCCTCGGTCTTGCGGCGCAGGTAGCCGACGTAGACGTCGAGCGCGTTCGAGGAGTGGCTGAAGTCGTAGCCCCAGACGCGCTCGTAGATGAGCGAGCGCGGCAGCACCTGGCGCGGGTTGCGCATGAACAGCTCGAGCAGGTGCGCCTCCGTCGTCGTCAGCTCGAAGCGGCGGCCGGCGCGGCGGGCGTCCATCGAGCCGAGGTCGAGCGTCAGGTCGGCGAAGCGGAGCACCTCGCCGGGCGCCTCGGGCAGCGCGCGGCGGAGGAGCGCGCGCAGACGGGCGAGCAGCTCGTCGAGGTCGTACGGCTTCGGCAGGTAGTCGTCGGCGCCGGCGTCGAGCCCCTCGACCCGGTCGCCGACGGCGTCGCGGGCGGTGAGCAGCAGGATCGGGATGCGGTTGCCCTCGCGGCGCAGCTTCCGCGTCACCTCGAGGCCGTCCACGCCGGGCATCATCACGTCGAGCACGAGCGCGTCCGGGGTGCGCGCCTCCACGGCCGCGAGCGCGGCGTAGCCGTCCGAGGCCAGCTCGACCTCGTAGCCGTTCAGCTGCAGCGCGCGCTCGAGCGCCTCGCGCACGGCACGGTCGTCGTCCACGACGAGTACCAGCATCTCGCCGTTAAGTGTGCCCCCGCAGGTGAGACGGCGCTAAGAGCGGCGCCGCGTAAGGCGCGCGTAAAACCGTTGCGGTCTCAGCCGTTCCTCAGGATCGCCTGGTCTCATGTGCGACATGACCGACGCCGGTCTCGTCGCCGACCGCCTCGCGCGCGACACGTTCGCGCCCTCCCGGCTCGCGCTCCGCCGCGCGGCCGGGCTCGCGCTCGTCTGGGCGATCGTGCTCGGCAACGCGGCCGCGATCGTCTGGCTCTGGATCCACGGCGGCAACCTCCACGTCAGGACGACCGGCGACCTGCTGACCAGCCTCGCCCGGATCACCGGCCTCGTCAGCGCCTACACCGCCCTGATCCAGGTCGTCCTGCTCGCGCGGCTGCCCGCGCTCGAGCGGCTCGTCGGCTTCGACCGGCTCAGCGTCTGGCACCGCTGGAACGGCCACGCCACCTTCGACCTGGTGGTCGCGCACGTCTTCCTCAGCGTCTGGGGCTACGCCGAGCTCGACCGCTACTCGCTCGGCAAGGAGATCCGGACGATGCTCGGCGGCGGCATCTACCCGGGCATGATCACCGCGACCGTCGGCACCGGCCTGCTCGTCGGGGTCGTCGGCACCTCGTACGTGATCGTGCGGCGCAAGCTCCGCTACGAGTGGTGGTACGCCGTCCACCTGCTCGCGTACGCGGGGATCGCGCTCGCCTGGTTCCACCAGATCCCGACCGGCAACGAGCTCGTCCTGAACGCGGACGCGGCCGACTACTGGCGCGCCCTCTACCTCGCGACGCTCGCGCTGCTCGTCGTCTTCCGGATCCTGCTGCCGCTCGCCGGCCACCTGCGCCACCGCCTGCGCGTGGTCGAGGTCGTGGCGGAGGGGCCGGGCGTCGTCTCGCTGCTGATCGAGGGCCGCCGCCTCGACCGGCTGAGCGCGCGGCCCGGCCAGTTCTTCGTCTGGCGCTTCCTGACGCGCGGCCGCTGGTGGGCCGCGCACCCGTTCTCGCTCTCCGCCGCGCCCGACGGCCGCTCGCTGCGGATCACGGTCAAGGCGCTCGGCGACCACTCCGGCTCGCTCGCGGACGTCCCGGTCGGGACGCGCGTCCTCGCCGACGGCCCGTTCGGCGTCTTCACCGCCGACGCGCGCCGGCGCGAGAAGCTGCTGCTGATCGCGGGCGGGATCGGCGTCACCCCGATCCGCGCCCTGCTCGAGGAGCTCCGCGGCGACGTCGTCGTCCTCTACCGCGCGCTGAGCGAGGAGGATCTCGTCCTCCGCGACGAGCTGCACGCGCTCGCGGCCCGCCACGGCTTCGCGCTGCACGAGGTCGTCGGCGACCACCGCACCGAGGACGGCGCGCGCCTGCTGAGCGCCGAGCACCTCCACGAGCTCGTCCCCGACCTCGTCGAGCGCGACGTCTTCCTCTGCGGGCCGCCCGGCCTCGCCGACGCCGTCGGGCGGCAGGTTCGCCGCGCGGGCGTCCCCCGCCGCCACCTCCACGCCGAACGCTTCGCCCTCTAGACCACCCGACACTCCGAGGAGAACCGTGAAGAGAGCACTCACCGCCGTCGTCGGCGCCGCCGCGATCGCCGCGCCGGTCGCGAACGCGGCCGCCGTCCTGACCAAGAAGCCGAAGGTCAAGCCGAAGAAGCGCGTCGTCACCGTCTCGAAGACCGTGACCGGCGACCCCGGCTTCGCCGGCCGCTGGGGCGACGTCCAGGTCACGCTGATCGTCAAGAAGACGACGACGATCCTGGGCAGGAAGAAGACCGTCGCCCGCCGGATCGCCAAGGTCGACGTGCCGGTCTTCCCCGACCACACCGACCGCTCCGTGTTCATCAACCAGCAGGCGCTGCCGATGCTGGTGCAGGAGGTCCTGCAGGCGCAGTTCTCGCCGAACATCGACTGGATCTCCGGCGCGACCGACACGAGCAACGGCTTCATCGACTCGCTCCAGTCGGCGCTGCTGCTCGCGAAGAAGGTCTGAGTGACGGCGCTCCCCGGCGTCCGGCGCGTCGAGCACGTCATGGGGATGCCCGTGATCGCCGACGTGCGCGACGACGGCGTCGGGGAGCGCGTCCTCGACGACGTCTTCGCGTGGTTCGAGCGGGTCGACGCCGTCTTCAGCACCTACAGGCCGGAGAGCGAGATCAGCCGCCTCCGCCGCGGCGAGCTCGCGCTCGCGGACGCGCACCCGGACGTCCGCGCCGTCCTCGACCGCTGCGAGGAGCTGCGCGTCGAGACCGGCGGCTACTTCGACGTCCGCGCCGCCTCGCCGGACGCGCTCGACCCGTCCGGGCTCGTCAAGGGCTGGTCGGTCGACCGCGCCGCCGCGATCCTCGAGCGGGCCGGCGCCCGCAACTTCGCGCTCAACGCCGGCGGCGACATCCGGCTCCGAGGCCGCGCCGTCCCCGCCTGGACGTGGCGGATCGGCATCCAGCACCCGCTCGAGCCGCAGGCGGTCGCGCGCGTCGTCGAGAGCGGCGACCTCGCGATCGCCACCTCGGGCGAGTACGAGCGCGGACACCACGTGTTCGACCCGCACACGCACCGCCCGCCGGAGGGGATCCTGTCCGTCACGATCGTCGGCCCCGACCTCGCCACCGCCGACGCGTACGCGACCGCCGCGTTCGCGATGGGCGCGGAGCGGGCCGTGCACTGGACGGCGCGGCTCCGAGGCTACGAGGCGCTGACGATCCTCGCGGACGGCCGGGTGCTCTCGACGCCCGGCTTCCCGTCCGTCACGGCGCCGGCTGCCGCTTGACGTAGCCCCAGGTCGACATCGACCCCTGCGGCGTGATCTTGAAGACGCCCGCGAACCTGTCGGAGATCGAGACGCCGTAGCGGTTCGGGACGGCCTTCGTCGCGGTCGCCGGCCAGCAGCTCACCTTGACCCCGCGGTAGAGCGGCTCGACGGCCGTCGAGGTCACGTTCAGCACCTCGCAGCCGAGCACGACCTCGCTGCTCACCGGGATGCCGAAGCCGCCGCCGACGCCGATCTTGTAGACCTTGCCGCTCGCCGCGCCGCGCGAGGCGGGCAGCCGCTTCTTCCAGACCTTCGTCGAGTTCCCCTTCGCGTCGATCCTGTTCACGACCGCGGTCCCGTCGACGGCGAGCCCGACGCCGAAGCTCGAGGGGAGGACCTTGCCGCCCTTCCAGAGGAGGCAGGCGATGCCGTCCTTCGAGTTCGAGGTGATCGCGAAGCAGGCGATGCGGGTGCCGAGGACGTCGACCGCGTCGCCGATCCGGAGGCGCGTCAGCGACGGGTTGCCGGCGCCGCCGGCCGCCGGAAGCGCCGCGGCGGCCGCCGCGACCGCGAGGAGAGCGAGCCGCCTGCCCATCGCCGGGAGCGTCGGGCGGGCGGGCGGCGGCGCCATCCGGGTCGTCCCGGATCCGCGCCGCCGCCCCTGGTTCCCTAGCCGGAGAAGGCTCGCTCGTTGTTCACGTCGTCGAACGCGTTCTTCGCGAGTTCCTGGACGGACTTGAGGTTGCCGTACCAGGTGGCGCCGCCCGCGTTCGCATGCGAGGCCGCGGTCGAGAGCATCGCCGCCACGGTGAGCGAGGTCGCGCCGTCGAAGGCGCCGCTCCACGCGGAGACGTCGATGGCGACGGCGCCGATCGGGCCGGGGGCGCCGATCTTGTCGCCGCCGAGCGACGCGCTGCTGTAGTAGACGTCGAGCGCCGTCGCGAGCATCTGCGCCTTCAGCATCGCGTTCATGGCGGCGCCCTTCGCGCTCGCGTTCTTGATCACGGTCGTGACCCACGACGCGGTCGTCGCGCAGCTCGCCGTCGCCGAGAGGTCGCGGAACGGGGCGTAGCCGCGCAGCCAGGTGGCGACGTTGCAGACGCCGGCCGTGGCCTTCGTGCCGGTGAGGATCGCCTGGCCGTTCTTGTTCTGCCAGTAGCCGATCGTGAGCGCCCCGGTCTTCGCCGGACCGCAGACGCTGACGCTCTGCGAGGCCCACTGGCCCGTCTCGGCGATCGTCGCCGTGTTCGGGTAGGTGACGCAGTTCCACGCCGGCACCGCGATCGAGCGCTGGTACGTGTACGCCGCCGAGGCGAACGGGGCCGCGTCCGTCGCGGCCAGGCTGCCGAGCAGGCCCTGCCACGAGTCCGCGATCGTCGCCGTCCCGTTCACGCGGGTCGGGTCGACCGAGCCGAAGTCGACCGGCGCGGCCGCCCACGTCGAGCCGTTCGGCGTCGCCGCGGCGGAGCCGTCCCAGGTCGCGGTCACGGTCAGCGTCCCGGCGGCCGGCGTGGGAGCGCTCGACCACGTGCAGGAGACCGGCAGCGAGACGCTGCCGCCCGCCGCGATCGTGACGTCCCCGCCGAGCACGGCGCAGGCGCCGCCGCTGTCCACCGACGCCGCGACGTGCGCCGCGACCGCCTCCCAGTCGTTCGGGTTCGAGACGACGACGGTGCCGCCCGCGGCCCAGCCGCTGTCGGCGAAGCCGGTCTCGGCCGCGTTCACCGTGTACGTGAAGACGGCGCTGCCGCCGGACTGCTTCACGACCGTCCTGTCGACGGACTTCGCGATCCTCCAGCCGTAGGTGCGGGTGAAGCTCGGCGTCGCGTCGGCCGCGAGCGCGAGGTCGCTGCCGACGCAGACCGTCGTGCTCGCGCTCGCGGAGCTCGTCGCCGCGGTCGTGCCGGTCGTGAGCGTCGCCGTGTTGTCGTAGGCGGTGCAGGTGCCGGCGACGCCGGCGAGCTGCAGCGCGTAGGCGAACGTCGTCGCCTGGCCCGCCGCGGCGGCGCCGAGGGAGCCGGCCATGCTGTCGTCCACGTTCGCCGTCCCGTCGACGACCGTCGTCGGGTCGGTCCAGGCGACCGGCGCGGCGACCGCGGCGCTGCCGGCCGCGAGCGTCGCCGAGGGCAGCGCCTGCGCCGGCCACGCGATCGTCGCGGAGAGCATCTCGCTCGCCGCCGCCGGGGCCGCAGACCAGCTGCACGAGACCGGGAAGTCGACGCTGCCGCCGCCGGGGACGGTCGCGCCGCTGCCGCCGGAGACCGAGCACGAGCCGGCCGGGTCGTCGACCGTCGCGTTCACGTCCACGCCGGAGACGGCGTCGGCGTTCGGGTTCGAGACCGAGACGGTGCCGGCGAGCGCCCAGGCGCTGTCGGTGCCGGCGTCCGGGGTGGCCGTGACGGTGTAGTGCAGCGTCGCGGGCGTCCCCTCGGGCGTCTCGCTGCGCGGGCTGTCGACCGACTTCGCGACCGTCCACGCGTACGTCCGCGTGAACGAGGGCGTCGCCGCGGCCGAGCCGCCGAGCGGCGCCGCCGGCGGAGGCGTGCCGCCGCCGCACGGGATGACGTCGCCGGACGCGTCCGTGTACGCGAAGCCGCCCGCCGCGCCGCCGGAGTCGTTCTTCGACCCGTCGTCGATCACGTCGTTGTTCGAGACGTTGCCGTTCGAGGCGTACGCGACGACGGTCGTGTCGCAGCCGTTCGCGGGCGCCGTGTACGAGAACGTGATCGTCGTTCCGTACGTCGGGTCGGTCGCGGCCGTCCCCGCGACGGCGGTGTTGCCGAGCGTGCTGCTCTTGACGTAGACCGTCACCGGCCCGGGCGCGACGTCGGTCGCGCCGACGATCGCGAAGGTGCCGCCGGTGCCGACCTGAAGCTTGTAGTGCGTCGGGTTGTGCGGTGTCAGCGCCGTCGTGCCGGGGCACGCCGCCGCGCCCGCGCAGAGCGAGCCCGGTGTGCCCGGCGAGGCGAGGGCCGAGCCGCCGACCGCGAGCGCCACCGCCGCGCCGGCCACGCCGAGACCCCAGCCCACGTGCCGCCGCAGAGCGCGCAGCGAGTTCTTCATCTCTCCCAACTCCCTGGATCGTCTTCCGGCGGCCCCTTCCGGCCGCCGCCGCAGTCGGACGGGCGCGTCAAGCCGCAGTGCCGACGCCTCGTCCCGGTTCCGGGCGGACTGTAGGACGCGCAAACGAGCGGCCGATATCCCTCGTTCCGGTGATCGTGTTCCGATGCGGACTCAGGCGCCCGGAAGCTCGACGACGAACGTCGAGCCGCCGCCCGCCGAGCCCTCGACCCGGATCGTCCCGCCCATGCGCGTGACGAGCTCCCGGCAGATGTACAGGCCGAGGCCGGAGCCGCCGACGCCGCGGGTCAGCGCCGGGTCGAGCCGGTAGAACTTCTCGAAGATCCGCTCGCGCTCCTCGGGCGGGATCCCGAGGCCGCCGTCCCGCACCGCGACGCGCGCGCGCCGCTCGTCGCGGCCGACCCGGACCTCGACGACGCCCCCGTCGGGCGAGTACTTGATCGCGTTGTCGACGAGGTTGACGAGCACCTGGCGGAGCTTGTCCTCGTCGGCGAGGGCGACCGGCCGCCCGCCGTTGCCGTCCTCCGAGGTGAGCTGGAGCTCGATCGTCTCCGGCACGCGCAGCCGCGTCGAGGCGAGGACGCTCTCCGCCAGCCCGTGCAGGTCGCAGGCGTCGGCGGCGACGTCGAGCCGCCCCGAGTCGAGCTGCCCCGCGAGCAGGATCTGGGTGACGATCCCGGTCAGCCGGTCGGTCTCGCTCTCGATGATCTCCAGGAACGTCTCGCGCTGCTCGGGCAGGAGCTCGAGGTCGGGCCGCCGCAGCGTCCGCGCCGCGCCGTACACCGCCGCGAGCGGCGTCCGCAGCTCGTGCGACGCGGTCGCGACGAAGTCGCTGCGCGCGCGCTCGAGCGCCTGCTCCTCGCTCACGTCGCGGAGCGCGTAGACGACGCCCTCGTCGAACTCGACGCCCGTGACCGCGACCCAGCGCTCCCGGTCGGCGACCGCGAACGGGATCGTGACCGGCCGCGCCTGCTCCGGCGCGTCGGCGGGCGCCAGCTCGACGTGCGGCGCCAGCTCGCGCCAGGCCGGGACGACCTCCTCGACGCGCCGGCCGAGGATCTCCTCCTCGGCGACGCCGGTGATCGCGACGAGGGCGGCGTTCCAGTAGCGGACCCGTCCCGTCCGGTCGAGGAGCGCGACGCCGTCGCCGACGTACGAGAGCGCGAGCGCCGCGTCGGCGCGACGCTCCGCCTCCCGGAAGAGGCGCGCGTTCTCGACCGCGACCGCCGCCCGCGCCGCGAGCTGCGACGCCATCTCGAAGTCGGCCTCCGTGAACAGCCGCTCGTCCTCCGCGACCAGCGTGACCGCGCCGAGCGTCCGGTCGCCGACCTGCAGGGGGACGCAGATGAAGCCGCGGAGCTCGACGGAGGCGAGGATCTCGGCCGCGTTCGGGTTCTGGCTCGCAGCCTGCTCGAGCAGCTCGCGCGGGATCTCCGGCATGAACGTGGGCTCGCCGGTGCGGATCACGGCGGCGACCCCGCCCGCGTCGTCGACGTGGGGGCGTGTCCGCCGGCGCAGCTCGTCCGCCCAGCGGGCCCGCTCCGGGTCCTGGTGCGCGACGACGACGCGCTCGATCTCGCCCTCGTTGCCGAGCAGGTCGATCGCGCACCAGTCGGCGAGCGTCGGCACGGCGAGCGCGCTCAGCCGCTCGAGCGTGCGCTCGAGGTCGAGCGACTCGCCGAGGATCGCGGTCGCCTCGCCGAGGAACGAGATCCGCTCCCGCAGCTGCTGCTCGGCGGAGATCAGGCGCGCCCGCTCGAGGGCGACCGCCGCCTGCCGGGCGAGCGCCTGCTTGAGCGCGCGTCGCGCCGGCGGGAAGTCCTGGTCGGTGGGGAAGGAGAAGACGAGCCCGCCGATCGTCCCCCGCTCGACCGTGAGCGGCAGGCAGGCGAGGCCGTGCCCGGGCTGCGACCGGCCGGCGAGCTCGGGATAGCGCGAGTCCCGCTCCCGCTCGGAGTGCATGAACACGCCGACGCCTTCCCGCACCGCCTCCGAGAGCGGGTAGTCGCCGTCGACCGGGAAGCGCGAGAACGGCCCGATCCAGCGCTCGTCGTAGCCGCGCGAGGCGGCGATCTCGAGCCACTCGCCGTCCTCGGAGAGGAGCGCGATCAGTCCGCCGCGCGCCTCGGCGGCCTCGACGCCCTCGGTGAGGACGGCGTCGAGCACCTCCTGCGGCGTCAGCGCGGTCGCGAGCGCGTCGGCGACGCGCTGCAGGCGGGTGGCGGCGTCGAGCGCCTGCCGACTCGTGCGCACCGCGCGCTCGGCCCGCGCCCGCGCCGCCCGCTGCCGCTCGATCATCTCGCTGCCGATCACCGCGGTGATCGCGAAGACGGCGAGCACGGTCAGGCCTTCGAGGCCGTTGAAGTCGAGGCGGTGGCGCGGCGAGAGGAAGAAGTACGTGAACGGGACGAACGACGCCGCCGCCGCCGGCAGCGCGCCCCAGCGTCCGCCGACCGCGGTCGCGGTCAGGATCGCGACGATGTAGAGGAGCGCCGGGATGATCGGGCGCACGCTCGTGAAGGCGAGCAGCGTCACCAGCCCGGGGGCGGCGAGCACGGCGACAGCGGTGGCGAGCGCGCGGCGGACGAGCGGATGCGAGGCGCGCGGCGGGCCGGTCGGCGGGTCGGCGGTGATGGCCGCGCTCATTGCTCCTCGAGGATCTCGTCGCGGAGGGCGCTCCGCTCGCCGCGGCCGATCCGTGCGAGCACCGACGCGAGCGTGTCGCCGAGCACGAGCGGGTCGAACGGCTTGACGATGTAGCCGACCGCACCGGCGAGCTGCGCCTGGCGGCGGTCCTCGACGCCGGCGCGCGCCGACAGGAACACGATCGGGATCTCGCGCGTCGCCGGGTCGGCGGCCAGCTCGGCGGCGACCTCCCAGCCGTCCACGCGCGGCATCATCACGTCGAGCAGGACGAGCGACGGCGCCTCGCCGCGCGCGCGGGCGAGCGCCTCCGCTCCGTCGGCCGCCTCGGCGACGGCCATTCCGGCCGCTTCGAGATTGATGCGGCAGATCGTCCTGATCGCGCTCTCGTCGTCGACGACGAGCACCGATGCAGCGGTTCCGGACAGGCGACTCCCCCTCGTGTGCGCTGTGGGCGCCCCTAGTCTGCCGTACGGCGCAGGTTCCAGTCTTCGGCGAGCTCGCGCAGGCCGGGACCGGCGACGCGAAGCGAGTCGCGCGCGTGCAGGAGCATGCGGCCCCGGAAGTCGCGGTCGCGCGGCCGCGCCAGCCCGCGGACGAGGTACTGGGCGCCGGTGCAGAGGGCGGCGACGCGCGCGCCGGCCGGCGAGTGGTGCTTGCGCCAGTAGCGGTGGCGGCTGCGCCACTGCTCGTTCACGCGCCGATGCGGGACGCCGGCGCTGAACTGGGACTCGTGGTGGACGACGGTCACGGACGGGAAGTACTGGACTCCCCAGCCGGCCCGGCGGAGCCGGTACTGGAGGTCGACCTCCTCCGAGTAGATGAAGAAGCCCTCGTCGAAGAGCCCGACCTCGTCGAGCGCCTCTCGGCGGACGAGCAGCGCGGCGGCCATCGCCCAGTCCACCGCGCGCGTCGCGGTTCCGCCGGACTGCGTGATCCCGGCGCGGCTCAGCGTCAGCAGCCCGAGCGCGGCCGCGGCCGGCGTCGGGAACCGCCACGCCGAGTGCTGGAGCCGCCCGTCGGGGTAGACGAGCCGCGGCGCGAGCGCGGCGACGCGCGGGTTCGCGTCGAGGTGCCGGACCATGCGCTCGAAGCCCCAGTCCTCGCTCGTCGTGTCCTCGTTGAGGACGTAGACGTAGCGGCCGCTCGTCGCGCGGACGACCGCGTTGTGGTTGGCGCCGAAGCCGGCGCGGCGCCGCTGCTCGATCAGGCGGACGCCGGGGTAGCGCTCGCGGACCGCCGCGGCGGAGCCGTCGTCGGAGGCGTTGTCGAGGACGACCGTCTCGACGTCGATCGTCCGTGGCGGGTCTGCGTGGAGCGACTCGAGGCAGGCGAGCAGGAGCTCGCGCGAGTTCGTGTTGACGAGCGAGATCGAGACGTCGGGGACGCTCACGCCGCCGCCTCGTCCCTTCGAGCCATGTCCCGGGACCAGGTCCGGGGACATGTCCGTTGCGGCCAAATCCCTGCACCTGCGACTTCCAGCCGTACCGGGCACGTCCTTTGCGGCCATGTCCCGGGACCAGGTCCGGGGACATGGCCGGTCGGGACAGGGCCGGAGTTCACGGCCCGGTCCTCAGCGGGCGAGGCCGCGCGCGACGAGCGCCTCGCGCGCCGCGTCGACGGCGTCCACGGCGTGCTGGCCCTCGAGCCACGCGAGCAGGTCGCGCATGCCGTCCGCGAACGGGATCTCGGCCTCGAAGCCGAGCAGCTCGCGCGCGAGGCTCGTGTCGGCGTAGCAGTGCCGGATGTCGCCGGCGCGGTACTGCTCCGCGATCTCGGGCTCCAGCCCCTCCTTGCCGAGGCCGGCGGCGATCGTGCGCGCGACCTCGAGGATCGACGTCGGCCGGCCGGTGCCGAGGTTGACCGTGCGCCCGTCGGCGCCGTCGTCCGCGAGCGCGAGCGCGCAGCCGCGGACGAGGTCGCGCACGTCGACGAAGTCGCGCGTCTGCTCGCCGTCCTCGAACACGACTGGCGGGCGGTCGTTGAGGTAGCGCGACGAGAAGATCGCGGCGACGCCGGTGTACGGGTTCGAGAGCGCCTGCCGCTCGCCGTAGACGTTGAAGAACCGCAGCGCGACGGCCGGGATCCCGTACGCGGCGCCGACCGAGAGGAAGAGCTCCTCGTGGTCGCGCTTGTTGACGGCGTAGACGGAGGTGGGGCGGAGCGGCTTCGCCTCCGAGGTCGGCTCCGGCTCGAGCGGGCCGCCGTCGTCGCCGACGATCTCCCACTGCCGCGCCGCGAGCTGGCTCTCGGGCCGGATGCCCGGCGCGATTCCCGACTCGCCGGTGCGCGGGTTGCGGTACTGGCCCTCGCCGTAGATCGACATCGAGGACGCGACGAGCAGCTTCCGGATCGCGTCGCGGCGCTCGAGCACCTCCTCGAGCACGACCGCCGCGCCGATCGCGTTGATCGACGTGTAGCGCTCGATCTCGTACATCGACTGGCCGACGCCGACCGCCGCCGCGAAGTGGACGACCGCGTCGACCCCGTCGAGCGCGCGGGCGACCGCGTCGTGGTCGCGGACGTCGCCGACCTGCAGCTCGACGTCCGGCGCGAGATAGTCCGGCCGCTCGCCGCTCGGATGCACCTGGCGGTCGAGGTTGTCGAGCGCGCGCACCTCGTGCCCCTCGGCGAGCAGCCGGTCGGCGAGGTGCGAGCCGATGAAGCCGGCGCCGCCGGTGACGAGGACGCGCATCGCGGCTGAGGATAGCGGCGTCCGTATTCAGGCCGCTCGCGCCGTCGTAGGATCACTGCGTGGCCGTCGCCACCGATCGCCTGAGCGCCGCGCTCGCCCGCTACGCCGAGCGGAACCCCGAGTCGCTGCGCCTCCACCGCGAGCGCGCCCGCGTGCTCCCCGGCGGGAACACGCGCACGACGATCCACCTCGACCCGTTCCCGCTGACGATCGTCCGCGGCGAGGGCTGCCGCCTCTGGGACGCGGACGGACACGAGCTCGTCGACCTGCTCGGCGAGTACACCGCCGGCCTGCTCGGCCACTCGCACCCGGCGGTCGTCGCCGCGATCCGCGAGGCGCTCGCCGGCGGGCTCGTCCTCGGCGCGTCGAACCGCTGGGAGACGGCGCTCGCGGAGCAGGTCGTGGCGCGCTTCCCGTCGATCGAGCTCGTCCGCTTCGCGAACTCCGGCACCGAGGCGAACCTGCTCGCGCTCTCGGCGGCGCGCGCCGTCACCGGCCGCGAGAAGATCCTCGTCTTCGACGGCGCCTACCACGGCTCCGTCTTCGTCTTCCGCCACGGCGGCTCCGCGATGAACGTGCCGTTCCCGTACGTCGTCGGCGAGTACAACGACGCGGAGGGCGCGGCGCGGCTGATCCGCGAGCACGAGCTCGCCGCGGTGATCGTCGAGCCGATGCAGGGCGCGGTCGGCGCGATCCCCGGCGAGCCGGAGTTCCTGCAGGCGCTGCGCGACGCCACCAGCGAGACCGGCGCCCTCCTGGTCTTCGACGAGGTGATGACCTCGCGGCTCTCGACCGGCGGCCTGCAGCAGCTCCTCGGGATCGCGCCCGACCTGACGACGATGGGCAAGTACGTCGGCGGCGGACTCTCGTTCGGCGCCTTCGGCGGGAGCGCGGAGATCATGGAGCGCTTCGACCCGGCGCGGCCGGACGCGCTCCAGCACGGCGGCACCTTCAACAACGAGGTGCTGACGATGGCCGCCGGCGCGGCCGCGCTGAGCGTGCTCACCGCGGCGGAGCTCGACCGCGTGAACGCGCTCGGCGACCGGCTCCGCGACCGGCTGAACGCGTTCGCGCGCGACCGAGGCCTCGAGTTCCAGGCGACCGGCCGCGGCTCGATGGTCGGCCTGCACCCGACGAGCACCCCGATCCGGACCGCGGACGACGTGCCGGACGCGACCGAGCTGCGCACGCTCCTGCACCTGGAGCTGCTCGAGCGCGGCTGGTCGTACGGCCGGCGCGGCTTCGTCGCGCTCTCGCTCCCGCTCGGCGAGGCGGAGATCGACGGGTTCGCGGCCGCGCTCGAGGACGTCCTCTGCTCCGTCTAGCGGCGCTCGCCGCGGCGCTCGCCGCCGGCTCTGCGCCCGCGCTCCCGCCCCGGCTGGCCGCGGTGCACACGTGGGCGTTCGCGATCGGAGGCCCGGTCTCCGACGCGCGGCTCGCGCGGTACGACCTCGTCGTCCTCGACGGCGAGTCGACCCCGGCGGCGCGTGTGGCGCGGCTCCGCGGCGAGGGAAAGCTCGTGCTCGCGTACCTCGACGCCGGCACGATCGAGCGCGGTCGCGGCTGGTTCCCGCGGGCGAAGCGCTACCGGCTCGACTACTGGCCGGACTGGGGCGAGTGGTACGCGGAGGTCTCGGCGCCCGGCTACCGCGCGCTCGTCGGCGGCGTCGCGCGCTCGTTCCTCGCGAAGGGCTTCGACGGCCTCTTCCTCGACAACGTCGACATGGTCGAGACGCACCCGGCGCAGCGCGCAGGGATGACCGCGCTCGTCCGCTCGCTCGCGTCGCTCGTGCACGGACGCGGCGGCTTCCTGTTCGCGCAGAACGGCGAGGACGCGATCGGTCCGCTCGTCCGCTGGCTCGACGGCTGGAACCGCGAGGACGTGACCGGCACCTACGACTTCGCCGCGAAGCGGTACGTCGCCGTGCCTGCGGCCGACCGGGCGGCGGCGCTCGCGGCGCTGCGCCGGATGCGCGCGAAGGGGCTGCTCGCGCTCGCGACGGACTACCTGCCGGCCGGGCGCTCGACCGCGGCCGCGGTCGCAGCCGCCTGCCGGGCGGGCGCGCTCCCGTTCGTCGGCGACGTCGAGCTGACGCGGGTGCCGGCGCGGCCGCTCCGTTGCCCCTGACCGTTTGAGCCGCCCGCGATCCGGGCACCCTCTTCGTGTCGTTCAGCACGAGGAAGGAGGTCTCGCCGTGCTGCACCTGCACCGCCCGCACGCGCCGCATCCGCACGTGCACCCGGGCTTCGACGAGCATCCGTGGCGGACGCTGCCCGCGCTCCTGGCGACGATCGTCGTCTTCGCCGCGATCCTGATCGTCGTCAGCTTCGCGATCTCGAAGGCGTTCACCGGGCACGCGTATTAGCCGCTCGTCCAGCGGACTCCGCTGCAAATCTTAGGAATTGTCGAGTTGCGGGCCTGTTAGGGTCGCGCTCCTTGGGCCTGCGGCCACACAGCCTCTTGCGGCGGCTGATTCGCCTGCGCCGGCGCGATCTCGCGCTCGGCGCCGGTCTCGCGACGGTCGCGACCCTGCTCGTGCTCGCCTCGAGCGCGGCGGCGACGTCGGTGACGGGCGTGTCGTTCACGCCGGACTCGTACGTGTCCGCGAACCCGAGCGCGACCTGGACGATCGGCTTCACGACGTCGGGCACCGGCGCGCTGGCGACGGGCAACGTCGTCGACGTCAGCTTCCCGAGCGGCTTCGACGTCACCGGCGCGACAGCGGCGTTCGGGACGGGCTTCTCGGGCTGCACGACGCCGACGGTGACGGTCAGCGGGCAGGTGGTGGTCGTGCCGCTGACCGGAGCGGGCTGCTCGCTCGGCGCGACCACGGCGGCGACGCTGACGATCACGGGCCTCAGCGCGACCGCGACGCAGTACAGCAGGACCGGCTTCTCGGTCTCGACATACACCTCGGCGCCGTTCACGGGCCCGATCGACGGCAGCGGCGCGAACCCGCCCTCGCCGATCGACATCCTCGCCTCGGTCGCCTACAGCACGCAGACGAGCGCCGGCGGGGCCACGACGAGCGGCACGGCGCCGACCGACGCGAGCTCCCCGTACTCGACGGGGACCCCGACCGTGACCGTGCTCGGGAACACCGGCTCGCTCGCGCTCTCCGGCTACACGTTCGCCGGCTGGTGCACGACGAACGCGGCCGCGAACCCGACGCTCTGCACCGGGACGCACTACAACGCGAACGACACCTTCTCGATCGCGGCGAACACGACGCTCTACTCGCAGTGGACGGCGGCAGGCGACGGGCTGGAGACGAGCGCCGTCTCACCGGGCTCCGTGACCGCGTCCTCGACGGGCAACACGCTCACCTTCACCTACACCGCGGCCGCGGGCGGGACGAACGCGGGCGAGGTCGACGTCGTCGTGCCGTCCGGCTGGAGCGCGCCGACCGCGGCGGCGACGGCCGGTTGCACGACCGCCTCGACCGGCACGCTCGCGTTCTCCGGCCAGACGATCAGGGTGTCCGCGCTCACGCTCGCCGGCGGCGGCACGCTCACGGTCGTCTACGGCGCGACCTCGGGCGGCAGCTGCACGGCAGGCGACGGCGCCACCGCGCAGAGCTCGACGGGGACGGCGACCTTCACGACGAACGAGAAGTCGACGGCCGGCGGCACGCTCGCGCCGATCGCCTCGTCGCCGGGCGTGACCGTGAATGCGCTGACGTGCTCGAACGGCTACGAGCTCTCCGGCGGCACGTGCGTGGCGATCGCGACGTGCGCGGCGGGCACCTATCTCTCGGGCGGCAACTGCCTCTCCGCAATTCCCGGCTACTTCGTCGCCGCCGCCGGCGCGACCGAGGAGACCCCCTGCGCGCCGGGAACGTACTCCGGCTCGGCGGGCGCGACGGAGTGCACTCCCGCCCCGGTCGGCAAGTACGTGTCGGCGCCCGGCGCCGCGAGCTATCGGGCCTGCCAGGCCGGCTTCTACTCCGACACGGTGGGCGCGGCCGAGTGCAAGCCCGCCCCCAAGGGGAGCTTCGTCGCCGTCAACAGCGCCAGAGAGCCCTCGCTCTGCCCGGCCGGCTCCTACTCCGACTCGACGGGAGCGCGGTTCTGCACGGCCACGCCCGCGGGGCGCTACGCGAGCGGCCCGGGCGCCACGGAAGCGACGCTCTGCGCCGCCGGCTCCTACTCCGACACGGCGGGCGCGGTCGCGTGCACGCCCGCCCCGAAGGGCACCTACGCGACGGGTCCGGGCGCGACGAGCGCGACGCTCTGCGCCGCCGGCTCCTACTCGGACACGGCGGGCGCCGCCGCGTGCACGCCCGCCCCGGCGGGGAGCTTCGTGAGCGTGGCGGGCGCCACCGGCTCGACGCCGTGTCCGGTCGACAGGTTCGCGAGCGGGAGCGGTGCGACGACCTGCGACAGCTGCCCGCTGGGACAGGTGACCCGCGGGAAGACCGGCCAGTCGGCCTGCGAGACCGTGAGCTCGCGATTTCACGGCGTGCACGGAGTCGTCCTCGCCCGAGCGGTGTGTACCGCGAATCGGGTCGTCACGCTCCAGCGTAGGACCATCTTCCAAGACGTCTTCCACAACATCGGCTCGGACCGCACCAGTCGGTTCGGCGAATACGACATCCGCACCACCGTCGTCGCCGGGGCGACGTACCGGGTCGTGGTCGCCGAGCGGAAGGCCACCTCGACCACCCTCTGCGCAGCGGCCACGTCGGGGACGCTGGTGGACAGGGGGTTCGTCCGTCGGCTCGCCCACGCGGCGCGAGCCGCCCGAGCCGGGGCCGACCGGAGGCCGGCGAAGAAGAAGCCGCAGCCGAAGGTGACGACGTACACCACGACCGTCACCGCGCAGTTCGAGCAATAGCCGGAACACCCGAGCGGCGAACAGCGCCACGCGTGAACGGCCGGTCGGTCGCGCGGCCCGCATGCCCCCGGCAAGAATCGAACTTGCGCACGCGGTTTAGGAAACCGCTGCTCTATCCACTGAGCTACGGGGGCCTCGGCCCCCATTGTGCCCGCGTCAGCGATCTGACCGGGGACGTCCGCCAGGCACCCCGCCCGCGATCACGCGTCGCGCTGTGGCGTCCTCAGTCCTTGCATCGCTCGGTGCTCGCGACCCGGGAACCGGGCAGCGTCACCGGCCACATCGCTAGCTGAGGCGGTAGACGATGCGCCCGCGGTTCAGGTCGTACGGCGACAGCTCGATCTTCACCCGGTCGCCGGCGAGCATCCTGATCTTGTGGCGCTTCATGCGGCCCGACGTGTAGCCGAGCGTCTCGTGACCGTTGTCGAGGCGGATCCGGAACATGCGGTTGCGCAGCGCTTCCACGATCTCGCCCTCGAACTCGATCTTCTCTTCCTTCTCGGCGATGACGTCCTCCTCGCTCGTGGGATCCCGCGGCCACGGTAGCAGCGGGGGTCAGACGCCGAGCAGCTCGCGCACCCGCGCGGCCAGGGCGAGCGGGCTGAACGGCTTGCCGACGAACTCGTCCACGCCCGCCTCCTCCGCCCGCTGCCGCTCGCTGTCGCGGACGTCCGCGGTCAGCAGCAGGACGTAGGGGCGGGGCCCGTCCGCGTCCGCACGGAGCGCCTCGCACACCTCGTAGCCGGTCAGGCCGGGCATCGACGCGTCCACGATCAGCACCTCCGGCCGGTGCTCGCGGACGACCTCGAGCGCCTCGTCGCCGTCCACCGCGACCGCGATCTCGACGCCGACCGGCTCGAGCGCGAGCTGGATCAGGGAGCGCATCAGCTCCGAGTCGTCCGCGACGACGACCCGCGCGCTCACCGGCCGCCCCCGAGCGCGGCGAGCCGAGCCTGGCACGCGTCCGCGACGTCGGCCAGGTGCACCTGCTCGAGCAGGTGGTCGTGGCGCTCGTCCGCGAGGTCGATCGTCCGCAGCGCCTGCTCGTACGCGCGCCGGGCCGACCCCGGGTCGCCGGCCGCCTCGTGCGCTCGGCCGAGCAGGAACGCCGCCAGGCCGAAGGTCGGGTCGACGTAGAGGGCGCGCCGCAGCGCCGCCGCGGCCGCGGTCGGATCGCCGTGCTCGAGCGCCTCGAGCCCGCGCCGGAAGTTCGCCTCGGCGTCGAGCGTCCCGGTCGCCGCGGGCTCCGGTTCCGGCTTGCGGCCGAGCGGACGGCGCAACGACCGCTCCGCCGGCCGCCGCAGCGCGCCGAGCGGGCGCGGCAGCGGCAGCTCGCCGAGCCGGGCGAGCCGCCGCGTCGTCCCGCAGAGCGTGTCCGCGGAGCCGAGGATCAGCATCCCCTCGGACCGCACCGCGCGCTCGAGCGACTCGATCACCCGCTCGACCGTCTCGCCGTCGAAGTAGATGAGCACGTTCCGGCAGACGACGACGTCGAACTGCTCCTCGCCGAGCGGCGGGATCGGGTCGCGCGCGAGGTTGTGCGGCGCGAACCGGACGAGCGCGCGGACGTGGTCGCGGACCGCGAAATGGTCGCCGTGGCGCGCCAGGTGCCGGTCGCGGAGCGCGGGGTCGAGCAGCCGCACAGAGCGCTCGCGATAGCTCCCGGCGAGCGCGCGCTCGAGCGCGGTCGACGAGATGTCGGTCGCGAGCACGTCCACCGGCGGCGCGGGCGAGCCGAACGCCTCGCAGGCGAGCAGCGCCAGGGTGTACGGCTCCTCGCCGGTCGCGCACGCGGCGCTCCACACCCGCACCCGCCGCCCCGCCTGCCGCGCGCGTTCGAACAGCGCGTGCCAGGGGATCGCCTCGAGCGGGCGCGGCTCACGGAAGAAGTGCGTCTCCTTGATCGCGATCTCGTCGACGAGCCGCGCCACCGCCTCGCGTCCCCAGACCGGGTCGGCGGTGAGGTCGAGGAAGCCGAGGACGTCGCCGCCGGCGGCGCGCGAGATCGCGGTCGCGAGCGACGGATACTGGCTGCGCGCGACGCGGATCCCGCTCGCGCGGCGCACGAGGTCGGCCACCTGGTCGAGCGTCCCGGTCGCGAGCGGCGCGCTCACCGCGGCTGCGACCTCCGCTCGAGCGCGACCGTCGTCAGCGCCTTCGCCACCTCGCCGAGCGGGACGATCAGCTCGGCCCCGCGCCGCGCCGCCTCCTTCGGCATCCCGTACACGGCCGAGGTCGCCTCGTCCTGCGCGATCGTCAGCCCGCCCCGGTCGCGGATCGCGGCGATCCCCTCGGCGCCGTCGCGGCCCATGCCCGTGAGCACGACGCCGACCGCTGCCGGCCCGCACGCCTCGGCGACGCTGCTCAGGAGCACGTCCGCCGACGGCCGGTGCAGCCCTGCCGGCGACTTGCGGTCGAGGGCGAGCGTGCCGCCCTCGCGGTACACGAGGTGCGCGCCCTCCGGCGCGAGCGTCACGCCCGGCTGCGCGATCGTCCCGTCCGCCGCGAGTCGCACCGGAAGCGGGACGGCGCCGTCGAGCCACTTGGCGAGGCCGTCGGTGAACCCGGCCGCCATGTGCTGCACGACGAGGATCGGGATCGGGTAGTTCGCCGGGAGTCCGGAGAGCACGGTCGCGAGCGCCTGCGGTCCGCCGGTGGACGCGCACATCCCGATCGCCGCGCCGCGGCGCGGCTCCGGCGGCGGAAACGAGACCCGGCGCCCGTGGAGACGCGCCCGGGGGTGGCGGATGACGCGGGCGCGGCTGAGGAGGCGCACCCGCCGGCGGAAGGCCGCAGCGCCGGCGCTGTCCGGCTCGCGGAACGGGAGTCCGTCCTTGCCCATCGCCTCGAGCGCGCCCGCGGCCAGCGCGGCCGCGCCGGCGCCGCTCCGGTCGTTGACGTGCGTGGAGAGGACGAGGATCGGCACCGGCCGCACGCTCATGATCTGCTCGACCGCGTCGAGGCCGCTCATCCCCGGCAGCTCGATGTCCATCGTGATCAGGTCGGGCTCGAGCCGCTGCAGGTCGGCGATCGCCGCCTCCGCGTTCGAGCGCACGCCGACCACCTCGATGTCGCCGTCGCGCTCGAGCAGGCTCGTGAGCGCAGCGGCGAACGTCCGCGAGTCCTCGCAGACGAGGACCCGCGTGCGCCGCTGCGGCGGCGTCACCGCCCGACGAGGCGTTCGACCGTTTCCAGCAGGGCCTGCTGGTCGAACGCCCGCTTGACCATGTAGGCGTCGGCGCCGGCCTCGACGCCGGCGCGCTGGTCGTCCTCGCTGCCCTGCGAGGTGACGACGACCACCGGCAGCGACGCGCGAGCCGCGCTGTCGCGGATCGCGCGCGTCAGCTCCAGCCCGTCCATCTCGGGCATCTCGATGTCGGTGAGCACCAGGGCGATGTCGTCGTCGGCCAGCACCTGCGCCAGAGCCTCCCTGCCGTGACGCGCGGTGTCCACACGGTACCCCGCCGCCTCGAGAATGCTGCGCTGGAGCTCGCGCACGGTGTACGAGTCCTCGACGACGAGCACCTTCGGCGCCGTCCGGCGGCCGTTCTCAGCCGGGGCGGACGCGTCGGCCCCGGCCCGGACGCGGCGGCGGCTGCCGCCGGTGAGCGCGCTCGGATCGAGCAGGAGCGCGATCCGTCCGTCGCCGAGGATGGCGGCGCCGAGGTAGCCGCGGACGGTGGGGAGGAGCGGGCCGAGCGGCTTGACCACGACCTCCTCCTCGCCGAGCAGCCGGTCGCAGACGGCGGCGACGCGGCGTCCGCCGCCCGAGACGACGATCGCCGGCGCGTGCGGCGCCAGCTGCGGCGCGTCCGCGCCCACGAGCTCCGCGAGGTCGGCGAGCGGGAGCGAACGGCCGCGCAGCTCGAGCGCCTGTCTGCCCTCGAGCGAGAGCGCGTCCGAGACCGAGATCGCCTCGTCGACGTTCGCGAGCGGGACGCCGAACGGCCTGCCGCCGCGCTCGACGAGCAGCACCTCCATCAGCGCGAGCGCGAGCGGCAGCGTCAGCACGAACTCGGTGCCCTTGCCGGTCTCGCTGCGCGCCTCGAGCGTGCCGCCGAACGACTCGACGTGCGCCTTCACCGCGTCGAGGCCGACGCCGCGGCCGGAGAGGTCGGTGACCTGCTCGGCGGTCGAGAAGC
This sequence comes from Gaiellaceae bacterium, assembly GCA_035688025.1. Lineage (GTDB taxonomy): Bacteria > Actinomycetota > Thermoleophilia > Gaiellales > Gaiellaceae > Palsa-739. Next base: position 1,929 of record DASSNM010000065.1, on the reverse strand, counting down.
CCGCACGGGCGAGCACGTCGACGAGCGAACCCTCGCGCTGAGCCTCGGCGAGCACCTCGCGCCGGACGCCGCGGCCGTCGTCGGCGACCGTGATCTCGACGTTGCCGCCGCGCTGGACGGCGCTGAGCGAGACGACCGCGCGCTCCGGCTTGCCGGCGCGCCGGCGCTCCTCCGGCGTCTCGACGCCGTGGCCGACCGCGTTCCGGAGGATGTGGATCAGCGGCTCGGAGAGGCTCTCGAGGATGACCCGGTCGAGCTCGGTCTCCTCGCCGCGGACGACCAGCTCGACCTCCTTGCCCGTCTCCGCGGCCATGTCCCGGACGGCCCGCGGCAGCGCGCCGGTGATCGTCGCGAGCGGCAGCGTCCGCATCTGGATCGCCGCGTCCTTCAGCTCGTCGAACAGGCGCCCGCCGACGTCGAGCTCGTCGGCGATCGTCTCGTCGCCGGTGTCGTCGCCGAGCACGTGCTCGAGGCGGCGGCGGTGGAGGACGGTCTCGCCGACGAGGTCGAGCAGCCGGTCGATCTTCTCGGCCGGGACGCGGATGCCGCGGCCGCGGTCGGAGCCGGCGCCGCCGCTCGTCGCCGCGGCCGGACGCTCGCCGGGGCTGCCGTTCGCCGGCGCGACGACGGATGCGCGACTCGCGGCGAGCTCCTCGAGCAGGTCGGGCGTCCCCTCGCCCTCGCCCGCGACGTGGCGGCGGAGCGCATCCGCGGCGCGGAGCAGCGGGTCGGCGAGCGGCGGCGGAAACGCGCCCGCGGCGCGCACGCTCTCGAGCAGGTCCTCGATCGCGTGCGCCAGCGTCCGCACGTCGTCCAGACCGAGCATCCCGGCGCCGCCCTTGATCGTGTGCACGTCCCGGAAGAGCAAGTCGAGCGCGTCGCCGCCCGCGCGGCCGCTCTCGAGCGCGAGCAGGACGTCGACGATGTTGTCGAGCCGCTGGTTCGCCTCGTCGCGGAAGAGCTGGAAGAACTCGGCCTCGTACTCGCTCATACCTGTCCCTCCTGGAGCGCTGCGAAGACCCGCTGCATGTCGACGACGCCGACCAGCTCGCCCTCGTCGAGCGCGGCGCCGCGCAGGAACTGCGACTCGGTCTCCTCGGCGGGGGCGGACAGCTCGCCCACGTCGGTGACCTCGTCGATCGCGAAGCCGGCCCGCCGGCCCGCGTGCTCGGCGACGAGCAGCCGTCCGGCGGCGCCGTCCCGCTCGATCCCGAAGACGGCCGCCAGGTCGAAGACGGGCAGCACCTCGCCGCGCAGGTTGCGGACGCCGAGGACGGCGCGCGGCGAGCCCGGCACCGGCGTGATCTCCCCCAGCTCCGCGACCTCGAGCACGTGCTCCACCGGAAGCGCGTACGACTCGGCGCCGACCCGCAGCCGCACGTGGACGCTCATGCGCCGCCGTTCCCGTTCCCGGTCGTGCCCTCCGGCTCCGCGAGCGTCTGCTCGAGCCTGGCGACGAGCTCGTCGACGCGGGTCGCGGTCGAGACGCGTTGTTCCTGTTCGGCGGCGAGTTGGTTGGCGGATTCGCGGATCTGGGCCATGGCGGCGGCGACCTGGTCGGCGGCGCTCTTCTGCTGCTGGGTGGCGAGGATCGACTCCTCGAGCATGGTCGCGGTCTGGGTCATCAGCTCGCCTACCTCGCGCGCCTGCCGGGTGCCCTGCTCGGTCGCCATGATCGTCGCGTTCGTCTCGTCCTGGACGGCGCCGATGATCTCGCGGATCGAGTCGGTCGAGCGCATCGAGCGCTCGGCCAGCTTGCGGACCTCGCTGGCGACGACGGCGAAGCCCTTGCCGGCCTCGCCGGCGCGGGCGGCCTCGATCGCCGCGTTCAGGGCGAGCAGGTTGGTCTGCTCGGCGATCTCGTTGATCAGCTCCAGGATCTCGCCGATCTTCTGCGAGCGCTCGCCCAGCGAGAGGCTGCGTTCGGCG
>DASSNM010000070.1:0-18769 GCA_035688025.1 Gaiellaceae bacterium | reverse complement strand
CCGCGGTCAGGCGGCGGTTCGAGATCATCCACTCGAACGCGCGCGGCGCGCCGAGCAGGCGGTGGACGAAGTACGTGCCGCCGGAGTCGGGGACGAGCGCGATCCCGACGAAGCCCGGCACGAAGAAGGCTGCGTCGGACGCGATCCGGATGTCGCACGCGCACGCGAGCGAGAGCCCCGCGCCCGCGCAGACGCCGTTGACGGCGGCGACGACCGGCTTCTCGAGGGCGCGGATCGCGAGCACGTTCGGGTGGTAGGTCGACCGCAGGCCGCTGCCGACGTCCGGCATCTCGCCGAACTCGGTGAGATCCTGGCCGGCGCAGAAGCCGCGGCCGGCGCCGGTGATCACGACCGCGCGCACCTCCGGATCGCGCGCCTCCTCGAGCGCGTCGCGGAGGCCGGCGTGGACGGCGCCCGTGAACGCGTTCAGCTTGTCGGGCCGGTTCAGCACGATCGTCTGGACCGCGCCCTCGCGGGTGACTTCGACCTCGGTCATGGGCGGAGCGTAGTACGTCGCGGGAGCACGCCGGGGCGGGCGTGCTCCCGCGAGCCGCTCAGTGCCCCGGGATCGGGAAGTGCCTGCGGTGCTTCGGCCGGCGCTGCTCGCGCAGCCTCCGGATCACGGGCACGAGGAAGAGGATCGAGAGCACGGCGACGAGCTGTCCGCCGAGCGCGAACCTGTGCGCGTTCTTCTCGAGGGCGCCCTCAGGCTTCTCCTCACGCATCTGCGTACCTCCGTTCTGGCTCCCCACCAGGCTGCGGCCGGAGCGGACGAGCCACATCGGGGATTCCGCGGAAGGCGCTAGCGGCCCTTGAAGTCCGGCTTGCGCTTCTCGACGAACGCGTTCAGCCCCTCCGTCGCGTCCTCGGACGCGCGGGCGAGGTAGAAGGCGCGCCGCTCGAACTCGACCCCGACCGAGAGCGGCGCCTCGAACGCGTTGTCGACCGCCTCCTTCGCGAGCCGGACGGCGATCGGGCCCTTCGCCGCGATCTCGGCCGCCACGCGCTTCGCCTCGTCGAGCCACGCCTCCCTCGCGACGACGCGGGCGACGAGCCCGAACGAGAGCGCCTCGCGGGCGGAGAGCATCCGGCCGGTGAGGATCATGTCCATCGCCACGGCCTTGCCGACCGCCCGCGTCAGCCGCTGCGTGCCGCCCGCGCCGGGGAGGACGCCGAGGTTGATCTCGGGCTGGCCGAAGCGGGCGCTCTCCGAGGCGACGATCAGGTCGCAGAGCATCGCGAGCTCGCAGCCGCCGCCGAGGCAGTAGCCGGAGACCGCGGCGACGATCGGCGTCCGGACCGCGCGGATCGCGTCCCACCGGTCGATGCGCCGGTTCTCGTAGAGCGAGACCGGCGTCCCGGCGGCGAGCTCGTTGACGTCGGCGCCGGCGGCGAACGCGCGCTCGCCGCCGCCGAGCACGATCGCGCGGATCTCGCCGTCCTCGTCCAGCTCCTGCAGCGCGGCGACGACGGCGCCGATCAGCTCGCCCGACAGCGCGTTCAGCTGCCGCGGCCGGTTCATCAGCACGACGCCGACGCGGCCGTCGCGCTCGACGCGGACGAGCTCGGCCTCGCTCATCCCAGCTCGACGAACTCGACCTGGGGCTGCGGGAAGCCGCGCTTGTACGCGTCCTTGCCGGCCGCCATGAACTGCTCGCTCGAGACGAACGCGTCGAACGCCTGCCGGTCGGCGAACTCCCACTCGGCGTAGTAGGCGTGCTTCGGCTCGCCCATCGGGGCGCCGGTCACCTTGCCGTGGCGGAAGACCCCGTTCGGGACGTTCGCGCACAGCTCGACGTGCTCGGCGTACTGCGCCGAGTCCGGCTCCTGCTCGTACAGCACGGTCACCCGGTACATGGCTCCCTTTCGCTCGCTGGCGAACGGAGCCTAACCGGGTTGCCTCAGGCGGCGGCCGGGACCGGGGCCTCCGCGTCGTTGCGCTGCTCGGGCCACGCGACCGGCGCCCGCTCCAGGTCGCGGAGCACGTCGCGGGACGGCATCGGCCAGCCCTCGACGTCGTTCGTGCGGTTGTCGTTCTGCTCGCTCATCCGGTGGAGAACGTTCCCGTCGCGGCGACGGTTACGCACGACGGTCGACGACGCGCAGCGCTTTCCCCTCGCTCCGCGGCAGGCTGCCCGGCTCGCCGAGCTCGACCCGGGCGGTGAGCCCGAGCGCGCGGCCGAGCCGCTCCTCGACGAGACCCTGGAGGCGCTCCCCGCCGGCCTCGCCTTCGCGCAGCTCCGCCTGGACGGTCAGCTCGTCGAGGTGTCCGGGCCGGTCGACGAGCAGCAGGTAGTGCGGCGCGAGCTCGGGGATCGCCAGCAGCGCGCGCTCGATCTCGCTCGGGAAGACGTTGACGCCCCGGATGATCAGCATGTCGTCGGTGCGGCCGACGACGCGCGACATGCGCGCGAACGTGCGCCCGCACGGGCACGGCTCGCGCGTCAGCGAGGCGAGGTCGCCGGTGCGGTAGCGGAGCAGCGGCAGCGCCTCCTTCGTCAGCGTCGTGAAGACGAGCTCGCCGGTCTCGCCGTCGGGCAAGGGCTCGCCGGTCTCCGGGTCGACGACCTCGACGAGGAAGTGGTCCTCGTTCACGTGCGCGCCGCCGCGGCCCTCGGCGCACTCCGCGGAGACGCCCGGCCCCATCACCTCCGAGAGCCCGTAGATGTCCAGCGCGGTCAGGTCGAGCGCGTGCTCGATCGCCTCGCGCAGCCCCTCCGTCCACGGCTCGGCGCCGAAGATCCCGGCCCGCAGGCTCAGCCGCGCCGGCTCGGAGACGTGGTCGGCGATCGCGAGCGCGTAGCTCGGCGTGCAGCAGAGGATCTCCGCGCCGAGGTCCTCGAGCAGCTGCGCCTGCCTGGGCGTGTTGCCGCCGGAGGCGGGGACGACGGTGCAGCCGAGCCGCTCGGCGCCGTAGTGGAGGCCGAGCCCGCCGGTGAAGAGGCCGTAGCCGTACGCGTTGTGGACGACCGTCCCCGGCCCGCCTCCCGCCGCCGCGATCGCGCGGGCGCAGCAGTCCGCCCAGGCGGCGACGTCGTTCCGCGTGTAGGCGACGATCGTCGCCTTGCCGCGCGTGCCGGAGGAGGCGTGGATGCGGACGCACTCGGCGAGCGGCGCCTGCAGCAGGCCGAACGGGTACGCGTCCCGCAGGTCGGCCTTCACCCGGAACGGCTGCTCGGCCAGCGACTCCGGCTCGACGCCGAACCGTTCGCGCAGCCGCTGCCGCTGCAGGCGCTCGAGCTCCGGCTGCGGCATCGTCTCCAGCTCGGGCTGGAAGATCACGCGGGAATTATGGTTGTGCCGTGTCCGGGGGCGCACTTGCGACGACGTTGGCTGTGGCGGCCGGGCTCGCCGGCTCGATCCAGGTCGCGATCATGTCCCGGCTCGGGGAGCGCGTCGGCGTGCTCGAGGCGCTCGCGTTCTCGACGGTCGTCACGGCGGTCGGCGCGGTCCTCGTCCTCGTCGTCGCCCGCAGCAGCCTCGCCGGCTTCGAGCGCGCCGTCCACCAGCCCTGGTGGATGCTCACGGGCGGGCTCTTCGGGCTGCTGATCGTCTTCACGGTGACGTACGCGGGGCCGCGCATCGGCGTGGCGGCCACGGTGGGGATCCTGATCGCCGGCCAGCTCGTGATGGGCGCCGCGATCGACCGCTGGGGCCTGTTCCGCAGCGAGCGCATCCCGCTCCACTGGCCGCGCCTCGTCGGGATCGTCCTGCTCGCGATCGGCGCCGCGCTCTCGCTGCGCAAGTGAACCCCGTCACACTCTCGTGACGATTGCGTAAAGGTGTCTGACCCGGGTCTGACCCGGGTCTGACCCGGGTCTGGCCCGGGCCGGTCGGTTTCGGTCAGAGCTCGGCCGCGTAGCCGCGCAGCGACCGCTCGTACTGGCCCTCGTCCGCGATCGTCTCGAGCAGCTCCCTGAGCGCCTCGCGGTCGCGGCCGGCGGAGTGGAGCGCGAGCGCGAGGAAGGCGCGAAGCGGCCGGAAGTCGGGGAACTCGCGGCGCGCCTCCGCGAGGAGCGCCACGGCGTCGTCGACGCGGCCGACGTTGCGGAGCGAGCTGCCGAGCTGCAGCAGGCACCGCGCCCGGAGCTCCCCGGCGAGGCCGGCCGCGAGCGCCTGCTCGTAGAGCGGGATCGCCTCCTCCTCGCGCCCGGCGCTGTCGTGCTCGCCGCCACGCTCGTACAGCTCGACCGCGTTCGACGACACGACCGGCCGGACTAGAGACCGAACGGGTTGAAGGGCTTCGGGCTCGTCGAGAAGAGCACGCCCTTCGTCTCCAGGTACAGCTCGAGCGTGTCGATCGACAGCTCGCGGCCGAACCCGGACTGCTTGTAGCCGCCGAACGGGATCCCCGGGAACGCGGTGAACGGCATGTTGATCCCGACCATCCCGGACTGGATCGCGCGCGCGACCCGGTGGCCGCGCGCCGGGTCGCCCGACCAGACGGTCGCGAAGAGGCCGTAGCGGACGTCGTTCGCGATCCGGATCGCGTCCTTCTCGTCCTCGAACGGGATCGCCGTGACGACCGGCCCGAAGATCTCCTCCTGCGCGACCGTCATCGAGTTCTCGACGCCGGCGAGCACGGTCGGCATGTAGAACGCGCCCGCGCCGGGGCCGAACTCGCCGCCGACGACGATCTCGGCGCCCTCCTCGCGGCCCTTCTCGACGAGGCCGTGCACGCGGTCGCGGTGGCCGGCCGAGATGAGCGAGCCGATCTGCGTCTCCGGGTCGAGCGGGTCGCCGACGCGGAGCTGCTTCGCGTAGTCGGCGAAGCGGGAGACGAACTCGTCGTAGAGCGGCTTCTCGACGAGGACGCGCGAGCGCGCCTCGCAGCTCTGGCCGGCCGCGTAGTAGATCGACCAGACCGAGCTCGGGATCGCGTCGTCGAGGTTCGCGTCGGCGAAGACGAGGTTCGGGCTCTTGCCGCCGAGCTCGAGCGTCAGCCGCTTGATCGGCTCCGAGCAGAGCCGCATGATCTCGCTCCCCGTTCGCGTCGAGCCGGTGAACGCGACCTTGTCGACGCCGGGATGCCTGACGAGGTACGAGCCGGCGGTCGGCCCGTCGCCGGGCACGACGTTGATCGCGCCGGCGGGGAAGCCGACCTCGGCGGCGAGCTCGGCGATCCGCAGCACCGAGAGCGGCGTCTGCGGGTCCGGCTTCAGCACGACCGCGCAGCCCGCCGCGAGCGCCGGCGAGAGCTTCCAGACCGACATCAGCAGCGGGTAGTTCCAGGGGACGATCTGCGCGCAGACGCCGACCGGCTCCTTCAGCGAGTACGTGAGCAGGGAGCCGCCGACGGGGTTCGAGCGGCCTGCGATCGAGCCGGCGACCGAGGCGAAGAAGCGGAAGTTCTCGACCGCGCCGGCGACCTCGGCCTTCACCGAGGAGATCGCCTTGCCGACGTTGCGCGTCTCGAGCTCGGCGAGCTCCTTGCGGTTCGCCGCGATCGCGTCGGCGAGCGCGCCGAGCAGACGCGCGCGCTCGGTCGGCGGCGTCCTGCCCCACGGGCCGTCGAGGGCGGCGCGGGCGGCGGCGACGGCACGGTCGACGTCCGCCTCGCCGGCCATCGCGGCGCGCGCCAGCGGCTCGCCGCTCGCCGGCTCGGCGAGGTCGCGGATCTCGCCCGACGCGGGCTCGACGACCTCGCCGTCGATGAAGAGTCCGTACTCCTGTCCCGCGGTCACCGCCATGAATCCGGAAAATACCGGTTGCCGCCGTCCGCGGTCGCAGCGACAATCTGGATCCGAGAACCGCCCCGGCGTTTCCCGAACGGCCCGCGAGGGCACGGATGGGATCCGAACGCGACGAGAGGAGACCAGATGGCGACTTCGATCCAGGTGACGGCGGCGAGGATCCCCGACCGCGACCGGCTGCTCGAGGCGCTGCGGGACGCGGGTCTCGACGCCGAGCCGGAGAACGAGGTCGGCATCCGCGTGCCCACACCGGACGGCGAGGTCGACCTCTTCCACGACGTCGAGGGCGTCATCCTCAGCGTCGGCGCGCCGTTCGTGCCGATCAAGCACGAGAGCGTCATCTACATCCGGCCGCCCGTCGGCTAGGTCGGCGGCCGAGCGCCGCCGGCGGCGATGAGTTCCTCCGCCGCAGGCAGTCTCTTCCTGCGACCACGACGAGAGGAGCGAGATGACGGACCCGATCGGCGACACGATCGAGGCGTACAGGAGTGCGGTCGGCGCGAAGGACGTGGAGGCGTTCGTCGCCCTCTTCGCCGAGGACGTGCGCGTCTTCGACATGTGGGGCCGGTTCGCGTACGCCGGCATCGCCGAGTGGCGCGGCATGGCCGAGGAGTGGTTCGGCTCGCTCGGCGACGAGGGCGTGTCCGTCGAGTTCGCCGAGGTCGAGGGCTTCGTGTCCGGCGACACGGCCGCCGCGAGCGCCTTCCTCACCTTCCGCGGCCTCTCGCCCGAGGGCGAGGAGCTGCGGTCGATGACGAACCGGCTCAGCTGGGTCCTGCGCCGCGGCGCCGACGGCTGGCGCGTCGTCCACGAGCACACGTCGGCCCCGCTCGACGACGAGGCGCGCGCGATCTTCCGGCGCTAGCCGCGCTCGAACAGCGCGGCCTGGCCCTGGCCGACGCCGACGCACAGGGTCGCGAGTCCGTAGCGGCCGCCGCGGCGGCGCAGCTCGTGCAGGAGCGAGACGACGAGCCGGGCGCCGCTCATGCCGAGCGGATGGCCGAGCGCGATCGCGCCGCCGTTCACGTTCACCTTCTCGTGGTCGAGGCCGAGCTCGCGCACCACGGCCAGGCTCTGCGAGGCGAAGGCCTCGTTCAGCTCGACGAGGTCGAGCTGCGAGACGTCGACGCCCGTCCGCGCGAGCACCTTCCGCACCGCCGGGATCGGGCCGACCCCCATCACGCGCGGGTCGACGCCGGCGACCGCGCTGCCGACGAACGTCCCGAGCGGCTCGACGCCGAGCTCGCGGGCCCGCTCCTCGGACGCGATCACGAGCGCGGCCGCGCCGTCGTTGATGCCGGAGGAGTTGCCCGCGGTGACCGTGCCGCCCTCGCGGAACGCGGGCTTCAGCGTCGCGAGCTTCTCGAGCGAGGTGTCCGGCCGCGGATGCTCGTCGCGGGTCACGTCGCCGACCGGGACGAGCTCGTCGGCGAAGCGGCCCGCGGCGTCGGCGGCCGCCCAGCGCTGCTGCGACTCGTACGCGAACGCGTCCTGGTCCTCGCGGGAGACCCCCCAGCGCTCGGCCACGTTCTCGCCGGTCTCGCCCATCGCCTCCGGCGGGAACAGCTCGACGAGCTTCGGGTTGACGAAGCGCCAGCCGAGCGTCGTGTCGTAGAGCGGCCGGTCGCCGCGCGGGAACGGCTTGTCGGGCTTCGGGGTCACGAGCGGCGCGCGGCTCATCGACTCGACGCCGCCCGCGACGAACAGGTCGCCGTCGCCGGCGACGACGGCGTGACAGGCGCCGACGACGGCGGCGAGCCCGGACGCGCACAGACGGTTCACGGTCACGCCGGCGACCGCGTCGGGTAGCCCCGCGAGGAGCGCGGCCATCCGGGCGACGTTGCGGTTGTCCTCGCCGGACTGGTTGGCGGCGCCGAACCAGACGTCCTCGATCTCCCCTGCGGGCACGCCGGCGCGCTCGACCGCCTCGCGGATCGCGAGCGCGGCGAGGTCGTCCGGCCGGACTCCGGAGAGCGCGCCGCCGTAGCGGCCGATCGGCGTGCGGACGGCGGAGAGGACGACGGCGCGACTCACGGGGCCCATTCAATCCGAACCGGCGCGTCGTACGCCCCGATCGCGTCCGCGCGTTCGAACAGCTCGGACACCGCGGCCCGGCCCTCCTCGCCGTAGTCGCGCGTCAGCTCGTTCACGTACATGCCGACGAACGCGTCGCCGCGCTCCTCGTCCAGGCCGCGTCCGAAGTCGAGCGCGAACTCGAGCGCCCGGTGCCGCTGGTCGAGGGACGCCTCGATCGAGTCGCGCAGGACGGCCGAGATCGTCGCGACCGTGTCCGGCCCGAGGTCGCGGCGGACGGTGTTGACGCCGAGCGGCAGCGGCAGCCCGGTCTCGAGCAGCCACCACTCGCCGAGGTCGAGGCACTTCTCGAGGCCGCGGTCGCGATACGTGAGCTGCCCCTCGTGGATCAGCAGCCCGGCGCGCGCCCGGCCCTCGGCGACCTCGTCGAGGATCCGGTCGAACGGCAGCTGGCGCACCGGCTGGTCGGCGCCGAGCGCCATCCGCAGGACGAGGTACGCGGTCGTGAGCGAGCCGGGGACGACGACCTCCTCGCCGCGCAGCTCGTCGAGCGTGAGCGGCTCGCGCGCGACGACGACCGGACCGTACCCGGAGCCGAGGCTCGCGCCGTGCGGGAGCAGCAGGTAGCGGTCCTGGACGAGCGGATAGGTCGCCGCCGACATCGCGGTCACCTCGAGCCGCCCCTCGAGCGCCCATTCGTTGAGCGTCTGGATGTCCTGGATCACCGGTTCGAACTCGAGCCCGCGCGCGTCCACGGTCGCCGAGGCGATGCCCCAGTACATGAACGCGTCGTCGGGATCGGCGCTGAAGCCCACGCGGACGACCATGGCGCCGCACCCTACCGGGGACGGCCGGTGCTAGCGCCCGAAGAACCAGGCCTCGAGCGGCTTCAGCAGCTCGTCCCGCGTGAAGGGACGGAGATGCTCGCCGCGGCCGTCCTGCTCCGAGACGGTGAGGTCGTCCTCGAGCGCGGCGTTCGCCTGCTCGAGCGCGTCGCCGAGCTCGAAGCCCTCGAACAGGTAGTCCTCCGGGCGCGGCGTGCGGGTGTCGCGCCGCTCCGGGTCGACCGCGCGGCCGACGGCCCAGACGCCGCCCTCCTTGCGCTCGATCCAGACGACGACCGTTTCCGGCCGGCCGGAGTCGTCGACTCCGTGGAGCACCCGCTCCGCGAAGCGACCGCGGTCGGACGAGAGCTGCACGACCCGACTATACAATCGCGTCGATGCTCCGGCTCGGCTCCTTCCTTCGCAATCCGTTCTCGTTCCTGTTCGCGAAGACGGCCAAGGAGGAGCGGGTCGCCGAGTACGTGATCCGGGAGCACCGCAACGGCCGCCGGGTCACGGACATCCTCCAGGACCACTACGTCCAGAACCGCCTGAACCCGCGCCAGCAGGGCCGGCTGCTCGAGCGCGAGGACCTGATCCGGGCCGTCTCGCACGACGACCTCGACCAGGCGCGCGAGTTCCTCGGCGGCCTGAACGCGTAGCAGGGGCTAGAGCTCGCGGCCGGCGCCGCGCTCGCGCGCGCGCTCGACGACCGCCGCGGCGGCGGCGACGTCCCACGCGGCGAGCCCGTTCGACTTGAAGACGACGACATCCTCGTCCGACTGGCGGCCGGCGAGGTTCCCGTCGACGACGTCCTGCAGCTCCTGCACCTCGAGCCAGTCGAGGACGCCGCCGGCGACCGGCTCGATCAGGTCGGCCGACTCGAGCTTCGCGTCCTCGAGCGAGTCGCAGCAGACGAAGCTCGCGCGCTCGAGGACGACGTTGTCGAGCTCGCGGCGGCGGCCGTCGTTCGCGCCGACGGCGCAGACGAGCGCGCCCGGCTGCAGCCACTCGCCGCGCAGGACCGGGTCGGGCGACCCCGTGACGGTGACGACGACGTCGCACTCCGCCGGGTCGCGGTGGCTCTCGCCGGGCTCGCAGCCGAGCCGCTCGCAGAAGTCCCGCAGGCGCTCCTCGGTGCGGCAGTACGCGACGACGCGCTCGATTCCCGGGAGCGCCGCGCGGATGCACTCGACCTGCGTCTCGGCCTGCCAGCCGCAGCCGATCACGCCGAGACTGGTCGCCCCGCTGCGGGCGAGATGCCGCGCCGCGACGCCGCTCGCGGCGCCGGTGCGGAGCTGGCCGAGCTTGTCGGCGTCGACGACCGCCACCAGCTCGGGCGCGTCGGCCCGGAAGAGCAGCACCTCGAAGCGGGCGCCGTCGCGGAAGCCGGCGTAGACCTTTGCGCCGGCGTAGCCGAGCTCGAGGTCGGCGGCGGCCATGACCGCGAGCGCGCCGCGCTCGAGCCCGAGCCGGTAGCGCGGACGGTTCTCGACGGCGCCGGCCGCCATCCGCCGGAAGCAGCCCTCGACCGCCTCGACCGCGTCCGCGGGTGAGAGCAGCCGGGCGACGTCCTCTTCCGTCAGGTGGAGCGGCACGTCACGGATTCTTCTGGATGAAGCTGATGGTGCCGCTCGTCTCCAGCACCGCCCACGCGACCTCGTCGAGCGACGCGATCCCCTGGCCGCGCGCGGCCTCGGCGACGTCGTCGAGCGTCAGCCGCTCGCGGCGCAGGTTGCGGTCGATCGGCTTGCCGTCCTGCACGATCACGATCGGGTCGCCGTTGAGGAGCGGCCGCAGCCGCGGGAAGCGGAAGTTGAGGTACGAGGTGCCGACCTGCAGCACGGCGATCGTGCCGACGGCGAGGATCGCCCCGGTGAGCGAGTAGTCGTCCTGCGTCAGCCCCTGCTGGACGGCGTCGCCGAGGACGATCAGCAGGATCAGGTCGAACGGCTCCAGGCTCGAGAGCTCGCGGCGGCCGATCAGCCGCATCAGGGCGTAGAGGAAGACGAAGACGACGATCGCGCGGAGGACGATGTCCATTCGGTGCCCGCTCTCAGGGGAAGACGGTGACGGTGCGGTCGAGGTGCAGGAGGCGGCGGCTGCCGTCGTACAGGGCGACGTCGGCGGCCCGGCGGCCGACGTTCGTCGGGTTGACCTGGAACTGCATGAACAGGCGGTACGTCGAGCCCGCGTCGATGTGCCCGAGCAGGAGCGCGAGCCGTCCGTCGCTCGAGGTCTCGCCGAGCGGGCTCGGCTCGATCGTGTTGATCTGCTGGCTCTCGGCCCACCCCGGCGAGAGGACGAGGACCGCGTGCTTCAGCGGGCGCCGGGCCCGGATCGTGAAGCGGGCCTCGTAGAGCAGCCCGCCGCGGAGATGCGCCGGCGCGAAGAGCTCGAGCGTCGCCTGGGGCGACGCGGCGAGGCTCGTCCCGGGCCGCTGGCCGAAGACGCCCAGCAGGCCGGCGACGAGGAAGGCCGCGAGCAGGAGGACGCCGCCGCGGCGCCCGTAGACCGCGTGCCGCCGCCCCTCGAGGTCGCGGTCGCGCTTCAGCACGATCCGGTCGGGAATGTCCGCCACCCGCGTCTGATTCCCGCGGTGACAACAACTACGCCTCGTCCGGCGGCGGCGGGGCCGCCGCTACACTGACCGTCCCCGCGCCCGTAGCTCAGGGGATAGAGCGCTGCCCTGCGGAGGCAGAGGTCGCATGTTCGAATCATGCCGGGCGCATCCGCTCCTGCCGTGAATCCCCCGATCGGGGGACGACCGAGTGCCGGAAACGCGAGAAGGTCGCTCAGCTCCTGCCGGGACTGACGGCACTCACTCTGCGGTGGAGAGTTCGAAAGCGGCGACGGCCTCGCCGCTTTCGCCTTCGTGGGGTCGTGGCGGCGTCCCGCAGGGCCGGGACGCCGCCACGAGCTCTACGACGAGACCCTGATCGTCGTCGACGCCTTCGGCTTCTTGCCGCCGGCGGTGCAGACCGCGGTCACCTTCCACGAGCCGGACTTGAGCTTCGCGCCCAGCTTGCCCGGGAAGACGGCGCTGCCGGTCTTGCCCGCCGTCGCGGTGCCGAGGCTCGTCTTCTTCTTGCCCTGTGTCGCCGATGCGCTGCAGCGAGCGCCGGGGGCGGTGACGAGGTGGAGCGCGTACGAGCCGGTCGCCGTCACGTGCGGCGGGACGACGAAGACGACGCGCGCGGCGCCGGTCCTCAGCGTCAGCTCGAACCGCGAGCCCTCCGCCGGAGCAGCCCGCTGGAGCTGCCGGAGCGGATGCGGCGGCTCGCCGCCGGTCGGGATCGTCGGCATTCCGCCCGGGGGCGTCTTGCCGGCGAACGCGAACTCCTCGTACTGGACGAACGTGCCGGAGCCGGTGGCCCGTTCGTAGTCACCGCTGCCCGAGACGACGCTGACCGAGAACTCGCCGCGGAAGTAGCCCGTGGACGCGTCCTTCAGCCCCATCGTCTCGTTGCCGTCGAGCGTCCCGGAGATCGTCCCCTTCGGGAAGGTCAGCGCCCACGAGCACGGCTGCCTGCCGGAGCCGTCGAACGTGAACGCCGGGTCGCCCGCCTGTCCCGCCGCGTCGACCGAGACGGTCGCCGACCCGCTCACGCTGATGTCGAAGTCGCACGTCATCGTGAACGAGCCGCTCTGTCCCTCGGAGGGCCAGCTCGCCGTCCCGTTCATCGTCACGCCGCTCTGCCGGTAGGCGTACGAGAACGGGCAGCGGACGTCGAACGGCGGCCGGGCGGTCGGGTCCGGGAGCGTGCAGGAGCTCTGCGAGATGCCGCCGGCCGGCACCTCTCCCACCCCGGGCGGTCCGCCGTCGACCTGAACCGCGACGTCCGCCGACGAGGGAACGGCCAGGGGCGAGCCGAGGCCGCCCTGTGCCGCGCCACCCGCCAGCGCTGCAGCAGCGCATCCCGCGACCAGGAGCCGCAGCGATGCGTTCATGGCGCTTGTCTAGACCGGCAACGAGCGCCGGCCATCGGTGGAAGCCCCTACGAGGGACGCGCGCGGATCCGCCCGTCGCGGAGCGCCGCCTCGACGCACTCGGCGTGCGCGTGGCGCCGCCGGCTCGCGTCGCCCTCTGGCGCGATCAGGAGGTGGTCGCTCATCGCGTGGAGGAGCTCCTCGCAGAGCGGACAGCGGTAGGTCGCCGGCCTGAGGCTGCGGGCCGGGCGGGCGGTCCAGAACTCAGCCGGCTCGAGCGGCATCGACCCGGACGTACGCCAGCGCGACGACGCTGCCGTCCGGCCGTCGGGCGCTCGAGGTCACCCGCTCGACCGGCGGATCCTCGTCCAGCTCGACGACGCGGAGCTCCCGGTTCGGGTGGCCCCGGAAGTGGAGGCGCGCGACCGGCTCCTGCCCCGGGTAGCACCCCTTCGAGAACGAGATGTGCGTCCGGTCGAGGCCCGCCTCGGCCGGCAGGATCCGCTCGTCGATCTCGGCGCCCCAGCGCGGCACGCCCGCCTCGATCCGCCGCAGCTCGAGCTCAGCCGCGGTCAGCGTCGGCTCGATCCCGGAGTCGAGCAGCTCGCGCGCGCCCGCGAAGTCGGTCGCGATCCCGTCCTCGCCGCCGAAGACGAGCAGCGACTCGTGCTCCTCGGGCCCGACCTCGCAGCGCGCCCGGAGGCGCATGCGGAGCAGCTGGGCCGCGACGACCTCGCCCAGCTCGGGCTCGGTCAGGAGCAGGAAGTCCTCGTCGCCGCGCCGCCAGACGACGAGCGGCGCGATCACGCGGCCCTTCGCGGTCAGCAGCAGCGCGGGGCACGCGCCGCCGACGGCGAGCGCGGCGACGTCGTTCGAGAGCATGCGCTGCAGGTAGTCGCCGGCGTCCGGCCCCGCGACCCCGACGAACGCTCGCTCTCGGCGCGCCGCCTCCATGTCTCTAGTGTTGCAGCGCATGCCCCTGTTCCGTTCCAAGGCCGAGGCGAAGGTCCGCGAGGCGGGCTACGACCCGGCGCGCCTGCCGCCCGGCCAGTACCTGACCGAGAAGTGGCCCGTCCTCCACGCCGGCGACGTGCCGGACGTCGACCTCGCGACCTGGACGTTCCGCGTCTTCGGCGAGGTCGAGAGCCCGCTCGAGCTGACCTGGGAGCAGTTCCAGGAGCTGCCGCGCAGCGAGCACACGCAGGACATCCACTGCGTCACCCGCTGGAGCCGCTTCGACGCCACCTTCCGCGGCGTCCACTGGCGCGACCTCGCGCCGCTCGTGCGCCCGAAGCCGAGCGCCCGCTTCGCGATCGCGCACGCCGAGCACGGGTTCACCTCGAACGTGCCGCTCGCCGCGCTCGAGGACGACCTGGCGCTGCTCGCGACCGAGGCGGACGGCGAGCCGCTGACCGCCGAGCACGGCGCGCCGCTCCGGCTCGTGATCCCGGGCAGGTACTTCTGGAAGAGCGCCAAGTGGCTGCGCGGGATCGAGCTCTCGGCGACGGACAAGCCGGGCTTCTGGGAGCGCTACGGCTACCACAACGACGCCGACCCCTGGCAGGAGCAGCGGTACGGCTTCTGAGCGGGGGCTAAAGGTCTGGCAGGGATCTGCCGATACCGGAGGCGACCCACCTCCCCACCCCTAGGAAAGCGGCGCCTACGAGGCGCCGTTTTCCTTTCGGAAGACGAAGGGCCGCCCGCGGGCGGCCCTTCGTCGTTCCTGCGCCGGTGTCTCGCTACGGAGCCGGCGTCGCGTCGAGCGCGGCCTTCGCGTTCACGAGGCCCCACCCGTAGGTCGTGTCGTAGTTCGGGACGCCGAGGTCGGTCGCCGTCCGCTCCATGATCGTCTCGACCTGGTCCGGCGTGAGGTTCGGGTTCTTCCCGAAGATCAGCGCCGCGACCCCGGTGACGTGCGGGGTCGCCATCGACGTGCCGCTGTCGAGGTTCCAGTCCATGGCGATGTTGTAGAGCGTCCCCGTCGTGCTGGGGGTGAGCCCGTCGACGATCGCCTGGCCGTCGGCCTGGGAGACGATGATCGTCGGCAGCCACGGCGTGCCGTTGTCGTCCGGTGTGCCGAGCGTCGGCGTCACCGGCACCGGGCTGTTGTTCCAGAGCAGGACGGCCGACGCGCCCGCCTGCATCGCGCTGTCGACCTTCTGCGCGAACGAGTACGAGCCGCGGTGGACGACCGCGACCCAGTCGCCGCTCGGCACCGTCGCGCCGCAGTCGGCCGCGGTGGCGGCGAGACCGCAGTTGACGAACGGGCCGGTGACGCCGTCGGTCGCCGACGAGAACTCCGCCGGAACGCCCGAGTACGTCGTCGAGCCGACCGTGACCTCCGCGTCGCGCCCCTGGCCCTGCGGGAACGACGAGAGGTTGTTCACGCCCGGGGCGACGAGGTCGAGCTGCGCGCCGGTGTTCGAGAACGACGCGAGCTGATTCGACGAGTCGACCGCGCCGACGGTGACGACGCTCTGGTACCGGCCCGGGTACGACGCACGCTTGGACGCGTCGTTGCCCGAGGCGACGACGATCAGCGTGCCGTTGTTCCGGATCTGGTTGTAGAGCGCCTCCTCGGCCTGGGACTTGTCGCCGCCGCCGAGGCTCATGTTGATCACCTTGCAGCCCTGGTCGGCGAGCCACTGCACGCCCTCCATCACCTGGCTCGTCTCGCCGCTGACGGAGCCGTCAGGCTGCGTACCGAGCACGCGGGCCTCGTACAGCTTCGCGTTCGGCGCGACGCCGTGGATGCCCGAGCCGTTGATCGCGCCGAGCACGATCCCGGAGACGTGCGTCGCGTGCGTCTCCGTCGCGGCCACGCCGAGGTCGAAGACGTCCACGTCGTTCAGGTGCGAGTGGTCGAACGCGTCGTACCCCGCGACGAAGTTCGGCGCGATGTCCGACTGGCGCGTGTCGAGGCCGGTGTCGGCCACGCACGCCTTGACGCCTGCGCCGGTGTAGCCGGCGGCCTGCGCCTCGACGGCGTGCGTCGTCACGAGTCCGTAGAGCCCGTTGTCGATGCTCGGGACGAGCTCGCTCGACTGCAGGTCGCTCGCGAGCGACTGCGGCGTGCGAGTCGCGTCGTCCTCGACGTACTTGACGCCGCTCTGCGAGCGGATGGAGCTCGCCTTGCCCGACGGCAGGCTGACGGCGAGCACGTCGATCGACGAGAACTCGTGCCGGATCGTTCCGCCCGCGTTCGCGATCGCCGACCGGTCGGCAGCCGTCGGCGCATGGTCGTAGCCGACGAGAAAGTCCTGCGCCTTCGGCGCCGTGCTCGCGGCCGAAGCGCCCACGACCAGTGTCAGAGCACCGATCGCGAGCGCAACCGAGAACTTCTTCACGATGTAGTCCCCCTCCTCGGAGTTCGAAGCCGGCCCCCTCGACCGGTCCGGGGGGATCCTAGGCGAGGAATCAGGGACCGGCAATCGTCCGGCGCAGCGCAGCCTCGAGGACGCGCATGCCGGCGAGGATCTCGTCCGCGTCGCCCTCGAGGTTCTCGCGCACCGCCTTCATCTCGACGGCGAAGCGGGAGAAGCAGTCCTGGTTCGTGGCGTGGCCGGCGTCGGTCAGCTCGACGAGATAGGAGCGGCCGTCGTCGGGGTTGGGGACGCGGCGGAGCTGGCCCTTCTTGACGAGGCGGTCGATCGTCGCCGAGAGCGTGGTCGGCGAGACGCCGAGGAGCTGCGCGAGCTCGGTCGGCGTCGTCGGCCCGGTCGAGTCGAGGCAGCTCGTGACGGCGAACTCGCTGCCCGTGACCGCGGTCGGCCCGACGATCCGCAGCATCAGGACGGAGACGAGCTGGTCGAGGATGTAGGGCTGGAGGAAGAGCCCCGGGGTGACCTTGACAGTACTGCGAGTTCGTACCATTCTACTGCGAAATCGTACTATCTGCTCCGAGGAGAGACATGCTCCGTCTGATGATCGCAGGATTGCTCGCCCCGGCCGCGCTCGCAGCCGCCACCCCGACCGTCGTCGCCAGGATCGCCACCCGAGGCCAGAAGCCGTGCGTGACGGCCGCGCTCGGCCGCTACCTCTACGTCGCGAACTACGGCAGCAACACGCTCGCGAAGATCGACCCGGCCACGAACCGGGTCGTCAGGAAGGGCTACGTCGGCTCCGGCCCGTGCGGCGTCGTCGCCGGCGGCGGCGCGCTCTGGGTCGAGAACTACGGCGAGAACACGATCGCCCGCGTCAAGCCCTCGACGCTGAAGGTCGTCAGGCAGATCCCGGTCGGCAGGATGCCGTGGGCCGTCGAGTACGCGTTCGGCTCGGTCTGGTCGTCCGACTTCGCGTCGGGCCAGGTCAGCCGCATCGACCCGAAGCGGAACAGGGTCGTGAAGAGGATCGCCACCGGCGGGCACCCCGCCTGCATCCGCGCCGGGACGGACGCGATCTGGGTCGGCTCCCAGTACACCGGCGACGTCTACCGGATCGACCCGGCGACGAACGCCGTCACGACCGTCCACGTCGGCCACCAGAGCGAGCTCTGCGTCGACGCCGAGCCGGACGCGATCTGGGTCTCCGAGGACGTGGACAACACGGTCTCCCGCATCGACCCGGCGACGAACGAGGTCGTCGCGACGATCGCCGTGGGCGGCCATCCCGCGGACGGCGACGTCGGGCCGGACGGACTGGTGTGGATCCCGAACCTCGCCGACGGCACGATCTCGCGCATCGACCCGGCGACGAACACCGTCGTGGACACGATCGCCGGGCCGGCGAAGCCGTTCGTCGTGCGCACGTTCTTCGGCGAGGCGTGGGTCGGCGACTTCGGCGGCAGCCTGCTCTGGCGCCTGCACGTCCCCTCCTGAAACGAGAAGGGCCGCCCCCCGGGGCGGCCCTTCCGTCGTACTCGAGCCCGAGGGCTCGTTACATCATCCCGCCCATGTCCGGCATGCCGCCGCCGGCGCCGGCGCCTGCCTTCTCGGGCGCCTCGGCGACGATCGCCTCGGTGGTGAGGATGTTCTTCGCGATCGACGCGGCGTTCTGCAGCGCCGAGCGGGTGACCATCGTCGGGTCGCCGATCCCGCTCTTGAGCAGGTCCTCGACCTCGCCGGTCTCGACGTTGAGGCCGTGGCCGGCCTGCGCGCCGCGGACCTGCTGGACCACGACCGAGCCCTCGAGGCCCGCGTTGTAGGCGAGCTGGCGGAGCGGCTCCTCAAGCGACTTGAAGATGAGTGCGGCGCCCGTCTTCTCGTCGCCCTCGAGCTTGCCGAGGACGTCCTCCTTGACCGAGTCCGCCGCGTTGATGAGCGCGACGCCGCCGCCCGGGACCTGGCCCTCCTCGAGGGCCGCGCGGGCAGCCTGCAGCGCGTCCTCGACGCGGTGCTTCTTCTCCTTCATCTCGGTCTCGGTCGACGCGCCGACCTTGACGACCGCGACGCCGCCGGACAGCTTCGCGAGGCGCTCCTGGAGCTTCTCGCGGTCGAAGTCGGAGTCGGTGTTCTCGATCTCCTGCTTCAGCTGCTTGATCCGGCCCTTGATCGCCTCGCTCTCGCCGGCGCCGTCGATGATCGTCGTCGAGTCCTTGTCGACGACGACGCGGCGGGCGCGGCCGAGCTGGGAGACCTTCGTGTTCTCGAGCTTGAGGCCCATCTCCTCGGTGATCACCTCGCCGCCCGTGAGGATCGCGATGTCCTCGAGCATGCGCTTGCGGCGATCGCCGAAGCCCGGCGCCTTGACGGCGACGGCCTGGAAGGTGCCGCGGAGCTTGTTGACGACGATCGTCGCGAGCGACTCGCCCTCGACGTCCTCCGCCACGATCAGCAGCGGCTTGCCCTGCTGGATGACCTGCTCGAGCACCGGCAGGAGGTCCTTGACCGCGCCGATCTTCTGGTTCGCGATCAGGACGTACGGGTCCTCGAGGACCGCCTCCATCCGCTCGGGGTCGGTGACCATGTACGGCGACAGGTAGCCCTTGTCGAACTGCATGCCCTCCGTGAACTCGAGCTCGAGGCCGAGCGTCTGGCCCTCCTCGACGTTCACGACGCCGTCCTTGCCGACCTTTTCGATCGCGTCCGCGATCACGTCGCCGATCTCGCGCTCGCGCGACGAGACGGTGGCGATGCGGGCGATGTCCTCGCGACCCGAGACGTCCTTCGACTGGGTCTTGAGGTTCTCGACGACGGCCTCGACCGCGGTCTCGATGCCGCGCTTGAGGCCCATCGGGTTCGCGCCGGCCGAGACGTTCTTCAGGCCCTCGCGGACGATCGCCTGGGCGAGCACGGTCGCCGTCGTGGTGCCGTCGCCGGCGACGTCGTTCGTCGCCGTCGCGACCTCGCG
>DASSNM010000068.1:0-20220 GCA_035688025.1 Gaiellaceae bacterium | reverse complement strand
ACGTTCGTCGGGCTCGCCCTCGCCTGCGGCGGCGCCGCGGCGCTCAACCACGTCCTCGACCGCGACATCGACAAGCTGATGGGCTCGCGCACGGCCGGGCGGCCGGTCGCCTCCGGCCGGCTGAGCGCGCCGCGCGCGCTCGAGTTCGGGCTCGCGCTCTCCGCGGCGTCGTTCACGATCCTCGCCTCCGCCGCGAACCTGCTGACCGCGGTGCTCGCGCTCGTCGGCAACCTCTTCTACGTCCTCGTCTACACCGGCTACCTGAAGCGCCGCGGGCCGCAGAACATCGTCCTCGGCGGCGCGGCGGGCGCGGTGCCGCCGCTCGTCGGCTACGCGGCCGCGACCGGGAACCTCGCCGTGCCGGCCGTGTGGCTGTTCGTCATCGTCTGCCTCTGGACGCCGCCGCACTTCTGGGCGCTCGCGCTGCTCCTGAAGGAGCACTACGCGAAGGCGGAGGTGCCGATGATGCCGGTCGTGAAGGGCGAGCAGGCGACGCTTCGCCGGATCGTCGGCTACACGGTCGTCCTCGTCGCCGCCACGGTCGTCCCCGTCGTCACCGGCACGTTCGGCGTCCTCTACCTCGCGGCCGCGCTCGCGCTCGGCGGCGCCTTCCTCTGGATGGCGGTGCGGCTGCTGCGCGCGCCGAGCCGCCGCGGCGCGGCGACCGTCTTCCACTATTCGCTGCTCTACCTGGCGCTGCTCTTCGTCGCCGCCGCGCTCGACCCGCTGCTGTAGTCGCTAGCGGCGCAGGTCCTGGATCGTCGGCCTCCCCTTCGCGACGACCTTCAGCACGTCGTACATCCGCGCCGCCTCGTGACCGGGCACGAGGCACGCGAAGCGGTAGACGCCGGTCTTCGTGGCGCGGAAGGTGAAGACGGCCGTCTTGCCCTCGGCGAGACCGACGAACGGCTGCGGACTCTCGGCGCCCCTGAACGCCGGTCGGCGCGACGCCGGCCCGCTCACGACCGCGCAGGAGTGGCGGACGCCGGAGCGGTTCGTGCAGGTCACGCGCACGCGCCAGCCGCGCGGCACCGTCCACATCAGGTAGCGCGAGTAGCCGTCGAAGTTGAAGCCGGCGTTCGTCGTGTCGTAGCCCGCGATCAGGGTCACGTTCACGATCCTGTGCCGCGCGTCGACCCGGAGGAACTGCTGCGGGTCGGGCGGCTTGCCGGCGACGGCGAGCGCGGCGAGGGCGGCGGCGATCACCCCTGCAGGATCGCAGAGCGATACGGAAAGCGAAAGGGGGCCCCGGGCGTCGGAGCCCCCTTCGCCGATCCGCCGTTGCCCTAGAAGGCGCCGGCCAGCTCGGCGGGCCGCGAGGTGCGGTCGCCGATCTGGACGTAGTCCCGCTCGGCCGAGCCGACGTACACCTGGCGCGGGCGGGCGATCTTCTGCTCCGGGTCGGCCACGCCCTCGAGCCACTGGGCGAGCCAGCCGGCCGTCCGCGGGATCGCGAACAGCACCGGGAACATCGCCGTCGGCAGCCCGAGCGCCTGGTAGATCAGCCCCGAGTAGAAGTCGACGTTCGGGTAGAGCTTCCGCGAGACGAAGTACTCGTCCTCGAGCGCGATCTTCTCGAGCTCGAGCGCGATGTCGAGCAGCGGGTTGCGGCCCGTCACCTCGAAGACCGCGTCGGCCGTCTCCTTGATGATCTTCGCCCGCGGGTCGTAGTTCTTGTAGACGCGGTGGCCGAAGCCCATCAGCCGGCCCTCGCCGCTCTTCACGCTCTGGACGAACTCGGGGACGTGCTCGACGCCGCCGATCTTGGCGAGCATCCGCAGCACCGCCTCGTTCGCGCCGCCGTGCAGCGGCCCGTAGAGCGCCGCCGCCGCGCCGGCCATCGCGCTGTACGGGTCGACCTTCGAGGAGCCGATCGCACGCATCGCGTTCGCCGAGCAGTTCTGCTCGTGGTCGGCGTGCAGGATGAACAGCACCTCGAGCGCCCGCACGAGCGCCGGCTCCGCCTCGTAGCTCGGCTCGGCCATCTTGAACATCATCGAGAGGAAGTTCTCGGCGAAGCCGAGGTCGTTGTCCGGGTAGACGTAGGGCAGGCCCTTGCTGTGCCGGTACGACCAGGCGGCGATCGTCGGCACCTTCGCGATCAGCCGGATCACCTGCTGCAGCCGGACGTCCGGGTCGTCGACTTTCGCCGCCTCCGGGTAGAGGGTGCCGAGCGCCGCGACCGCGCTGACGAACATCCCCATCGGGTGCGCGTCGTAGCGGAAGCCGTGCATCAGCGTCTTCACGTTCTCGTGCAGGAACGTGTGGAACGTGACCTCGTGCTCGAAGCGGTAGAGGTCGTCCTCGGTCGGCAGCTCGCCGAAGAGGAGCAGGTAGGCGGTCTCGAGGTACGTGCTCTCGACCGCGAGCTGCTCGATCGGGATGCCGCGGTAGCGCAGGATCCCCTTGTCGCCGTCGATGAACGTGATCGCGCTGCGGCACGACGCCGTGTTCATGAAGGCGGGGTCGTAGCTCATGAGGCCGAAGTCGTCCTCGGAGACCTTGATCTGGCGCAGCTCGCTCGCGCGGATCGCGCCGTCCTCGACCGGGAGCTCGTAGGTGGCCCCGGTGCGGTTGTCGGTGATGGTGATCGTTTCGGGCATCGCGTCGGAACCTCCCTGGCGGACGGAATCGTCCCAGGTTGCTCCGGCGGCGGCGGGCGGGCATCGGGGCTGCGGCGCGATTCGCTCGGGGGAAAGTACGGAGCGCTACTGGAGCTGCGCGCCCGGCTGGTACGCGGCCGGCGGCAGCGGCGACGGCTCGGCCGGCTGCACGTAGGCCGGCTGGACCGGTGCCGGCTGCACGGGCACGAACGGCGGCGGGGCCGGGGCGACGACGGGCGGAGCGACCGGCTCGGGCGCCACGGGCGGCGCGGCGACGACGGGCTCGGGCGCCGGGGCGGGAGCAGGCGCCGGCGGAGGCGTCGGCGCGGAGACGGGCGGGGCGCCGGCCGGCACGACGGGCGGCGCCGGCGGGACGTACTGCGGCGGCGGGGCCTGGGCGGGCGCGGCCTGCGCGGCGGCGGCCCGGGTGGCGAGCGTCGAGCGCTCGAAGGCGAGCTGGTGCTCGGCGAGCAGCGCCTGGAGGCGCAGGCCGGTCGAGCGGCCCGAGCCGAGCGAGCGCCCGAGGATGCCGCCGGCGAGCGCGCCGAGCAGGAGCACGAGATACGCCGCGCGGTGCGGGACGGGCCAGTGCGCCCACGAGGTGAGCTGGACGCCGCCCGCGACCGCGCCGAGCAGGCTGCCGGCCACGGTCCACCGGGCGACGACTCCGCCTGCCCGCCGCTGCAGGTACTCGGCGTAGCGCTGGAAGATGTTCGGGTCGAGCTCGCTCATCGCTCACCGTCTCCATCGGCAGCGCGCGAGCGGGACTTGAGCGTGAGCTGCAGGTCAGTCGAACGCGCCGTGCCGGCCCTCGCCGGCGGCGAAGCGGCGGGCGCCCTCGCGCGCCTCGGCGAGCAGCCCGGCGCCGCCCGCGAACTCCTCCGCGAGGGTCGTCGCGGCGAGCGCGGAGCGCCGGTCGGCGCGCATCGTCGGCTGCGGGAACGAGGCGATCTCGCGGGCGAGCTCCTCCGCCGCCTCGCGGCTCGCGCCGTGCGGGACGACCCGGTTCGCGAGCCCGATCCGGAGCGCCTCGTCGGCGCCGACCGCGCGGCCGGTGAGGATCAGGTCGAGCGCGTGCGAGAGGCCGACCAGGCGCGGCAGCCGGATCGTGCCGCCGTCGATCAGGGGCACGCCGAAGCGCCGGCAGAAGACGCCGAGGATCGCGTCCTCCTCGACGACGCGGAGGTCGCACCAGCAGGCGAGCTCGAGTCCGCCCGCGACCGCGTGGCCGGCGACGGCGGCGACCACCGGCTTGGACAGCGTCATCCGGCTCGGGCCCATCGGGCCGTCGCCGTCCGGCTCGACCCGGTTGTCCATCCGCTTCAGGTCGGCGCCCGCGCAGAACGTCCCGCCCGCGCCCCAGAGGACGGCGACGAGCGCCTCGTCGTCCGCCTCGAAGGCGCGGAAGGCGTCGGCGAGCGCGTCCGCGTGCTCGCGGTCGACGGCGTTCCGCGCCTCGGGGCGGTCGAGGATCACGGTCGTCACCCGCCCGCTGCGCTCAGATCTGACGGGCACGACCCTCCCCCGGCGGTGACGCCGGAGGCGTCGCCGCGGTCTTCGGCCGGGCGTCGGCGGCTTCGTCGCCGGCGCTTCCAGCCCACAGCGGGTCCCTCAGCGCGCGGCGGAGCAGCTTGCCGACCGGGCTCTTCGGGATCTCGCCGACGAACCGCACCGACTTCGGCACCTTGTAGCCGGCGAGCAGGCCGCGGCAGTGCTCGAGCAGCTCCGCCTCGCTGACGCCGTCGACGGGGACGACGAACGCGGTCACCGCCTCGACCCAGGTCTCGTCGGGCGCGCCGACGACGACGCACTCGCGGACGCCGGGATGGGCGGCGAGCGCGTCCTCGACCTCGCGCGGATAGACGTTGTAGCCGCCGGTGACGATCATGTCGCTCGTGCGGTCGACCAGGTAGAGGAAGCCCTCGTCGTCGACGCGGCCGACGTCGCGGGTGCGCACCCAGCCGTCCGCCTGGAAGGTCGCCGCCGAGAGCTCCGGGTCGCCGACGTAGCCGCGCGCGGCGAACGGCGCCCGGACGAGGATCTCGCCGCTCGCCGGGTCGAGCGCGACCTCCGCGTCGACCGCCGGCTGGCCGCAGGCGAGGAGCCGCTCGCCGGCGTGGTCCTCCGGGCGCAGGACGGCGATGCAGAGCGGCGCCTCGGTCTGGCCGTAGTACTGGACGAAGATCGGGCCCCACTCCGCGATCGCGCGCTCGAGCAGCGGCCGCGGCATCGGCGAGGCGCCGTAGACGACGCAGCGGAGGCTCGAGAGGTCCTCGTCGCCGCGCGCCGCCAGCAGCGCGGTCAGCATCGTCGGCACCACGTTCGCGTGGGTGACCCGCCAGCGCGGGATCGCGGCCAGGAACTCGGCGGGCGCGAAGCCGGGCAGGACGGCGGAGGCGGCGCCGTGCAGCCAGAACGGGAGCACGAAGGTGCCGCTCGCGTGGATCAGCGACGCGGCGTGCAGCATCACGTCGTCGCGTCGCGGCCGGACGAGGTTCGCGAGGATGTTCGCGACGATCGCGGCGTAGCTCGCCTGCGTGTGGCGGACGAGCTTCAGGCGGCCCGTCGTCCCCGAGGTCGCGAGCAGGAGCAGGTCGTCCTCGAGGCCCGGCTCGACCGGCGGCTCCTCGGCGGGCAGCCCGGCCGCCTCGGCGAGCAGCTCGTCGAGCGGGAGCGTCTCGACGCCCAGCTCGACCGGCCGGTCCGAGACGACGAGCGTCGCCCCGGCGACGCGGAGGATCTCCGCCATCTCGGGCGGGGCGAGCCGGCTGTTCAGCGGCACGCGGGCGATCCCGGCCTTGACGCAGGCGAAGTCGAGCGGCACCGACTCGAGCCGGTTGTCGACGAGCAGACCGACGCGCTCGCGCCCGTGCGCGCGCAGGGCGCCCGCGAGACGGCAGGCGAGCGCGTCCGTCTCGGCGAAGGTGAGGCGCTCGTCCCCGCACAGGAGCGCGGTGCGGTCGCCGTGCTGCCGCGCGCCGCGGCGGATCAGCTCGGCCGTGGTGGGCACGAGCCGATCCTACGCCGCTTCTTAGCGAACGCATACGACGCTCTCATCTTGTTCCTAGCCGGAACGGGCACGATGGCGGCACGACCACGACTCGAAGGAGAGACACGCCCAGATGAATCCCGAGACGACCTTCCAGCGCGTGCTCCGGCGCGGCGCGCCCGTGGCGGCGGCGCTCGCGATCGGCGGCGGCGCGGGCGCGGGCGTCTACGCCCTGACGAGCGGCGGCAGCTCGAGCCCGGGCACGGGCTCGGTGCCGACCGCGATCGTCCCGTCGCAGCCCGCCTCGACCAGCACGACGAGCTCGTCGAACGCGCTC
This sequence comes from Gaiellaceae bacterium, assembly GCA_035688025.1. Taxonomy (GTDB): domain Bacteria; phylum Actinomycetota; class Thermoleophilia; order Gaiellales; family Gaiellaceae; genus Palsa-739. Next base: position 14,291 of record DASSNM010000068.1, on the reverse strand, counting down.
ACCGCGATCTACCAGCAGGACGCGCCGGGCGTCGTCGACATCACCGTCGACTCGACGTCGACCTCGACGACCCCGTTCGGGCCGGGCGGGCGGCAGCAGCAGCGGGCCGAGGGCTCCGGCTTCGTCATCGACAAGCAGGGCCACATCGTCACGAACGAGCACGTCGTCGACGGCGCGAACGCGATCTCCGTCCGCTTCCAGGACGGCACGACCGCGAAGGCGACGCTCGTCGGCTCGGACAGCTCCACCGACATCGCCGTGATCAAGGTGGACGTCGACGCGTCGAAGCTCCATCCGCTCGCGCTCGGCAGCTCGGCCGGCGTCCAGCCCGGCCAGGAGGTCGTGGCGATCGGCAGCCCGTACGGCCTGCCCGAGACGATGACGGCCGGGATCGTGAGCGCGGTCGACCGGACGATCACCGCGCCGAACCGGTTCTCGATCTCCGGCGCGATCCAGACGGACGCGTCGATCAACCACGGCAACTCGGGCGGCCCGCTGATCGACGTCGCGACGAACACCGTGATCGGCGTCAACGCCCAGATCGAGAGCGACTCCGGCGACAACTCCGGCGTCGGCTTCGCCGTCCCGATCGACGCGACGAAGAACGTCGCGGACACGCTGATCGCCGGCGGCACGGTCAAGCACGCCTACCTCGGCGTCACGATCGGCGACGCCGCGAGCGGCACCGGCGCGACGATCGGCTGCGTCGTCAACGGCGGCCCCGCCGACGGCGCCGGGCTGAAGGCGGGCGACACGATCACGGCCGTCGACGGGGACGCGATCGCCGGCGCCGACGCGCTGACGGCGAACCTCGGCAGCCGCGCGCCCGGCGACAAGGTGACGCTCGCGATCGAGCGCAACGGCTCGCAGAAGACGGTGACCGTCACCCTCGGCACGCGGCCGAGCGGCGCCTCGAGCAACAACTGCTCCTCCTAGACGCTCCCGACTGACGGAAACGGACATGGCCGGTGTCAGACACCGGCCATGTCCGTTCCGGACGATCAGTCGCGTCCGGCGTGCCAGCGCGCGTGGTGCTCGCGCGCCCACTCCTCGCGGACGGTGCCGACCGTCATCCCGCGCAGCGCGTGCCGCGTCGCCGGATGCAGCACCGCGAGGTAGAGATGCCCGACGAGCAGGACGAGCGACGCGTAGAGCAGCCCGTCGTGGAGGACGACCGTGCTCGCGAAGCGGAACCGGGTGTCGCGCTCGCCCGCCCACAGCAGCATCCCGGAGACGACGAAGAGGACGAGGAACGCCGCCGTCAGCGCCGCGTTCACCTTCTGGCCCGCGTTGAAGCGGCCCTGCTCGGCCGGCCGGCGGCGACGCAGCCAGTTCACGTCCTCGCGCGAGAAGGCGTCGATCTCGCGCGCCGTCCGCAGCAGCCCGCGCCGGTCGCCGAGGACCGCGATCAGCACGAGCGCCGACACCCAGCCGATCCCGGCCCAGAAGTGCACGTCCTTCACCGTCGGCCGGCGCCCGACCGAGGACGCGAGGCTCGGCAGGTAGAGGACGAGCCCGGAGCCGAGCAGGAGCAGGAAGCCGGCCGCGTTCACCCAGTGGAGGACGCGCTCGGTGCGCGAGAACCGCCTCACGTAGCCCGGGGCCGCCGTCGGGGCGGCGCGTCCGGCCTCGCGCGCAGGCCTCACGACGAGTACCCGTTCGAGCGGCCGACCCAGGCGTCCTGGTCGTAGCCGAGCAGCTCCCAGTAGCCCGGCTGCGGCTGCGCGACGAGGTTGATCTCGCGCACCCACTTGACGTTCTTGTAGCCGTACATGTCCGGGATCACGAGCCGCAGCGGCGCCCCGTGCTCGCGCGCGAGCGGCCGCCCGTCCATCTCGTAGGCGAGCAGGACGTCCTTCAGCGCCGCCTGGCTCGTCGACAGCGAGTCGACGTACGGCTCCTCGGCGGAGACGAACTCGAGCCCGCCGGCCTCCGGCAGCGGCCCGGCCTGCGCGAGCACGTCGTGGAGGCGGACGCCGCCCCAGCGGACGTCCTGCACCGTCCAGCCGGTGACGCAGTGGAAGGTCGAGACCTGGTTCACGCGCGGCAGCGCGCGCAGCTCGTCGTAGCCGAGCGAGACCGGCTGCTGCACGAGGCCGCCGATCGAGAGCCGCCACGTTGCAGGGTCGAAGGTCGGCATCGTGCTCGCGACCGTGTAGATCCGCCAGCCCTTCGTCGGCACGAGCGGGACGAGCGCCTCGGCGCCGCCGAGCGCGCCGGAGACCTTGCTCCACACGGGCTTGCCCCACGCGAGCGAGGTCGCGCCGCCGAGGACGGTGGCGAGGAAGACGCCCCTGCCGATGCGACGCTCGCCGTCCATCACGGGTGCGCCATGCCGGCGAAGAGCTTCCCGCGCAGGTCGCCGGGGTGGCCCTTCGTCGCGACCCAGACCGCGTACCGGGACGGATGCGCCTCGATCAGCCCGAGCGCCCGCTTCGAGACGGGGCCGCAGCCCTTCGCGCTGTAGTGCATGCCGAGCTCGGCGACCTTCATCCCGTGCGCGTCGCGGATCGTGGCGTTCAGGATCCCCTTCGTCGGCACGTCGAAGCTCCAGCAGAGCTTGCCCTGCGCGGCCTTCGAGGTCAGGTCGACGACGCCGTGCTCGCCCATGCCGGCGAGTCGGGCGGCGAGGTGCGGGTGCATCCCGCGAATGGTCGCAGTTGCGGTTGCGGTCGTGGCGAGCGCCACGAGCGCGGCGGCGAGAACGAAGCGCATCGAATCCTCCTCGGGGTCTACCGGCGTCCCGACGAGGCTACGGCGGCCCCGCTTGCGCGCGGGTTGCGCCCCGCTTACGAGTTCCTGAACTCGGCGCCGGCGGCCTCCCGGCACAATGATCGTGCTACGAACGGATCCGCCCCCGCCCAGACCCCGCCGAGAGCACCGGCCGCCTTCGGCGGGCGCTGGTGGCGTTCCCTGCCCCTTCCCGGCTCGTGGCGGGCGCGGACGCGCGACTGGGTCCGGGGCAGCCCGACCGGCCTCGTCGCGCTCGCGCTCGCGGTCGGCGGCGGCGCCGGGCTCGGTGCGGTCGCGTTCCGCTACCTGATCCTCGTCTTCACGCACGCGTTCAGCGGCTACGCGGACTACAGCGCCCACGGACGCGCCGGCTACGGCTACGGACACCTCGGCTTCTGGTTCGTCGTGGCGGCCCCGGTCGTGGGCGGCCTCCTCTACGGGCCGCTGATCCACCTGTTCGCACGCGAGGCGCGGGGCCACGGCGTGCCGGAGGTGATGCTGGCGGTCGCCGAGCGGGGCGGCAGGATCCGGCCGCAGGTGTCGGTCGTGAAGGCGCTCGCGTCTGCGCTCTGCATCGGCTCCGGCGGCTCGGTCGGGCGCGAGGGGCCGATCGTGCAGATCGGCTCGGCGCTCGGCTCGACGCTCGGTCAGCTGCTGCGGGTGCCGGAGTCGCGGCTGCGCGTCCTCGTCGCGTGCGGCGCCGCCGGCGGCATCTCGGCGACCTTCAACGCGCCGATCGCGGGCGTCTTCTTCGCGCTCGAGCTGATCCTGCGCGACTTCGAGGCGGAGTCGTTCGGCGTCGTCGTGCTCTCCTCGTTCGCCGCGGACATCGTCGGCCGCGCCGCGTTCGGCGACCACCCGTTCCTCCACCTCCCCACCTTCCAGCTCGTCTCGCCGCTCGAGTACCTGCTCTACGCCGGGCTGGGCGTCGCGGCCGCGGTGGTCGGCGTCGCCTTCGTCCGCGTCCTCTACGGCGGCGAGGACCTCGCCGACAGGCTCTGGCGCGGCCCGGAGTGGCTGCGTCCGGCGGTCGGCGGGATCCTGCTCGGCCTGCTGCTGCTCGCGCTGCCGGAGCTGTACGGCGTCGGCTACCCGCCGCTCGAGAAGGCGATCCACGGCGGCTGGGCGGTCTGGTTCCTGGTCGCGCTGCTCGCCGGGAAGATCCTCGCGACGACGCTGACGATCTCGATCGGCGGCTCCGGCGGGGTCTTCGCGCCCTCGCTCTTCATGGGCGCGATGCTCGGGAGCGCCTACGGGCACGGCGTCCACCACCTCTTCCCGCACTCGACCGCGGCGGCCGGCGCCTACGGGCTCGTAGGCATGGGCGCCGTCTTCGCCGGGGCGGCGCGGGCGCCGATCACGGCGGTGATCATCGTCTTCGAGCTGACCGGCGAGTACCGGATCATCCTGCCGCTGATGTTCGCGATCGTGCTCGCCGCCGGCGTCTCGCGGCAGCTGAGCCGCGACACGATCTACACGCTGAAGCTGCGCCGACGCGGGATCGACCTGATGCGCGGCCGCGGCGCGAACCTGATGGCGCTGCTGACGGTGCGGGACGCGATGCAGCCGGTGCCGGTCTCCGTCGACCAGGGGACGCCGCTGAACGAGGTGATCGAGCGGCTGATGCGGGGGCCGGCCGACGGCCTGCCGGTGGTGGACGCGGACGGCGCCTATCGCGGCACCGTCACCTCGCAGCAGGTGGAGCAGGCGATGCGCGAGAACGCGCTCGACGCCGACGCGGGCGGGCTCGCCCAGGAGACGACCGCGCTGCGTCCGAGCCAGACGCTCGAGCAGGGGCTCTCGGCCCTGATGCGCGAGCGTTCCGGCCTGCCGGTGCTCGAGCCGGAGACGCGCCGCGTCGTCGGCTGGCTGACGCACATGGACGTCCTCCGCGCGTACAACCAGCGGCTGGAGGCGGGCATCCGCGACGCCGAGCGCCGGCGGGCGCCGCAGCAGCCCCGTCACGAGATCGGGCTCGTCGGCAGCGCCCTCGCCCGCCTGCGCGGCTACCGCGTCGTCGAGCTGGAGCTCGGCGAGACGGCCGGGCCGGTCGGCTCGCGGCTGGCGGAGCTCGGCCTGCCCGAGGGCTCGAGCGTGCTCGGGCTGCGCCGCAACGGGGACGCGATCGCGCCGACCGGGACGACCGAGCTCGCGGGCGGCGACCGCCTGACCCTGCTCGTGCCGGCGGCGCACGCCGACAGGCTGGTCGACACGCTCGAGGGCGGGGCGGGCTCCGGCTAGCGCCGGCTCAGTGCCGCGCGCCGCAGGTGCAGTGGCGGTGGCCGCAGCGCGGGCAGGCCTTCGGCCGCAGCTCGAGGCGCTTCTTGCCGAGACCGGCGACGACCATCAGCCAGCCGACCATCAGCGTCGGCAGGATCGTCGTGAGTGCGCCCTGGCTCATGCCGAGAGCGTGCCGGGACGCGGACGCCCGGCAATCAGCGGCGGCGCGGAGTCTCCGTGCGGAGGAGTACGGAACGTAGGATCGGCCGGTGGAGACCGCGGAGCCGCAGCTCGACGTCGCCGCGCGCACCGCTCGGCTCGGGCTGCTGGCGGCGATCCTCGGCTCGTCGATCGTCTTCCTCGACTCGTCGGTGGTCAACGTGGCGCTGCCCGCGATCCAGCGCGACCTCGGCGGCGGGCTCGCGGCGCAGCAGTGGGTCGTCGACGCGTACCTGCTCACGCTCGGCTCGCTGATCCTCGTCGGCGGCTCGCTCGGCGACCTGTTCGGCCAGGTGCGCGTGTTCCTGCTCGGCGTCGCCGCGTTCGGGCTCGCGTCGGTGCTCTGCGCGGCTGCGCCCGACCCGACGACGCTGATCGTGTTCCGCGGCGTCCAGGGGATCGCCGGCGCGCTGCTCACGCCTGCCTCGCTGGCGCTGATCACGAGCGTCTTCTCGGGGACGGAGCGCGGCGCCGCGATCGGGACGTGGACGGCGTGGACCGGGATCTCGTTCGTCGTCGGCCCGCTCGTCGGCGGCTGGCTGATCGACTCGTGGAGCTGGCGGGGGATCTTCCTGATCAACGTCCCGGTCGCGGTCGCGACGCTCGCGATCGTGCACCTCGCCTCGCCGCCCGCGGCGCGGAAGGAGCGCGCGCGGGTCGACGTCGTCGGGGCCGTCCTCTGCGCGGCGGGCCTCGGCGCGATCGTGTTCGGCTTCATCGAGCAGCCGCGTCTCGGCTGGGGCGCCGCGGTGGCCGGCGCGCTCGCCGGCGGGGCCGCGTCGCTCGTCGCGTTCGTGCTCTACGAGCGGCGGGCGGCCCACCCGATGCTGCCGCTGCGGCTCTTCCGCCGGCGGAACTTCTCGGTCACGAACGTCGAGACGTTCGCCGTCTACGGGGGTCTCTCGTGCTGGGGCTTCTTCCTGATCCTCTTCCTGCAGCAGCTCGGGCACTACTCGGCCTTCCGCGCCGGGCTCGCGGCGCTGCCGGTGACGATCGTGATGTTCTTCCTCTCGCGCCTGACGGGCCGCTGGTCGATGCACGTCGGCCCGCGCTGGTTCATGGCGGCCGGCCCGCTCGTCGCCGGCGCCTCGGTCCTCGCGCTCGCGCGCCTGCCGACCGGGCTCGACTACTGGACGGAGCTCCTGCCGCCGCTCCTCGGCTTCTCGGTCGGGCTCTCGCTGACCGTCGCGCCGCTGACGACGACGGTGCTCTCGGACGCCGGCCCGAGCGACGCGGGGATCGCGTCCGGCGTGAACAACGCGGTGGCGCGCGTGGCGGGGCTCGTCGCGATCGCCGTCGTCGGCCTCGCGGCCTCCGGCGGCGGCACGACGCTGACCGTGCACGGCTTCCACGTCGCGATGCTGATCACCGCCGCGCTGATCGCCGCCGGCGGCGTCATCGGCGCAGCTGGGATCCGGAATCCCAAGTAACAGACTGTTACTAGGTGCGCGGGGAAGCGGCTCGCAGCCACGAATCGCACCGCCCGGGCGCTTGTAACAGACTGTTACTAGTTCCCGGTTGCGGAGAAGTGCTGGTAGTCGGGGTCGCTCCACCGGCCGCCCCAGCCCCACCCCACCTCGGCGAAGGCTCGGACGAGGAGCCCGCCCGCGACGGCCATGCCCGGCCGGATCCTCGCGCGGTCGGCGAAGCGCCTGCCCGCCGCCGGGAGCCAGCGGCCGCCCAGGCGGTACGGGTTCTCGACCGTGTTCACGTCGACCGCGAGCCCGTACGCGTGCGCCGACCAGCTCGCCGGGCCGCTCGTCACCGCCTTGCGGCAGTTGAAGCCGGACGTGTTGTCGGCCGCCATCGAACGGTCGTCGGAGCCGTGGAACGCGTCGACCGGCCGGATCGAACGGATCGGGAAGCGCGCGCGGTAGAGCGTCCGGAAGACGCGTTCCACCGCGGGCACGGCCGTCTCGTTCACGACGAGCGTGCCGAGCCGGCGCTCGCCCGCGAAGTCCCAGTACGCGAGCCGGACGGCGCGCAGCCGCGAGGGCGGAACCGGGCAGCCGGGACGCCACGACCAGCGGACGTCGGCGCGCGTCACGGGGGCGGCCCGCGCGACGAAGGGCGGCGGCTGCGCGGCCGGTGCGGCAATCATGGCGGAGTGAGCGTAGCCGCCCTCCTCGCCGCCGGCGCCCTCGCCTGCGCGGCCGCGCCGGCCCCGGCGGCCGGCTCGACGCAGCTCGTCACCGTCACCGGCGCCCCGGGCGCGACCGTCGCGCGGCTCGAGCTCTGGCGGCGCAGCGGCTCCTGCTGGCGGCGCGTCGCCGGCCCGTGGCAGGCGCGCGTCGGCTGGGGCGGGATCTCGACCCGCAAGCGGGAGGGCGACGGCGCCACGCCCGCCGGCGTCTTCCGGCTCGGCGCGACGGGCTACGGGCTCGACGCGAACCCGGGCTTCCGCGGCGGCTGGCACCGGCTCGTCTGCGGCGACTGGTGGGACGAGGACCCGTCCTCGCCGAGCTACAACCGCTTCCGCCACGTCCGCTGCGGGACGAGCCCGCCCTTCGGCGGCGGCAGCGAGGCGCTGTGGCGGGCGACGACCGCCTACCGCGACTTCCTCGTCGTCGACTACAACACCGCGCCCGTCGTCCCCGGGCGCGGCTCGGCGATCTTCCTCCACGACGACCTCGGCCACGCCACGAACGGCTGCGTCTCGCTGCCGCGGCCGCGCCTGCTGCGGCTGCTGCGCTGGCTGCGGCCGGCGGCGCACCCCCGGATCGCGATCCGTCGCACCTAGGTATCTCCTAGGTATGCTTCGCGGCCGTGGCGAAGCAGACGTACACCGCCTCGGAGGCCGCCCGCGCGCTCGGGATCAGCCTCGACACGCTCCGCCGCTGGGACCGCGAGGGCAGGATCCGCACCGAGCGCGACGCGGGCAACCGCCGCGTCGTCGCCGCGGCCGAGATCGAGCGCCTGCGCGGCGACGACTCGACGCAGCACATGAGCGCGCGCAACCGCTTCCACGGCACGGTCACCGCCGTCCAGGTCGAGGGACTCCTCGCCCAGGTCGAGATCGCGGTGACCGAGCCCGCCCGCGTCGTCGCCGTCGTCACCCGCGACGCCGTCGAGGAGCTCGGCCTGAAGCCGGGGATGCCCGCGACCGCGATCGTCAAGTCGACCTCGGTCATGGTCGAGTCGTGAGCCGGCGCGTCCTGGTCTCCTCCGCCCTGGTGGTCGCGGCGCTCGCCGCGGGCGCCGGCTGGGCCGCGACCCGCGCCTCGACCCCGCGCCTGACCGTCTTCGCGGCCGCCTCGCTCACCGACGTCCTCCCGAAGATCGACCCGCACGAGCGGTACTCGTTCGGCGGCTCGAACGCGCTCGCGGCGCAGATCCAGCAGGGGATCCCGGCGGACGTCCTCGTCTCCGCGAACACGAGCCTGCCGCGGCAGCTCTACGCGCAGGGCCTCGTCGCGAAGCCGGTCGTCGTGACCGCGAACACGCTCGTGATGATCGTCCCGCACGGGAACCCGGGCCGCCTGCACGGGATCCAGGACGTGACGAAGCCCGGCCTCAAGGTCGTCGTCGGCGCGGCGGGCGTCCCGGTCGGCGACTACACGCGCACCGTGCTCGCGGCGCTGCACCTGAGCTCGGTCGTCGCGCACGCGGCGAGCCAGGAGACGGACGTCCGCGAGGTGCTCGCGAAGGTCGCGCTCGGCGAGGCGGACGCGGGCTTCGTCTACGCCACCGACGCGAGGACCGTCGCGGGGAAGGTCGCCGTGTTCCCGATCCCGGCGAGCGCGCAGCCGCGCGTCGAATACGCAGGGGCGGCGGTCGCGTCGAGCCCGCACCGGGCCGCCGCCCAGGCGTTCCTGCGCCGGTTGCTCGCGCCCGCCGCGCAGCGGAAGCTGCGCGCGGCGGGCTTCCTCGCCCTGCCGAGGCGATGAGCCGGCGGCTCCTCGGCGGCGCGCTCGTCTTCGCGGCCGCGTTCGTCGCGTTCGCCTTCCTGCTCGTCCCGGTCGTCGCGATCTTCGCGCGCGTCTCCCCCGGCCGGCTCGTCGGGCAGCTCTCGAACCCGGTCGTCACCGACGCGCTCGCGGTCAGCCTGAAGACGACGGCGATCGCGCAGGCGCTCGTGCTCCTGCTCGGGACGCCGGCCGCGTACCTGCTCGCGACGCGCCGCTTCCCCGGCCGCGCGCTCGCGGTGACGCTCCTGGAGCTGCCGCTCGTGCTCCCGCCCGCGGTCGCCGGGATCGGGCTGATCGCGGCGTTCGGCCGGCTCGGCCTGCTCGGCGGCGCGCTCGCCGGGCTCGGGATCCGGCTCGGGCTGACGCAGGCGGCGGTCGTGCTCGCGGTCGCGTTCGTCGCCGGCCCGCTCTACCTGCGGCAGGCGATCGCGACCTTCGAGGCGGTCGATCCCGACCTGGTCGCCGCCTCGCGCACGCTCGGCGCGGGCCCCGGCCGGACGTTCTTCCGCGTCGTCCTCCCGCTCGCGCGCAACGGGCTCGCCGCCGGCGAGGCGCTCGCGTTCGCGCGCGGCCTCGGCGAGTTCGGGGCGACGATCATGTTCGCGGGCAGCCTGCAGGGCGTGACGCAGACGCTGCCGCTCGCGATCTACCAGGAGTTCGCCGTGCCCGGCGGCTTCGACGTGACGCTCGCGATGAGCGCCCTCCTCGTCCTCGTCAGCGCGGCCCTGCTCGTCGCGCTCAAGGTGACCCTCCAGTGGCAGCCCTCGCGGCGGACTTCGCGCTTCCTCTTCGCGCCTTCGAGCTAGAGCTCGCGCTCGAGGTGCGCGGCACGGTCGCGCTCGTCGGGCCGTCCGGCGCCGGCAAGACGTCGGTGCTGCGCGCGGTCGCGGGCCTCGTGCGGCCGCCGCGCGGGCGGGTCGCGCTGGGCGACGAGGTCTGGCTCGACGCGGAACGGGGCGTCTTCCTGCCGCCGGAGCGGCGCCGGGTCGGGCTCGTCTTCCAGGAGTACGCGCTCTTCCCGCACCTGTCCGTCCGGGGAAACGTCGCGTTCGGCGCCGCCGGGCGGCCGGTCGACGAGCTGCTCGAGCGGCTGCGGATCGCGCAGCTCGCGGGCGCGCGGCCGCGGGAGCTCTCGGGCGGCGAGCGGCAGCGGGTCGCGCTCGCGCGGGCGCTCGCGCGCGACCCGGAGGTGCTGCTCCTCGACGAGCCGCTCGCCGCGCTCGACGCGCACACGAAGAGCGCGGTGCGCGGCGAGCTGGCGGAGCTGCTGCGCGGGCTCGGGCTCCCCGCGCTCCTCGTCACGCACGACTACGAGGACGCGGCCGCGCTCGCGGACGAGGTCGGCGTGCTCGTGGACGGGACGCTGCGCCAGCTCGCGACTCCGGCGGAGCTGGTGGCGCAGCCCGGCGACGCGTTCGTGGCCGCGTTCACGGGCGCGAACCTGCTCCACGGTCGCGCGCGGCGCGACGGCGGCTCGCTCACCGCGGTGCGGCTCGAGAGCGGCGAGGAGCTGTGGTCGACCGACGAGGCGAGCGGCGAGGTCGGCGTCGTCGTCTACCCGTGGGAGATCGCGGTCGCGCGCGAGCATGCGGAGCAGGCGGACTCGGCGCTGAACGTCGTCCGGGGCGAGGTGGGCTCCGTGGTCGAGGTCGCGAACCGCGTGCGCGTGCGGATCGGGCCGGTGACCGCGGAGGTGACGGCCGCGTCGGCGGAGCGTCTCGGGCTCGCGCGCGGCGGGATCGCGTACGCGACCTTCAAGGCGACGGGAACCCGGCTCGTCCCACTCTCGTGACGCGGGCGCGGTAGGCGTCGACGACGAACGGGAGCGTCAGCGTGCCGCCGCGGCGGAGCGCCGGCTCCTCGTCGACGATCCGCTCGACCGCCGCCAGCAGCTCACGCTGCACCGCCTCGGGCCGCTCGGCGAGCGTCGCGTACGAGCGGAGGTGGTCGGCCAGCGCCTCCCGCGGCAGCTCGTGCACGTGCGGGAAGCGGCGCCGCTCGACCGCGCCGAACAGGTCGCCCCGCGCGACGAGCTCCGGCCACGGCCGGTCGCCCCAGCGCGACTGCCCGCCGCGCGCGGCCTCGATCGCCCGCGCGAAGCGATCCATCCCGGGCGCGGCCGGGTCGCGATGGTTCCACCCGAACGCGAGCCGTCCTCCGGGACGCAGGACGCGGTGCGCCTCGCGGAGCGCCGCCGCCAGCTCGAACCAGTGGAACGACGAGCCCGCGACGACCGCGTCCGCCTCGCCGTCTCCGACCGGGATCGCCTCCGCGGAGCCCTCCACCCCGTCGAGCCCCCGCTCGCGCAGCACGGCCAGCATCCGCGGGTCGGGCTCGACCGCCAGCACCCGCACGCCGAGCGCCGCGAGCGCGCGCGTCAGCTTGCCGGTGCCCGCGCCGAGCTCGACGACGAACCGCGCGCCGTCCGGCACGAGCCACCGCGCCGCCTCCTCCGGCCATGCCGGACGGGCGCGCTCGTAGGCGTCGGCGTTGGCTCCGAACGTGAGGCGGCGGGGCGTCGCGGGCACGCCCTGACCGTACCCGGCGTCGCTAGCGCCGCGCCCGCCGCCAGGGCAGCGCCCACGAGCGCAGACCCACCGCGGCGGCGAGCACGAAGAAGGCGACCGGGATCGCGAACCATGCCAGCCTGGCCGGGCTCGGGTTCGCGCCGAAGAGGGCGATCGCGCCCATCAGGGTCAGCGTCCCGGAGATCAGGAGCATCGGCGCGACGACGACCCGCGGCCGGTCGACCGGCCCCGGCTCGCCCGCGTCGCGCGCGCGCGGCATCGCGTCGGGCGGCACGTCGACGACGCGGCGCGCCGACCCGCCCTGCTCGACGCCCTTCTCGGCGGGCAGCTCGAGCGACTCGTCCAGCTCCCGCGCGTCGAGCGAGAGGTGCACCGCGTGGTTCTCGTGGTCGACCTCGACGATCTTCTCGTAGAGGACGGCGCGGCGGTCGTGGCGCACCGGCCACGGCTCGCGCTCGATCCCGAGCCAGCGCCGCCCCGCGTGCTCGAGCACGGCGAAGATCTTCCCGGCGGCCTCGCCGTCGCGGTCGTAGACGAGGTACTCCTCGAGCCAGACGGCGTCGCCGGTGACCGGCGGCAGCTCGTATGTCCAGTCGGCGCGGACCACGAGGACGGTCTCCCCACCCGCGCCGGACTCACACGTCAGGCGCCGCGCTGCTCCGGGAAGCGCGGCAGGCCGTCCTCCGGGATCTGCTCCCAGCTCGCCGCGTACGCGACGTACTGCCGGTACGAGGGCCGGATGCCGGGGTCGCCGTCGACCGTGCCGAGCCGCACCGCGACGAGCTCCGTCTCCTCCGCGTGGCGGCTCCAGAGCGCGCCGCCGCAGACCGAGCAGAAGCACTTGAGCCAGCCGCCGTCGCCGGGATCCCAGCAGCGGACGAGCTCCTCGCCCGCCACGACGCGCAGCGAGCCCGGCGCGATCCGCGCGGAGGCCGCCGCCGCGGCGCCGGTGCGCCGCTGGCAGCGGGTGCAGTGGCAGTAGCCGGCGGAGACGAACGGCTCCGAGACCTCGTAGCGGACGCCGCCGCAGAGGCAGGCGCCTGTTACCACTTCGAGCGCCTGCCGCGGCGGCTCGTGTACACGAGCTTCGCGCGCGCCGGCTTCATGCCCGTCGACTCGAACTCCTCGCGGTGGCCGAGCATGGCCGCGACGCGGCCGACCTCGCCCTGCTGCTCGGGGAGGACGAGCGTGATCCCGTTGCCGGAGCGCCCGGCGCGGCCGGTGCGGCCGACGCGGTGGACGTAGCCCTTGTGGTCCTCCGGCGGGTCGTAGTTGACGACGTGGGTGATGTCGTCGAGGTCGAGGCCGCGGGCGGCGACGTCGGTGGCGATGAGCGTGGTCACGATCCCGCGGCGGAACCGCTCGAGCGCCTTCTCGCGCGCGCCCTGGGTCATGTCGCCGTGCATCGCGGCCGCCTCCACCCCGCGCCCGCGCAGCTTCTGCGCGAGCCGGTCGGCGCCGCGCTTCGTCCGCACGAACACGAGCGCGAGACCGCGCTCCGCCTCGAGCAGCTCGATCAGCCGGTCGAGCTTGTCCGCGGCGGTGACCGCGACGAACTCGTGCTCGACCTCGCCGCTCGAGTGCTGCGACGGCAGCTCGGCCTCGAAGCGGGACGGGTTGAGCGTGAACTTGCGGGCGAGCTCGCCGACCTCGCCGTCGAGCGTCGCCGAGAAGAGCATCGTCTGGCGCTTCTCCGGCAGGCGGCGCACGATGCGGTCGACCTGCGGCAGGAAGCCCATGTCGAGCATCCGGTCGGCCTCGTCGAGGACGAGGATCCGGATCGCGTCGAGCGACACCAGCCGGCGCTGCATGAGGTCGTGCAGCCGGCCCGGCGTGGCGACGACGAGCTGGGCGCCCTTGAGGCGCTTCGCCTGCGCGCCGACCGGCGCGCCGCCGTAGGCGGCCTCGGCGCGGACGCCCTTCGGCGCGCCCAGGAGCTGCAGCTCCTCGGTCACCTGCAGCGCGAGCTCGCGCGTCGGCACGAGCACGAGCGCGACCGCGTTCGCGTCCTCGGCCGAGACGTGCTCGACGAGCGGCAGCCCGAACGCGAGCGTCTTGCCGGAGCCCGTCGGCGCCTTGCCGAGGACGTCGCGGCCGGCGAGGGCGTCGGGGACGACGAGGGACTGGATGCGGAACGGCTCGACGATGCCGCGGGCGGCGAGGCTCTGCTCGACTTCCGCGCTCACGCCGAGCGCACGGAAAGACTCTGACACGGGTTGTTCGACTCCTTGTTCGGATTCGAGACGCAAGAGCTCGAATCCAAGGAGGAACGAGAACCTGAATCTCACGGGACGGCCCGGTGCCGTCCGTGCCGACACCGTAGCAGCCGCGGCGGCGCTACCCGCGCGGATGCGTCTTGCCGTCGCGCTCCAGCTCGCCGAAGCAGCGCGGGCAGATGCCGTGCGTCGCCTCCTCGCGGACGCGCTCGGGGACGAAGCCGGGCAGGTCGCCGTCGCCCTGCCAGCCGCCCCCGAAGGAGACGCGGCCGCACCAGGCGCAGCGCTTCAGCAGCGCGCGCTCGCGCACGAGGCGGCGCGCCGCGGCCAGCGCCTCCGAGCGCTCGACGGCGTGTTCGGCTTCCGCGATCGCCTGCCGCACGCGGCGACGCAGGGCCGTGGCGAGATCCTCCGGCGGCTGCATCCCCCGCCGCGATTATCGCACCGGGGCGGTTTCCGGCAAACCT
>DASSNM010000027.1:0-52657 GCA_035688025.1 Gaiellaceae bacterium | reverse complement strand
CTTCGTGGCCCAGGACAAGTGCAAGAACCTGGCGCTGCAGCAGATCGGCCAGGGCTCGAAGGTCGTCTTCCAGGTCGCCGGCGGCTGCGGCCTCGGCGCGCTCGACGCGGCGAAGCAGAAGCACGTCTGGGGCATCGGCGTCGACGCCGACCAGGCGTACCTCGGCTCCCAGATCCTGACGAGCGCGGTCAAGCGCGTGGACAACGACGTCTTCACGACCGTGAAGCAGCTCGTCGACGGCACGTTCAAGTCGGGGCGCACCTTCGAGTTCACGGTCGCGAACGGCGGCATCGACATCGGCAAGATCAGCTCGCAGGTGCCGCAGTCGGACGTCCAGAAGGTGCAGCAGATCAAGCAGAAGATCGCGAAGGGACAGATCCGGATCCCGAACACGGTTCCGTAGAAGGTTCGGTTTGGGTCAGGCCGATCCGCCGCCTAGACTGAGCGGCGGATTGGCCGAGCCCGCTGCCCCCGTCCTCGAGCTTCGCGGCATCACCAAGCGCTTTCCGGGCATCGTCGCGAACGACCGCGTCGACCTCGACCTGCTGCCCGGCGAGGTGCACGCCCTTCTGGGCGAGAACGGCGCGGGCAAGTCGACCCTGATGAACGTCCTCTACGGGCTCTACCACCCGGACGAGGGCGAGATCTTCGTGCGCGGCGAGCGGATCCGCCTCGGCTCGCCGAAGGAGGCGATCGAGGCCGGGATCGGCATGGTCCACCAGCACTTCATGCTGATCCCGGTGATGAGCGTCGCCGAGAACGTCGTCCTCGCGAGCGAGCCGACGCACGGGCGCGTCTTCCTCGACTACGCGGAGGCGGCCGCGCGCGTGGAGGAGCTCTCGCACCGCTTCGGGCTCGCGGTCGACCCGCGCGCGAAGGTGGAGTCGATCTCGGTCGGCCAGCAGCAGCGCGTCGAGATCCTGAAGGCGCTCTACCGCGGCGCCGACATCCTCATCCTCGACGAGCCGACCGCCGTGCTGACGCCGCAGGAGGCCGAGGAGCTGTTCGCGGTCGTCCGCAGCCTCACCGAGCAGGGCAAGTCGGTGATCTTCATCTCGCACAAGCTGCACGAGGTGCTCCACATCGCCGACCGGATCTCGGTGCTGCGGCGCGGCAAGCTCGTCGAGACGCGGCCGCGCGAGGGCGCGACCGAGGAGGCGCTCGCGCGGGCGATGGTCGGCCGCGAGGTGCTGCTCCGCGTCGACAAGAAGCCGGCGCAGCCGGGCGAGCCGCTGCTCCAGGTCGAGGACCTCGTCGTCCACGACGAGCGCGGCCTCGAGGCCGTGCGCGGCGTCTCGTTCGAGGTGCGGGCGGGAGAGATCGTCGGCATCGCCGGCGTCGACGGCAACGGCCAGAGCGAGCTGATCGACGCGATCACCGGCCTGCGCCGCGCCTCCTCCGGCCGCGTGCTGGTCGAGGGCCGCGACATCACGCACGCGACCGCCAAGCACGCGCTCGACGCCGGGGTCGGCCACATCCCGCAGGACCGGCAGCGGCGCGGTCTCGTGCTGCAGTTCTCGCTCGCCGAGAACATCGGCCTGCACGACTTCGACAAGCCGCCGGTCTCGCGCTTCGGCTGGCTGCGCCCGCGCGTCCTCGTCGACCGCGCCGGGACGCTGCTCAAGCAGTTCGACGTGCGCGGCGGCGGGCCGCTGACCCGCGCCGGCGCGCTCTCGGGCGGCAACCAGCAGAAGGTCGTGCTCGCCCGCGAGATCGAGCGCAACCCGAAGGTGCTGATCGCGGGGCAGCCGACGCGCGGCCTCGACGTCGGCGCGATCGAGTTCGTCCACCGGCGCCTCGTCGAGGAGCGCGACGAGGGCCGCGCGATCCTGCTCGTCTCGCTCGAGCTGGACGAGATCCTCTCGCTCTCCGACCGCATCCACGTCATCTACGAGGGCCGCCTCGTCGCCGAGTTCCCGCCCGGCACGGACGAGCACGAGCTCGGCCTCGCGATGACCGGCGGCCGCACGGAAGAGGAGGTGGTCGCGTGACCGAGAACGAGCAGCCGCAGCGCGAGGGCGGCGACTACGCCCCGAGCGTCGCCGAGCGGCTCGCCTTCTACCAGCGCGCCGGCGGCATCGTCACGCCCGTCCTGACGGCGCTGATCGCGTTCCTGATCGGCGGCCTCGTCGTCCTCGCGAGCGGCTCGAACCCGTTCTCGACCTACCGCGCCATCTTCAACGGCACCGGTCTCAACTGGCTCTTCCCGTGGGTGACCGGGGCCGACCGCTCGCTCGCCGCGCTCAACCTGCAGCAGACGCTGCTGCTGACGACGCCGCTGATCCTCTGCGGGCTCGCGGTCGCGTTCGCCTTCCGCTGCGGCATGTTCAACATCGGCGGCGAGGGCCAGTACATCATCGGCTCGATCATGTCGGTGTGGGTCGCCTCGGCCTTCGTCGGCATGAACGGCCCGCTCCACATCGTCCTCGCGATCCTCGTCGCGATGCTCTCGGGCGCCGTCTGGGCGGGCATCGCCGGCTTCCTCAAGGCGACCGTGGGCGCGCACGAGGTGATCTCGACGATCATGCTCAACTGGATCGCGTACTGGCTCGGGAGCTGGGCCTTCGGGCTCGGCGGGCCGCTGCAGAGCCACGCGCTGGGCGCATCGGTGCCGGTCTCGCACGACATCCAGGCGAACACGCACCTGCACGTCTTCTGGGGCGACCCGCTCCTCCAGGGGCTGCACATCGGCTTCTTCGTCGCGCTCTCCGCGCTCGTCGTCTACTGGGTCACGCTCAACAGGACGCCGCTCGGCTTCTCCGTGCGCGCTGTCGGCTTCAACCCGGAGGCGGCCCGCTACGGCGGCGTCGGCGTGGCGCGCAACTACTTCTACGCGATGGCGATCTCGGGCGCGTTCGCGGGAGTCGCCGGGGCGATGGACGTCCTCGGCTGGGAGTTCCACATCAACGTCAACGACATCCAGATCTCGCAGGTCGGCTTCATCGCGATCGCGGTCGCGCTGCTCGGCCGCAACACCGCGGTCGGCGTCTTCTTCGCGTCGATCCTCTTCGCCGCCCTGTTCAACGGCACCTCGACGCGGCACCTCGACCCGAGCATCTTCCGGCCCGACCTCGCGGGCAACCTGACCGTGATCATCCAGGGCTTCGTCGTCCTCTTCGTCGGCGCCGACGTGCTCGTCCTCTGGCTCTGGAACCAGCGCAAGAAGCTCCGGCTCGCGCGCGGCGGCGCGCCTGCGGAGGCGGCCTCGTGAGCGCCATGGCGCAGGCGGTCGACGTCCGGCGCGCGGTCGAGCCGAAATGGGTCGGCGCGGGCGGGATCGTCCTCGGCGTACTCGCCTTCTGGCTGGCGCTGCCGCCGCTGAAGGCGACGCAGCTCGCCTGGCCGGCCGTCTGCGCGGCGCTCGCGATCGCCGCCGGCGGCTGGGTCGTCCGCCAGGGGGCGCGGCGTGTCGGCTGGGGCGCGATCGTCGCCGGCGCGCTCGGCTTCGGGCTCGCCGTGCTCGCGGCGCAGGCGGGGCGGGCGAACCTCGACAACGCGGTCGTCTGGTCGGCGCTGATCGCCTCGATGCTCGTCTACGCGACGCCGCTCACGTACGCGGCGATCGGCGGCCTCTTCTCGGAGCGCAGCGGCGTCGTCAACATCGGCCTCGAGGGGATGATGCTGATCGGCGCCTTCTTCGGGATCTGGGGCGCCGACAAGACCGGGCACTGGTGGCTCGGCCTCCTGGTCGCGATGGCCGCCGGCGGACTGATGGCCCTGATCTACGGCTTCTTCGCGATCCACCTGCGCGCCGACCAGATCGTCGGCGGGACGGCCGTGAACTTCCTCGCGCTCGGCATCACCGGCTACCTGTTCATCGACATCTACGGCTCGAACGGGACGCCGAACCTCTCCGACGCGCAGTCGATCCCGGACATCGCGATCTCGCGCTCCGGCAACTTCTTCGCGCAGGCGGTCGGCGACCTGAACCTGATGATCTGGCTCTCGTTCGCGCTCGTGATCCTCACCTACGTCGTCGTCTTCCGGACGCCGCTCGGCCTGCGGCTCCGCTCGGTGGGCGAGCATCCGCGCGCCGCCGACACGGTCGGGATCTCCGTCTTCGGGACGCGCTACGCGGCGGTGACGTTCTCCGGGATGCTCGCGGCGATGGGCGGCGCGTACCTCTCGATCGGCTTCGTCCACTCGTTCAACCAGAACATGACCGAGGGCCGCGGCTTCATCGCCCTCGCGGCGCTGATCTTCGGCAAGTGGCGTCCCGGCGGCGCGTTCGCGGCGGCGTGCCTGTTCGGCTTCTCGAGCGCGCTCGCGCAGCGGCTCGGCACGATTCCGAACTGGAGCTCGTACGCGGTGCTCTTCCAGGCGCTCCCGTATGTCCTGACCCTGATCGCCGTCGCGGGCGTGATCGGGCGCTCGATCCCGCCGGCGGCGGATGGCCAGCCGTACCAGAAGCAGTAACCACCGCGCCTCGCTCGCCGTCCTCGCCGGGGTCGTCTCGGCGGCGACGGTGCCGGCGGCGGTCCTCGTGGCGCAGCGCTCGGCGACGCTCGACCTCGTCGACGCCGCCTGGGCGATCCCGCTCGGCTTCGTCACGGGGGCGGCGGCGCTCCTGCTCGCGCGCGGCGCCGCCGGCGCCTGGACGCGCAGCCTCGAACGCGCGGGCGGCGCACGGCGCATCCGGACGGCCCGGATCCTCGCGGTCGCGGGGCTCTCGCTGACGCTCGCGGCCGCGATCGCGGTCGGCTTCTACGAGCTGCTCGTGCGACTCGAAGGCTGACCGCCGGGGCGGTACGATCGGGCACGTCGTGTTCGAGCTCGGAAACAGCCTGCGCGAGGCCCGCGTGCGCCAGGGACTCGGCTATCCGGAGGTCGAGCTCGCGACCAAGATCCGCGCCAAGTACATCCGCGCGCTCGAGGAGGAGGACTTCTCGATCCTGCCGGGCGACACGTACGTCCGCGGCTTCCTGCGCGCGTACGCCGACCATCTGGGGCTCGACGGCCAGCTCTACGTGGACGAGTACGGCTCGCGGTTCGGGACGAGCTGGCGCGACGAGCTGCCGCCGCAGCGCACGCGGCCGCCGAGCCGCCGGCGGACCGTCGAGCGGCGCGGCGTCGTGCTCGCCCTCGCCGGGATCGCGCTCGTCACGGTGCTCGTCTTCGTCGCCTGGCGGTTCGGCGGCGTCAGCCCGTCGACGTCGTCCCCGTCGGTCGTCCAGACGCAGCAGCGGCCGCGCACGCAGCCGGCCGCGCCGGACGAGCTCGTCCTCCGCGGCGTCGGCGCCGGCACGTACGTCGAGGTCAGGCGCGGCTCGCGCTCCGGCAAGGTCGTCCTGCAGGCGACCGTGCCCGGCGGCGGCGTCGAGAAGCTCGCCGGCACGCGCTTCTACCTCTTCGTCCGCAGCTCGAGCGCGCTGCGCGTGCGCCTCGGCGGCAAGCCGGTGTCGCTGCCCGCGCGGAAGAACCTGCGGGTCGTCGTCACGCCCGAGCGGACGATTCGCCTCGCCGGTTGAGCAGGCCGCGCGCCGCGATCGTCGTCACGGGCAGCGAGCTCGTGCGCGGCGAGCGCACCGACCTGAACGGCCCGTTCCTCGCGCGCGAGGCGCTCCGTCTCGGCCTCGAGCCGGCCCGGATCACGATCGTCGGCGACGCGCCGGAGGCGCTCGAGGCGGCGCTCCGGGACGGCCTGCAGGCGGACGCGTGCCTCGTCTCCGGAGGGCTCGGACCGACGCACGACGACCGCACCGTCGAGACGGCCGCCCGCGCCGCGGGCGTCGGGCTCTTCGTCGACGCGGGGCTGGAGCGGGAGATCGGCGACGTCTCGCGCGCCGCGGCGGAGCGACTGCGCCGGCCGTACGCCGACTTCGCCCCCGGCGTCACGAAGCAGGCCACGCGGCCAGAGGGCTCGCTCTCGCTCGGCCTCGCCGGCACGGCGCCGGGGCTCGTCCTGCCGGCCCCGAACGGCTGCGTCGCCGTGATCCTGCCCGGGCCTCCCGCCGAGCTGCAGCGGCTCTGGCCGCGCGCGCTCGAGACCGAGCCGGTGCGTGCGCTCCTGGCGCGCACGCGGCCGCCGGGCCGGCGCGTGCTGCGGCTGTTCGGCGTCAGCGAGTCCGCGGTCGCACGGGCGCTGGCGGAGGCGGGCGGCGACGGGAGCGGGGTGGAGGCGACGATCTGCGCCCGCGACTTCGAGATCCACGTCGACCTCGTCGTCGAGCCCGGGGCGGAGGCGCGCGCCGACGAGCTCGAGGGGGCGCTCGCCGGCTCGCTCGAGCGCTGGCTCTACGCGCGGGACGAGCGCGGGATCGAGGAGCACGTGCTCGCGCTCTGCCGCGCGCGCGGACTCACGCTCGCGACCGCCGAGTCCTGCACCGGCGGGCTCGTCGCGGCGCGGCTCACGTCCGTGCCGGGCTCGAGCGACGTCGTCCTGGGCGGCGTCGTCTCCTACGCGAACGAGGTGAAGACGAAAGAGCTCGGCGTGCCGGACGAGCTCCTCGCCGCGCACGGCGCCGTCTCGGCGGAGGTGGCGGCGGCGATGGCCCGCGGCGCGCGCGAGCGGCTGGGCGCGGACGTCGCCGTCGCGGTGACCGGGATCGCGGGGCCCGACGGCGGCACGCCCGAGAAGCCCGTCGGCCTCGTCCACCTGCACGCGGAGGGCCCCGACGGCGGCCTGGGACGCGAGTTCTCGTTTCCCGGCGACCGCGGCTCGATCCGGGCGCGCTCGGTCGTCGGCGCGCTCCATCTCGTGCGCACGCTCCTGACACGGAGTCCTGACGAAGTCGTATGACCTCGGGGGCTAGCGTGGGCGGCGATGAACCGCTCCGGCTCTTCCTCGCCCTGCGCCTGCCCGACGACGTCCTCGACGAGGTCGAGGCGTGGCAGCGGCGCGAGCTGCGGCGCGTCCGGGTCGTGCCGCGCGAGCACCTGCACGTCACGGTCGCGTTCCTCGGCTCGCGGCCCGCGCACGAGCTGGACGGGATCGTCGGTGCGCTGCGCGACGCGGCCGCCGCGGCGGAGGCCGGGATGCGGCTGACGCCGTCCCGCTACCGCGAGACGCGGAGCGTCGGCATGCTCGTGCTCGACGACGAGGACGGCCGCGCGACGGCGCTCGCGGCCGACGTCCAGAGCCGTCTGGAGCGGCTCGGGGTCTACCGGCGCGAAGGTCGCCCGTGGCTGCCGCACCTGACCGTGGCGCGCTTCCGCGAGCGGCCCCGGCTGCGGCCGGCGGACGTGCGCGTACGAACGTTCGTTCCGTCCGACGCGGCTGCTTATCTGTCACGACTGCGGCCGAGCGGGGCGCAGTACGAAGTCTTGGCAACCGCAGTACTCGGCGCGAGATAGGGAGGACGACAGGTGGACAGGCAGGAAGCACTCGACGTCGCGCTCGGCCAGATCGAGCGCCAGTTCGGCAAGGGCTCCGTCATGAAGATGAACGACCGCGCCGCGGTCTCGGTCGGAGCGGTCTCCACGGGGTCGCTCGCGCTCGATCTCGCGCTCGGCATCGGCGGGCTGCCGCGCGGCCGCATCGTCGAGGTCTTCGGCCCGGAGTCGTCGGGCAAGACGACGCTCGTCTACCACGTGATCGCAGAGGCGCAGCGGCGGGGCGGCATCTGCGCGTTCATCGACGCCGAGCACGCGATGGACCCGGCGTACGCGAAGCGGATCGGCGTCGACATCGACAACCTCCTCGTCTCCCAGCCCGACACGGGCGAGCAGGCGCTCGAGATCGCCGAGCTGCTGATCCGCTCGGGCGCGCTCGACGTCGTCGCGATCGACTCGGTCGCGGCGCTGACGCCCAAGGCGGAGATCGAGGGCGAGATGGGCGACTCGCACGTCGGCCTGCAGGCGCGCCTGATGTCGCAGGCGCTGCGCAAGCTCGCCGGCACGCTCAACCGCACCGACACGATCTGCCTGTTCACGAACCAGCTGCGCGAGAAGATCGGCGTCATGTTCGGCAACCCGGAGACGACGCCGGGCGGCCGGGCGCTCAAGTTCTACTCGTCGGTCCGCCTCGACATCCGGCGCATCGAGACGCTGAAGGAGGGCGTGGAGGCGATCGGCAACCGCGTCCGCGTCAAGGTGGTGAAGAACAAGGTCGCGCCGCCGTTCAAGCAGGCGGAGTTCGACATCATCTACGGCTCCGGCATCTCGTGGGAGGGCACCGTCCTCGACACGGGCCTCGACCGCAAGGTGGTCACGAAGTCCGGCTCGTACTTCAGCTTCGGCGACGAGCGGCTCGGCCAGGGCCGCCAGAACGCGACCGCGTTCCTGCGCGAGCACCCGGACATCACGCAGCAGATCCTCCAGCAGCTCCAGGCGGAGATCGGGCCAGACCAGATCGTCTCCGCGCGCCTGCTGCCGGTCGCGGCCGACGAGGACGGAGCGTCGAACGGGAAGGCGGAGAAGGCGGCCGCAGCCGCGGCGGCAGTGGCGATCGCCGAGGCGGACGGCGCGGCGGACGCGGACGCCGCGTAGCGGAGCGAGCATGGTCGTCACCGCGCTGCGCGAGCTGCCGCGCGGACGGGTGGAGGTGCAGCTCGACGGCGAGCCCTGGCGGACCCTGCCGGCCGATGCGGTCGTGCGGGCAGGGCTCGGCGTCGGGCGCGCGCTCGACCGGCCGACCGCGCGCACGCTCGCACGCGAGCTGCGGCGCAGCGGCGCGCTGAGACGGGCGACGCGCGCGCTCGCCGTGCGCGACCGCTCGCGGGGGGCGCTCGAGGAGCGCCTCACCCGCGCAGGGGTGACGCCGGCGGCGCGGGAGGAGGCGCTCGGCGCGCTCGAGCGGGCGGGTCTCGTCGACGACGCCCGCGTCGCGCGCTCGCGGGCGGAGTCGCTCGCGGAGCGCGGATACGGCGACGTGGCGATTCGCGAGGCGCTCGAGCGCGAGCATGTCCCGGAGGCGGTGGCGGCCGACGCGGTCGCGTCCCTCACGCCCGAGCCGGAGCGGGCTCGGTCGCTCCTGGCCGGCGGCGCCGGCCCGCGCGAGCTGCGCCGGCTCGCCGCGCGCGGCTTCGACCCGGAGACGCTCGCGGAGCTGTCCGGGTTTGCGGATGCCCCCTGATCGGCGCTACGATCCGCCCACGTTTCACCCGACGTTTTGCCTGCAAACTCTGATTTTCCGAAACCCGTAGCACCGTGACAATCACCTTCGAGCGCACGATCAGACGTCGACAGCGGGAGCCGCGCAGGGGATAGCGCGGTTCGCTCCGGCGCGCGACTGCGCGCCGCGACACGGGTTTCTGGAGGACGGCCGAGCCGGCTCGACGCCGGGTGGGGCACGCCGAACGGGGCGGACAACCCACCGAGCGAGGAGTTGCGCACGTGCTGATCGGGATCGGAGTCGCGATCGGAATCGCAGTCGGCGTCGGCCTGGCGCTGCTCGCGGTGTCGGCGTTCGGCACGACCGGTGTCGGCAAGGCGAGGCGGATCCGCGACCAGCTGCTCGACGACGCACGCCGCGAGGCGGAGGCGGTGCGCCGGGAGGCGCAGATCGAGGCGCGCGAGCAGGCCGTGAAGCTGCGCGCGGAGATCGACGACGAGCTCGGCGACCGCCGCGCGGCCGTGCTGAAGATCGAGGAGCGCGTGCTCGCGAAGGAGGGCGAGATCGAGCGGAAGCTGACCGAGGTCTCCCGCCGCGAGCAGGGCCTCGCCGATCGGGAGACGCACCTGAGGCAGCTGCAGGACGAGCTGAAGGCTGCCAAGCACGCGGAGCTCGCCGAGCTCGAACGGATCGCCGGCATGACGCAGGCGGACGCGAAGACGCATCTGCTGGAGCGCGGCGAGGAGCTGGCGCGCCACGAGCTCGCGCGCCGCGTCCGCATGCTCGAGGAGGAGGCGCGCGCGGAGTCGAAGCGCCGCGCCCGCAACCTCGTCGCCGACGCCCTGCAGCGCGTGGCGGCGAGTCACGCGGCCGAGACGACCGTGACGGTGGTCGAGCTGGCGTCCGACGACATGAAGGGGCGGATCATCGGCCGGGAGGGCCGGAACATCCGCGCGCTGGAGCACCTCACCGGCGTCGACTTCATCATCGACGACACGCCGCATGCGGTCGTGCTCTCGTCCTTCGACGGGCTCCGCCGCGAGGTCGCGCGGCTGACGCTGACGAAGCTGATCGAGGACGGGCGCATCCATCCGGCCCGGATCGAGGAGACGTACTACCAGTCGAAGGCGGAGATCGAGGAGATCGTCCGCCAGTCGGGCGAGCAGGCCGTGTTCGAGGCGAACTGCGGCCCGTTCCACGAGGAGCTCGTGCGGATCCTCGGCCGGCTGCGCTACCGGACGAGCTACGGCCAGAACGTCCTCAAGCACACGCTCGAGGTCGTGCACCTGGCGGGGATCATGGCGACCGAGCTCGGGGCGAGCGTGAAGACGGCGAAGCGGGCGGCGATGCTGCACGACGTCGGCAAGGCGATGACGCACGAGATCGAGGGCTCGCACGCGCTCATCTCCGCGCAGCTCGCACGCCGCTACGGCGAGGCGCAGGGCGTCGTCCACGCCGTCGAGGCGCACCACTACGAGGTGCAGCCGCAGACCGTCGAGGCGGTGCTCGTGATCGCGGCGGACGCGATCTCCGCGAGCCGGCCGGGTGCCCGCGGCGAGAGCCTGGAGCACTACATCAAGCGGCTCGAGTCGCTCGAGGAGCTCGCGGCGTCGAAGCGCGGCGTCGAGAAGGTGTACGCGCTGCAGGCAGGCCGCGAGATCCGCGTCATCGTCCGTCCGAGCGAGCTGGACGACGACGAGGCTGCGCTGCTCTCGCACGAGATCGCGCGCGAGATCGAGGACCGGCTGGAGTACCCGGGCCAGGTGAAGGTGACGGTGATCCGCGAGAGCCGTGCGGTCGACGTCGCGCGCAACCACACGGGCGGCGCCGTCGCGCCGGAGGCGCTGGCGGAGCCGAGCGAGGACTCGCCGATCCAGGCCGCGTAGCTCTCAGCGGCCGAGCAGCTCGGCGAGCTCGAGGGTCGTGTTGAGGTTGCGCGCCGTGAGCAGCTTGTAGGGCGGCGTCCCGATCAGCCGGATCCCGGTGCGGGTGAGCGCGTCCCGCCGCGTCGCGATCAGGAGCGCGCCGGGTGCCACCGCGAGCTCGTCGATCCCGTCCTTCGGCCGCAGCTGGCGCGCGATCGCCGCCCCGTCTGCGCCGCGCAGCAGGAACGCGACGGTGACGCGGAGCTCGGCGGCGTCGAGCCAGTGGGCAGGGATCCGCTCGACGATCCGCCGCACCTCGGCTCCGCTGCGGACGACGACGCTGACCGGGAAGCCGAACCGGTCCCGGATCGCCGTCTCGAGCTGCGACTCGAGCCGGGTCGCGCTTCGCTCCCGGCTCCGGAAGAGCAGGTTGCCGCTCGCGATGTAGGTCGCCACCTCCTCGAAGCCCAGGCCGGCGGCGCAGTCGCGGAGGTCGGCCATGCGGATCGCCGCCGAGCCGCCGACGTTGACGCCGCGAAGCAGCGCGAGGTACCTCATGCGGCGATCCTGCCAGAGAGAGCGCGGGTACCCTGACGCACGATGCGCCGGTATCACGTCACGACGTTCGGCTGCCAGATGAACGCTCACGACTCGGAGCGGATCAAGGGCATGCTCGAGGAGCTCGGCCTCGGCGAGGCGGCCTCCGAGGAGGAGGCGGACGTCCTCGTCTTCAACACGTGCACGATCCGCGAGAAGCCGGACACGCGCTTCGCCGCGCACATGGGGAACGCCGCGGCCCGGAAGCGCGAGCGGCCGGAGACGATCGTCGCCGTCGGCGGCTGCTACGCCGAGGCGCAGCGGGAGCGCCTGTTCTCGCTCTATCCAGCGGTCGACGTCGCCTTCGGCCCCGGCACGATCGGCCATCTCGGCGAGTGGCTCGGCGCGGGCGGCTTCGGCGTCGAGCGCGGCGCCTGGGGGACGGGCGAGGAGCGGCGCTTCGCCGCGGGGCTGCCGACGCACCGCGAGCGGCGCTTCCAGGCGTGGGTGCAGATCTCGATGGGCTGCAACTCGACGTGCGCGTACTGCATCGTGCCGGCGGTGCGCGGCCGCGAGGTCAGCCGTCGGCCGGGCGAGATCCTGGCCGAGGTCGAGCGGCTCGCCGCCGAGGGCGTGCGCGAGCTGACGCTGCTCGGCCAGAACGTCAACTCCTGGGGCCGCGACCTGCTGCCCGACCTGCACACCGACTTCGGCGAGCTCCTGCGCGCCTGCGACGCGGTCGAGGGAGTCGACCGCATCCGCTTCACGAGCCCGCACCCGAAGGACTTCCGGCGGCCGGTGATCGAGGCGATGGCGGAGTGCGCGGCGGTCTGCGAGCACGCGCACCTGCCGCTCCAGTCCGGCTCGACCCGGATCCTCAAGGCGATGCGCCGGACGTACTCGCGCGAGCGCTACCTGCGTCTCGTCGAGGAGATGCGGGCGGCGATCCCGGATCTCGCCCTGACGACCGACGTCATCGTCGGCTTCCCCGGCGAGAGCGAGGACGACTTCCGCGAGACGCTCGAGGTGGTCGAGGAGGTCGGCTTCGACGGGGCCTTCACGTTCGTCTACTCGCCGCGCGCCGGGACGGAGGCGGCCGCGATGGACGCGCAGGTGCCGGACGAGGTCAAGCGCGACCGGATCGAGCGGCTCGTCGAGCTGGTGCAGCGGATCGCCGCGGAGCGGAACGCCGCCCGCGTCGGCCGCGTCGAGGAGGTGCTGGTCGAGGGCCCGAGCCGCACCGAGCCCTCGCTCCTGCGCGGCCGGACGCGCCGCAACACGACCGTGAACTTCGCCGGCGAGGCGGAGCCGGGAGAGCTCGTCCAGGTCGAGATCGAGCGTGCGACCTCGACGACGCTCGGCGGCACGCAGCTTCCCGTCGCCGTCGCCTGAGCGCGCGCCGCATGAGCGTGATCGGGATCTTCGGCCCGACCGCCAGCGGCAAGTCCGCGGTCGCGGCTGCGGTCGCGGAGCGGATCCCCGCCGAGGTCGTCTCGGCCGACGCGATGCAGGTCTACGAGGGTCTCCCGATCCTGACCAACCGCTCGCCGTTCCCGGAGCGGCTCGTCGGCATCTGGCCCTTGTCCCACGCCGCCTCGGTCGGCGAGTACGCGCCGCTCGCGCACGCCGCGATCGACGAGATCCGCGCCGCGGGGAGGACGCCGCTCGTCGTCGGCGGCACCGGTCTGTACTTCCGCGCGGCGCTCGCCGAGCTCGGGCTGCCGCCGGCGCCGGCCGAGGGCGCCCGCGCGCGCTGGGAACGGCTCTACGACGAGGCCGGCGCGGACGCCGCGCACGCACGGCTGGCCTCGATCGACCAGGAGGCGGCCGCGCGCGTCCACGCGAACGACCGGCGCCGCGTCGTGCGCGCGCTCGAGCTCGCGGAGGCGGGAGGGTCGCTCGCGCCGCGCGAGGAGCGTCTCTTCGCCGGCGCCTGGCGGCACCCGACGCTCGTGGTCGTGCTGGACGTCCCGAAGGACGTCCTCGACAGGCGGATCGAGGAGCGCGCCCGGGCGATGTTCGACGCGGGCGTGGAGGAGGAGGTCGAACGGGCGCTCGCCGCCGGGCCGATCTCCGCGACGGCGCGGAAGACGATCGGCCTCGACGCGGTGGCGACGCTGCCGCGCGACGAGGCGATCGCCGAGCTGACGCAGCGGACGCGCCGGTACGCGGCATACCAGCGAAAGTGGCTGCGGCGGCTCGAGGACGCCGCTATCGTCGCCGGCGACCGCCCCGCCGAGGAGATCGCCGATGAGATCGTGGCGCTGGCACGCGCACGGCAACGTCTACATCGTCCATGAAGGGCCCGGCGCGGGCGTCGACGCGACCGGCACGGACGGCGTGCTCGAGATCCTCGCGGTGGACGGCGACCGCGTCGAGATCGGGATCCTGAACACCGACGGCTCCCGCGCCGAGATGTCCGGGAACGGGACGCGGATCGCCGGCGCGTGGCTGATGGCCCGCACCGGCTCGGACGTGGCGCACGTGCACGTCGGTCCGCTCGCGGTCGAGGTGCGGCGGCTCCCGGACGGCCTCTACGAGTCGGAGCTCGGCCCGGTCGAGGTCGGTGCGCGCGAGACGGTCGCGGGAGTGGAGCTGACGCCGGTGTCGGTGGGCAATCCGCACGCCGTCGTCCTCGACGAACCCGAGCGGATCGCCGAGCTCGGCCCGCTGCTCGAGACGCACCCGCGTTTCCCGGAGCGGACGAACGTCCAGGTGGCGCGGATCGAGGGGCGCGGCGTCGTCAGCGCGCGCGTCTGGGAGCGCGGCGTGGGGGAGACCACCGCGTCCGGCTCGAGCGCGGTCGCCGTCGCCGCCGCGACGCACGGCGAGGGCGACGTCGTCGTGCGCTTCCCGGGAGGCGACCTGCGCGTCCGCCTCCGCGGTGAGCGCGCGTGGCTCACCGGCCCCGCGGAGCCCGTGGACGAATCGTCGGCCTCTCGTGACGAAGCCGCGACCTCGCCGTAACCGGTTCGCGGATAGCATCGGTCGCGAGGGCGGAGGGACAGCGACCCCGCCCTGGGTGGGGGTGTGGCTCGAGACCCGCCGGAACGGCCATGCCCAGGATGGGCGACCGGCTCGCTCGCGCTCAGCGCGTCGCGCCGCCGAAGCCGGGCACGACCGTGGCGAGGCGGCGCCAGCGGTCGATCTCGCAGCCGTTGCGGAGCCGCAGGCGCGCCCACACGCGGCGGCCGTCCAGGGTGCCCGTGACGATCGCCTCCTGCGGGCCGCCGGCGATCTGGGTGCACACCCGGTTCCGGGGGACGGGCGCGAACGCGTGCGGCAGGCCGGCCAGCGTCCGGCAGGCGCGTCCGGGAGCGGGCACCGTCCCACCCGCCGGGGCGCAGCGGAGCGTGTACGTCTCCACGTCCCCGCCGACGCCGGCGGGATACAGCGCGATCCGCAGCTGCGTCGAGTGACCCCCGCCGGCGAGCGCGGCCACCGCGAGCACGAGCGCCGCCGCGGCGTTCACGTGCCGATCTCGTACTCCCGCAGGACGTCGTTGAGGCTCGTCTTCAGGTCGGTCTGCTCGCTCCGCCAGCCGATGATCAGGGCGCACGCGACCTGATACGTCCCCGCCGGGAACTCCTTCGGCCGGGTGCCGGGGACGACGACCGCGCCAGGCGGAACGTAGCCGCGATGCTCGACCGGCTCCGCGGCGGTCACGTCGATCACCGGCACCGAGCCGGTCAGCGAGACGTTCGGGGCCAGCACCGCCCGCTCCCCGATCAGGACGCCCTCCGTCAGGATGCAGCGCGAGCCGACGAACGCGCCGTCCTCGACGATCACCGGCCGCGCCTGCACCGGCTCGAGGACGCCGCCGACGCCGACGCCGCCGGCGAGATGCACGTCCGCGCCGATCTGCGCGCACGAGCCGACGGTCGCCCACGTGTCGACCATCGTGTTCGGCCCGACCCAGGCGCCGATGTTCACGTAGCTCGGCATCAGCACGACCCCGGGCGAGAGGAACGAGCCGTACCGCGCCGTCGCCGGCGGCACGACCCGGACGCCCGCGTCCAGGTCGACGCGCTTGAGCGGGATCTTGTCGAGGTACTCGAACGGCCCCACCTCGATCGGCTCCAGCTTGCGGACGCGGAAGTACTCGAGGATCGCCGCCTTCGCCTCCTCGTTCACGCGCCACTCGCCGTCCACCTTCTCCGCGACCCGCAGCTCGCCGCGGTCGAGCGCGGCGATCGTGTCCTCGACACCGCTCACAGCGCCTCCCGCAGGATCCCGGCGGCGCGTTCGCACTCCTCGAGCGTCGGCACGAGCGCGAAGCGGACGTACCCCTCGCCGCTCGGGCCGAAGAACGTCCCCGGCGAGACGACGAGGCCGCGCTCGAGCAGCCGCGCGGCGACCGCCTCGCCCGGCTCGCCGGTCGGGATCGCCACCCAGAGGAACATCGTCGCCTCGCTCGCCACGACCTCCCAGCCGCGCTCCGCGAACACGGGCAGCAGCGCGTCCCGCTTCGCCCGGTACCGCGCCCGCGTCTCCTCGACGTGCCGCTCGTCGTTCCACGCGACCACCGACGCGCGCTGGACGAACTCCTGCGGCGCCGTCCCCACCGTCGGCCGGTACGCCTTCAGCGCCGCCACGACCTGCGCGGGCGCCGCGACGAAGCCGGAGCGGTAGCCGGTCATCGACGAGCGCTTCGAGAGCGTCTGGAAGACGATCGTCCGCGACCGGTCGGCCGCCTGCAGCGCCGAGGAGGGCGGCTCGTCGAACCACAGCTCCGTGTACGCCTCGTCCGACGCGATCAGGAAGTCGTGCCGCTCGGCCGCCGCCGCCAGCTCCTCGTAGAAGGAGCGCGGCGCGACCGCCCCCGTCGGGTTGTTCGGGTAGTTGACCCAGACGAGGGCGACGTCGTCGTCCAGCTCGTCCAGGTCGGGCAGGAAGCCGTTCTCGCGCCGCAGCGGCAGCGTCCGGACGCGCGCGCCGGCGAACAGCGCGCCGCGCTCGTACACCGGATACGCGGGCTCGCCGTGGACGACCGTCTTCCCGGCCGTGTCGAGCACCTGCGCGAGCGAGAAGATCGCCTCCTTCGAGCCGTACGTCGGCACGATCTCCGTATCCGGGTCGAGCTCGACGCCGAACCGTCTCCCCACCCAGCCGGCCGCCGCCTCGCGCAGCTCCGGCAGACCCTGCGCGAGCGGATAGGGCGAACGCTCCGGAAGCGCCTCGACGAGCGCCTGCCGGATCGTCGGGTCGGTCGGCTCGTTCGGGTCGCCCTTGCCGAAGTCGATCACCGCGACCCCCTCGGCGAGCAGCCGCTGCTTCGCCTCCTCGAGCCGCACGAACGGGTACGTCGCGAGGGCGGTCAGCGTCGGCGAGACGTGGATGCTCACGCAGGCACGCTAGCGAGGAACTCGGAGAGCGTCGCGTAGCAGCGGTCGAGGTTCGCGACCGGGATCTGCTCGTCCACCTTGTGCGCGTACGCGGTCGCGCCCGGCCCGTAGTTGACCGCGTCGACGCCCTGCTCCGCGAACTGGGCGACCGGCGTCCACGCCTGCTTCGGCGCCACCTCCGGCACGAGCTCGCGCAGCCGCGCCGCGAGCGGGTTCGCGAGCGCCGGCGGCGCCGACGGCGAGTTGTGCAGCACCTCGAGCTCGCCGTGCGCCACGAGCTCGCGCAGCCGCGCCTCGGCCTCGTCGCGGCTGCGTCCGGGCGCATAGCGGAAGTTCAGCTCCGCGCTCGCGCGCGCGGGCACGACGTTCGCCGCGATCCCGCCCTCGACCCGCACCGCGCTCACGACCTCGCGGAAGACGAGCCCGTCCAGCTCGACGTCCACCGGCTCGAGCTCCGCCAGGCCCGCCAGCCCGCGCACGAGCTCGTGGATCGCGTTCACGCCCGTCCACGGCCGCGCCGAGTGCGCGCTCACGCCCGCGAACGAGACCCGCGCCTGGATGTTGCCGAGGCAGCCGGCGTGGAGGATGCAGTCCGTCGGCTCGAGCACGACCGCGAGCTGCGCGTCCGCGAGCAGCCCGGTCTCGAACAGCGCCGGCAGCGGGCTCTCCTCGAGCGGCACCTCCTCGCGCGTGAAGAAGCAGTAGCGTCCCGGCGCGCCCGCCAGCGCCAGCTCGAGCATCACCGCGACGCCGCCCTTCATGTCGCTCGCGCCGAGCCCGTGGACGGCGCCGCCCTCGACCCGGCCCGGCAGGTTCCCCTGCGCCGGCACCGTGTCCAGGTGGCCGGCCAGGACGACCGGCGCGGCGGGATCGCCCCAGAGGATCGTCTCCCCGTCGTCGTACAGCGGCTCGCCCGGCAGCGCCTGCCGCACGTAGGCCATCGCCTCCGCCTCGCGGCGGCTCTCCGACGGGACGTTCACGAGCTCGAGCGTGCGCTGGGCGAGGTCTGGGACGGCCAAGGCAGCGTCATAATGACCGTTGCATGGCGGACAGACAGCCCGATCCGGCGGCGGGCCTCGAGCCCGAGCGCGGGTTCGTCCTCGCCGTGCTCGCGCAGGGCGTCGACCCCGAGGACGAGCTCGCCGAGCTCGAGGAGCTCTCTCGCACGGCCGGCGTCGAGCCCGTCGGCCGCCTCGTCCAGCACCGCGCCCAGCCCGACCCGCGCACCTACGTCGGCAAGGGCAAGCTCGAGGAGCTGAAGCAGGCGTACGCCGCCGCCGGCGCCGAGGTGCTCGTCGTCGACGACGAGCTCTCGCCCTCCCAGCAGCGGACGCTCGAGAACCGGCTGGAGGCGCGCGTCGTCGACCGGACGCAGCTGATCCTCGACATCTTCGCCCAGCACGCCGTCAGCGCCGAGGGAAAGCTCCAGGTCGAGCTCGCCCAGCTCGAGTACAACCTGCCCCGCATGCGCGGCATGTGGCAGCACCTCGAGCGCCTCGGCGGCGGCGTCGGCACGCGCGGCCCGGGCGAGTCGCAACTCGAAAGCGACCGCCGCATGGCGCGCCGCCGCATCACGATCCTCAAGTCCCGCCTCGGCGAGCTCGGCAAGCAGCGCGACGTCCGCCGCAAGGAACGCCGCCGCACCGAGGTGCCGACCGTCGCGCTCGCCGGCTACACGAACGCCGGCAAGTCGACGCTGCTGAACGCGCTCACCGACGCGGACGTCTCCGTCCGCAACCGCCTCTTCGAGACGCTCGACCCGACGACGCGCGGCTTCGACCACGACGGCCGCCGCTACCTCGTCACCGACACGGTCGGCTTCGTGCGGCGCCTGCCGCACCAGCTCGTGGAGGGGTTCGCGGCGACGCTCGAGGAGACACTCGTCGCCGACCTCGTCCTCCACGTCGTCGACGCGTCCGCGCCGGAAGGCCGCATGCGCGAGCAGATCGCCGCCGTCGACGCCGTCCTGCGCGAGATCGGCGCCGACGACCTCCCGGTCGAGCTCGTCCTCAACAAGGTCGACGCGCTCGACACGCTCGGCCGCCGCCGGCTCGAGAACCGCTACCCGGGCGCGATCCGGATCTCGGCGCTCACCGGCGAAGGGCTCGACGAGCTGCGCGCGCGCATCGCGGAGCGCTTCGCCGAGCGGTTCGAGCCGGTGCGGCTGCTGCTCCCGTACCGCGAGGGCGCCCGCCTGAACGAGCTCTACGCCCTCGGCGCCCCGATCGAGGCGCGCGAGGACACGCCGGAGGGCGTGCTCGTCGTCGCCCGGCTGCCGCGCCGCGAGCTGACCCGATTCGCGGCGTACCTCGTCGCCGAGACCCCGCCCGCCCGCCGGCGCACGGGCGGGACGTGATCGAGCTCCCGATCCGGCGCCTCCGCGACGACGCGGTCGTCCCGGAACGCGCCTACGCGGGCGACGCCGGCCTCGACCTCTCCGCCTGCGAGCGCGTCGAGCTGGGGCCCGGCGAACGCGCGCTCGTCGGCACCGGCCTCGCCGTCGCCATCCCGGACGGTTACGCGGGCTTCGTCCAGCCGCGCTCCGGCCTCGCCGCCAAGCACGGGATCACGATCGTCAACGCGCCCGGCCTCGTCGACTCCGGCTACCGCGGCGAGCTCAAGGTCGTGCTCCTCAACACCGACCGCCGCGAGCCGTTCGTCGTCGAGCCGGGGATGCGGATCGCCCAGCTCGTCGTCCTGCCCGTGCCCGGCGCCGTACCCGTCGAGGTCGACGAGCTGCCCGCGAGCGAGCGCGGCGAGGGCGGCTTCGGAAGCTCGGGCCGCTGATGCCGCTCGAGCCGCGCATCCGCGTCTCCGCGCTCCTCCGCTGGGGCGACCGCATCCTCCTCTGCCGCCACGAGAAGGCCGGCCGCGGCGAGTACTGGCTGCTTCCGGGCGGCGGCGTCAACACGGGCGAGAGCCTCGTCGACGCGCTCCACCGCGAGCTCCGCGAGGAGGTCGGCGTGGGGGAGGACCTGACCTTCGAGGGGCCTGTCGCGATCGTCGACTCGATCTCGCCGAAGCGGAGCTTCGCCTCGCGGCACGTCGTCCACATCATCTTCGCGGGCGACCTCTCCGGCCGCTCGCTCGAGGCGGTCACCTCGCAGGACGCGGCGGTGCGCGGCCACCGGCTGTTCGACGCCGCCGAGCTCGACGGCGTCGTCCTGCACCCGCCGATCCAGCGCTTCCTGCGCCGCTGGCAGCCGGGCGACCCCGCGGTCTACCTCGGCTCGCTCTGGGCGCCCTGAGCGTCTAGGCGGCGCGCGCCCGCTCGCGGACGGCGCGCGCATGCTCCGCGTCGCCCTCCGCGCCGCGCCGGCGGTCGTCGAGCGCGCAGACCGTGTCCGCGTGCCCGTAGAGGACGAGCGTGTCGCCGGCCTCGAGCCGCGCCGAGCCGTCCGGGACGCCGATCCAGCCGCCGCCGCGGCGGATGCCGAGCACGACGACGCCCTCGTCGCGAAGCGACAGCTCGGCGAGCGTCCGGCCGGCCAGCCAGTCCTCGGCCCGCACCGCCAGCTCCAGGACGCGGAAGCCCTGGTCGAGCTCGAGCAGGCCGGCGTAGTCGCGCAGCGGGACGTCCGTCCAGCGCGACAGCGCCCGGCCGATCAGCGGCGACAGCCGCCGGTCGACCCAGCGGCTCCGCGCCAGCGCGAGGAGCACGGCGAGGCCGGCGATCAGCTCGAGCACGCGCCAGCCGGTCGCGGCGCCGCCGCCGCGCGTGAACCCGAGCATCAGCGACGCGACCACCGCGGCGAGCCCCGCGTTCCCGGCGAGCATCAGCGCGAGCACGATCCGGCGCCGCACCGGATGGTTCACGACCGACTCCGCCTCCGTCGTCGTGAAGCCCGTGCCCGTGAACGCGGAGCGCGACTGGAAGCGCGCCATCTCGCGCGAGAGCCCCGTCGCGATCAGCGCCACCGTCGCGACACGCGTGACGATCAGCGAGATCAGCACGACGACGAGCAGGGACGCGATCGCGAGCACGGGCGGCTGGTACCCCGGCGCCGCGATTCTCAAGTGCCCACGGGGGTACGCTCGCGCTGTTGCCTCCGCTGAAACGCGTCTCGATCCATGGCTACCGCGCCGCGCGCGAGCTCGCGCTCGAGCCGCGGTCCGTCTGCGCGCTCGTGGGCGAGGCGTCAAGCGGCAAGTCGAGCGTCCTGACCGCGATCTGGACGCTGCTCGAGGCCGCCGCGCCGCCGCCGACGATCGACGACGTCTCCAGCAGCTCGACCGACGGACGCATCCACCTCGAGGCGGAGCTCGAGCGCGGGACGATCTTCCTCGACGCCCGCCCGCCGGACACGCTCAACCTCAACCGGGCCGGCGCGCCGCCCGTGCTCTTCTTCCCGGCGAACCTGCGCTCGCGGACGATGGTCGCGCCCGCGACCGGACGCGGCGCCGCAGAGGTCGCGGAGCTGCTCCGGCCGCCGGACGCCGTCCACCACTGGGCGGCCGCCGACGGCGGGCTCGCGCTCGTCACCGGCATGGAGAGGCTGCTCGCGTCGAACCTGCGCCGGTTCGTGCTCCTGATCGAGGAGCCGGAGCTCTACCTCAGCCCGCACGCGCAGCGGCACCTCTACCGGGTCCTGCGGGACCTCGCGCACCGCGGCAACCAGATCCTCTACTCGACCCACGCGCCCGTCTTCCTCAGCGTCGACCTGCTCGAGGAGCTCGCGCTCGTCCGCCACACGCCCGACCGCGGCACGACGCTCTTCCAGCCGGACGCGCTCGCCGAGACCGAGACCTTCCGGGCGCTCTCCGAGTTCGACTCCGACCGCGCCGAGCTCTTCCTCGCGCGCTGCGTCCTGCTCGTCGAGGGCCGCACCGAGAAGATGACCTTCCCGCTCGTCTTCCGGGCGCTCGGCGTCGACCCGGACAAGGAGGGCATCCTCGTCCTCGAGTGCGGCGGGAAGGGCAACATGTCGCTCTTCGCCCGCATCTGCAACGCGTGCGGCGTCCCGTACGTCGTCGTCCACGACCGCGACGCGGCCAGGGGCGTGAAGCCGGTCGAGTCGGAGCGCGTCGTCAACCGCCAGATCCGCGAGGTCGCGGGCAAGCGGCGAACCGTCGTCCTCACCCCCGACTTCGAGGCCGTCTCCGGCGTCAGGACGAGCAGCCGCGCCCGCGCCAAGCCGCGCAAGGCGCTCCACCGCTACCGCGGCAACGGCAAGGTGCCCCCCGAGCTCGAGCTCGCCGTCGAGAAGGTCCTGCGCGCCGCGCAGTCCTAGAGGCTAGGAGAGCCTGCCGCCGCGCGCCCGGGCCCGGGCCGCCGAGACCTCGTGCGCGCGGGCCTCGAGCTCGTCCGGGAGCGGCGCGAGCTGCGGCGGCTCGCCGCCGCCGCGGTGCGCGAGCGCCTGCGCGAGCAGCCAGTCGGCGAGCCACGGGTTCCGGGGCAGCAGCGGCCCGTGCAGGTACGTCCCGATCACGCGCCCGGCGCGGCAGCCCTCGTGGCCGCTCTCGCCGTCGTTGCCGAAGCCGGCGAGGACGCGGCCGAGGGGCTCGGCGCCCGGGTCGAGGCGCGTGCGGCCGGCATGGTTCTCGAATCCCGCGACGGTGCGGCGCACGCCCGGCTCGAGCTCGCACTCGATCAGGACGTCGCCGATCATGCGCCGCTCGCCGGCGACCGTCTCGAGCGGCAGCAGCCCGACTCCCGGCATGTGCTCGCCGTGGAAGCCGCGGTAGCCGCGGCCGAGCAGCTGGTAGCCGCCGCAGACCGCCAGCAGCGCCGCGCCGTCTTCGACGGCGGCGCGCAGCTCCTCCGCCTTGCCCGCGAGATTCTCGGCGACGAGGAGCTGCTCGCGGTCCTGGCCGCCGCCGACGTAGTAGAGGTCGTGCGCGCCGGGAACGATCCGGTCGTCCATCCCGAGCGGGGTCACGTCGAGCTCGTGGCCCCGCCACGCGGCCCGCCGCGCGAAGACGGCGATGTTGCCGCGGTCGGCGTAGATGTTCAGGTAGTCGGGGTAGAGGTGGCCGACCCGGATCGTCGTCATCCGCCACGCTCCCAGTACGGCCGCGCGAGCCCGCGCGCGGCGACGACCCGCTGCAGCGCGAGCATGGCCGTGTAGGTCGGGAGCACGACGAGCTCGCCGCCTTCCGGGGTCAGCGCGAGCCCGCGGTCGAGGGCCCGCTCGAGGTCGGGCTCGACCTCGATCCGGCTCTCGTCGAGGCCGCCGTAGCGGAAGCGGAGCGCGAGCTCGGCGGCGCGGTCGCCGGTCGCGACGAGCCGGTCGAGCCCGGCGAGGAGCGGCTCGAAGTCGACGTCCCAGATCCAGGAGACGTCCCGGCCGTCGGCGATCGCGTCGTTCAGGGCGACCACGGCGTGGGAGGGGGGACCGCCGTCGACGAGCGTCCGCACGGCCTCGTTCGCGCCGGCCGGGTTCTTGATCAGCAGGAGCAGCAGCCGCCGGTCGCCGACCGGGATCCGCTCGAAGCGGCCGAAGGCGGCGCCGAAGCGGCCGAGTCCGTCCACGATCTCGTCGAGCGTCGAGCCGAGCGCGCGGGCGAGCGCCGCCGCCGCGAGCGCGTTGTAGACGTTGTAGAGGCCCGGCAGCGCGAGCTCGACGCGCCGGCCGCCCTCGGGCGTGTCGAGCCGGAACGAGGCGCGCTCGAGCCCGTGCAGCTCGACGTCGCGGGCGGCCACCTCGAGCGGCGGGCGCCGGTGGCCGCAGCTCGGGCAGCGGAAGTCGCCGAGATGCCCGACGTACGCGGCCGCGTAGTCGTACGGCGTGCCGCAGCGGACGCAGTACTTCGAGTCCGCGGCGTGCTGCAGCGACGGCCGCGCGAGCCGCGGGTCGTCGAGCCCGAAGACGACCGAGCCGCGCCTCGTCTCGCCGATCGCGGCGAGCTGCGGATCGTCGCCGTTGACCACGAGCCGCGCCTCGGGCGGCAGCGCGTCGGCCGCGGCCCGCCAGCGCTCGGCGACGAGCTCGAGCTCGCCGTAGCGGTCGAGCTGGTCGCGGAAGAGGTTGCCGAGGCAGACCGCCCGCGGCCGCACCCGACGCAGCACCTCGGGGAGCGCCCCCTCGTCCACCTCGAGCAGGCCGAGCTCGGCGCCGTCGGCGGCGAGGAGCGTCGAGGCGACTCCGGAGACGAGATTCGCCCCGGCGGCGTTGTGGGCGAGCCGGAATCGTGGCCGCAGGATCTCGGCGGTCATCGCCGCCGTCGTCGTCTTGCCGTTCGTCGCCGAGATCGTCGCCGTCCCGGCGGGGAGGCGTGCCGCGAGCCGGTCGATCGCGCCCGGGTCGAGCCGCGAGAGCAGCTTCCCCGGCACGGTCGTGCCCCCGCCCGCGCCGACGAGGCGGGAGAGAGAGGCCACGGCGCGGGCGGCGGCGATCTCGAGCGGGAGCGGGACGGCTGGGCGCACGGTGCGAGGGTATTCGACGGGATGGTCCGAACGGGGGATGCCCCGTCCCGGAAGCGTTCATACGGTGCGGCGGTGACGTCGCCCCAGCCGGACACCGCCGCCGCGGGCTGGGCTCTCGCCGGCTGGGGTCCGGGCGGACGGCCGTCGCTGCCGGGCGAGCCGGGCTCCGAGCTCTCGCGCCGCGGGCTCGTGTACGTCGTGCTCGTCGTCTGCCTCGGCTTCGGCGCGGCGGCGGCGACGTGGCTGCGCGGCCCGGTCGACGGCGCCGACTGGCTGACCTTCGCCGCGCTCGCCGCCGGCGCGACGCTGACGCAGGCGTTCCCGGTGAAGACGCCGAGGAACGCCCTCTACCACACGTCCGTCGTCTTCCTCGTCGCCGCGGCGCTCCTGCTGCCGCCGCAGCTGATCGCGCTGATCCCGCTCGCGCAGACCGTCCCCGCCTGGGCACGCGAGCGCCGTCCCTGGCCGCTGCACGGCTTCGCCGTCGCCAACTACGCGCTGAACGCGCTCGCCGCCTGGGGCGCGGCGAACCTCGTGGAGGTCCACGGCGCTGGGCTCGTCCCCGGCGCGGAGCCGCGCTTCGCTCTCGCCGGACTCGCCGCGTGCGTCGCCTTCGTCGCGTTCAACCACGTCGTCCTGGCCGCGGCGCCCGGCTCCGCGGGCCGCCGCTTCCGCGGCAGCGGCCTGCTCTCGCCCGAGAGCCTGTCGGTCGACCTCGTGCTGACGATGCTCGGCGTCTCGCTCGCGGCGTTCTGGGAGACGAACCCGTGGCTCGTCGTCGCGGCGGTCGCGCCACTCGTCGTCGTCCATCGCTCGCTCAGCGTCCCGCAGCTCCAGGCGGAGGCCCGTGTCGACCCGAAGACCGGCCTCTACAACGCCCGCTACTTCTCGACCGCGCTCGCCGCCGAGCTCTCGCGCGCCTCCCGGTTCGAGCGGCCGATGGCGGTGATCATGGCCGACCTCGACCTGCTGCGCGACGTCAACAACAGCTACGGCCATCTCGCCGGCGACGCGGTGCTCCGAGGGATCGCCGAGACGTTCCGGCAGGAGCTGCGCCACTACGACGTCCCGGCCCGCTTCGGCGGCGAGGAGTTCTCGATCCTGCTCCCGGAGACGGACGTGGAGCAGGCGCTCGAGATCGCGGAGCGGATCCGCCGCGCGGTCGCGGAGCGCGAGTTCCAGGTCGCGACCGCGGACGAGCCGGTCCGCGCCACCGTCTCGATCGGCGTCGCCGCCTATCCGGGGGACGGCCTCGACGCGAACGAGCTCGTGCACCAGGCCGACCTCGCCGTCTACCGCGCGAAGCTGCAGGGCCGGAACCGCGTCCTCGGCGCGAGCAGCGAGCCGCTGCTCCTCGGCGCCGCCCACGCTCGGCCGGCGCCGCTTCGCCCCGTCCCGGCCGAGGACCCGGCCGTCGAGGCCGCGCCTGCGTCGCCCGCCGCGGACACGGCCGAGGACGAGGGGCGCGCGCCCGCCCGCCACGAGCTCCTGCGGCTGCGCTCCCGCTCGCTCGAGGGCATGCTCGGACCGCTCGTCGCGTCGGTCGCCGTCGCGGGAGTCGCCGGCGGCCTCGCCGCGCTCGTGCTCGGCGGCGGCCGCGACCTGACCGGCCTGCTGGCCGTGATCGCGCTCGTCGCCGGCAGCCAGGCGCTCTCCTTCGAGCTGACGGACGTCGCCGGCTCGATCTCGGTCGCCGTCGTCGGCGCCCTGGCCGGCGCCGCGCTCTTCGACTACCGCGTGGCGCTGCCGCTCGCCGCCGCGACCGCGGCCGTCGAGTGGGTTCAGCGGCGCGGCTCGCTCCATCACGCGCTCTACACGGTGGGCAGCCTCTCGCTCGCCGCTCTCGCCACCGCCGGCGTCTTCTCGGTCGGCGCCGCCATGAGCGCCGGCACGCTCGTCCACGCCCTCACGGGGGTCGCCGCGGGCGCCGTGTACTTCGCGGTCTCGATGTCGCTCCTCAGCCTCGCGTCGGGTCTGGAGACGGGGGAGAGGCCGTGGCGGGTCTTCCAGGAGCGCTGCGCGTGGCTCGTCCCGCACTACCTCGTCTACGGCTTCATCGGCGGCGTGATCGCCGTCGCCTACGACGCGGTCGGCATCTACGCGCTCGCCGTCTTCGCGGTGCCGCTGCTGCTGATGCGGAACACGCAGGCGGCCTTCGTCCGCCACTCGCAGCGCGCCTCCCACCAGCTGCGCGAGGCGGCGGAGACGATTCACGCCCAGAACGTCTCGCTCGAGCAGGCGAACCAGCTGCTGCGCGAGCGCTCGACCGCGGCGATGGAGTCCCTCTCGGCCACGGTCGACGCGCGCGACGCGTACACCGCCGGCCACTCGCGGCGGGTGCGCGAGCTCGCGCTGGCGCTCGGCCGGGAGCTCGGACTCTCGCAGGCGGAGCTCGACCTGCTCGACCGCGCCGCGCTCTTCCACGACATCGGCAAGCTCGCGGTTCCCGACTCGATCCTGCTCAAGCCCGGCCGCCTGGACGCGGACGAGTGGCTGACCATGCAGCGCCACGCGGAGGAGGGGGCGCGGATCATCGAGCGTCTCGGCTTCCTGCAGGACGCCGTGCCGTCGATCCGCCACCACCACGAGCGCTGGGACGGCGCCGGCTACCCGGACCGGCTGCAGGGCGACGACATCCCGCTCGGGGCCCGCATCATCCACGTCGCCGACGCCCTCGACTCGATGCTGACGACCCGCATCTACCGCTCGGCGCGGCCCCTCGCGGACGCCCTCGCCGAGATCCGGCGCGCCTCCGGCAGCCAGTTCTGCCCGCGCTGCGTGACCGCGCTCGAGCGCCTGCTGCCGCTCGACGCGCCGCTCGAGGAGCTGCCGGCCCTCGCCGCCGCGGCCTCCTAGCCTGTCCGCACGGGACTACTTGCGGTTTCCTCAACCTGCTCTACACTTTTTGGATGGCCCCGAAACCGCGCTTCCGGGCGGTGGCCGACATCGACCCGAAGGCGCTCGCCGAGTTCCAGTCCGGGATCCGCAAGCGCTACTCCGACGCGCAGATCGTCGCGGAGATCCAGGCGTGCGCCGCGCGGCTCGGCAAGTCGCCGACGATGCGCGAGTTCGCCGCGGACGCGGAGACGAGCGTCCACCCGCAGACGGTGATCGAGCACTTCGGCTCCTGGAACGCGGCCAAGCGCGCCGCCGGGCTCGTTCCGCGCCGGTTCGCGACCCGCGAGGAGCTGCTCGGGCTGCTGCGCGAGCTGGGCGAGGAGCTCGGTCGTCCGCCGACGGCGCGCGACATCGACGAGCACAAGGGCCGCATGCCCTCGAAGTCGCTCTACTGGCACACGTTCGGCTCGCTCTCGACGGCGCTCAAGGAGGCCGGTTTCGACGTCGCGGTGGGGGAGGAGAGGCTCGAGCGGGCGGTCGAGCAGGGCGTGGCGCTCGCGCTCGAGCTCGGCCGGCTGCCGAAGTTCGCGGACTGGCAGGAGGCGCGCCGCCGCGACGAGTCGCTGCTGACCGAATGGCAGGTCTACCGGATGTTCGACGCGCGGCGCGGCGCGTGGTCGACGTTCCAGTTCCTCGTCCGCCAGGAGCTGGACGAGCAGGGCCGCAAGGTCGCGAGCGACGGCCGCCTGCTGTAGCTAGGCCGCGAGCGCCGCGAGCCGCTGCAGGCAGATGCTCGCCTCGCCGGGCGCGCGCACGGCGGGAAGGCCGCTCTCGTCGACGTAGCTGGCGTCGGGCCGAAAGCGCGCGCGGACGGCGACGCGGCCCTCGCGGAAGGCGAAGAACGTCCCTTCCGGCACCTCGCGGGCGCGCAGCCGGACTCCCAGGTAGCGCTCGACGACGGCGAGCGCGGCGCGGGTGGAGGCGAAGAAGACCTCGTCGGCGCCCTGGCCGACCCAGAGCGGCCGGCCGACGCCGCGGGCGGCGAAGACGGTGCCGGGCTCGCGCGTGTCGAGCCATGCTGCGGCCATCGAGCCGGCGAGCTGCTCGAGCGCGCGCGGTGCGTTCCGGGAGTGGGCCGCGAGCGCGAAGATCGCCTCCGAGTCGACGCTCATCCGCGGCTCGGCGCGGGCGCACGCGTGGGGGGCGAGCAGCTCGTCGTCGTTGGTGATGATCCCGTTGTGGATGCCGACGACCGGCCCGTGGCGGACGGGATGGTTGTTGGCGGCGATCGACGGATGCCCCTTCGTGTAGTCGCGGACGTGGACGAGCAGCTCGGTCGCGCCCGGCGCGACCCGCACGCGGTCGAGCAGGCGGCTCGCCGGCGTGCGCTGCTTCGTCACGACGGGGTAGGTGTCGCCGGGCGAGCGGTAGGCGTAGCCGACGGCGTCGGCGCCGCGCTCGGCGATCCCCGCGAGGAGCGCCTGCGCGGCGAACGTGCGATCGAGATCGCTGCGCGCAGAGAGGCTGTATCCGGCGATTCCGCACATGTGGGTCGAGACCCCGTGGCCGAACGGTTGCCGCGTCTTTTCGCCGCCGCCGGCCGCGTCCCTTGTGACTGTAGCGCCAAACGCTAAGGACCGGGCCCGGCCGCGCCGATAACCGGAGGGCGGTGGAGCAGCGGCCCCTCCCAGACGGCGTCCTCGGTCTCGTCGAGCCCGATTCGCACCTGAGCCTCGTCCCGGATCCCGAGTCCGACGAGCCGGCCGAGGAGGTCCCGGCCGACGTCGAGGACGCGGCCGACGAGGAGCCGGAACCGGCCGCGGAGGAGTTCCAGACGCAGGATCCGCTCAAGCTGTACGTCCGCCAGATCGGCGACGGCCCGCTGCTGACCCGCCTGGAGGAGCGCGAGCTGGCGCGGCGCAAGGACGCCGGCGACGAGCTCGCGAAGCGCCGCCTGATCGAGGCGAACCTGCGTCTCGTCATGTCGATCACCCGCAACTACACGAAGGCGGGCGTGCCGCTCCTCGACCTGATCCAGGAGG
Source organism: Gaiellaceae bacterium (assembly GCA_035688025.1). Lineage (GTDB taxonomy): Bacteria > Actinomycetota > Thermoleophilia > Gaiellales > Gaiellaceae > Palsa-739. The sequence goes on along the minus strand of DASSNM010000027.1, from coordinate 23,672 downwards.
GCAACCTCGGCCTGATCCGCGCGGTCGAGAAGTTCGACTACCGGATGGGCTACAAGCTCTCGACGTACGCGACCTGGTGGATCCGCCAGGCGGTGACGCGAGCGCTCGCCGACCAGGGTCGCACGATCCGGCTGCCCGTCCACGTCGCCGACCAGGTGCGGCGGCTGCTGCGTTCCCGCAGGCAGCTCGCCCAGAAGCTGAACCGCGAGCCGACGCTGGCGGAGCTGGCGCACGAGACGCAGCTCTCGGAGGAGCGCGTGCGCGAGCTGCTGGAGCTCGTCGACGATCCGGTGAGCCTGGAGACGCCGGTGGGCGACGGCGAGAGCATGTACGGCGACCTGCTCGAGGACGTGAACGCGGCCGCGCCGGACGAGCGGACGGCGCAGCGGCTGCGGGCGCGGGAGCTGGCGACGGCGCTCGCGCACCTGAATCCGCGGGCCCGGCGCGTGCTGGCGCTCCGCTTCGGTCTGGACGGCGCGCGGCCGCAGACGCTGGAGGAGGTCGGCGCCGGCCTCGGGATCACGCGCGAGCGGGTCCGGCAGCTGGAGTCGCGCGCGCTGCGGGAGCTGCGCACGGTCGCGCCCGGGCTCGAGCTGTACCTGCGCTCGTAGCTCGGCCTACGACGCGGCGACCATCTGCATCTCGCGCAGGTTGGCGAGCCGGCGGAGCGACTCGAGCTCGATCTGGCGGACGCGCTCGCGGGTGAGGCCGAGCCGCTTGCCGATCTCCTCGAGCGTCTTCGGCTCCTCGTCGACGAGGCCGTAGCGGAGGACGAGCACCTGGCGTTCGCGTTCGGGGAGCGACTGGAGCGCGACGGCGAGCGCCTGGCTGCGGAGCGAGACCTCGACGCGCTCCTCGGGGAGCGGGTCGTCGCCGGCGACGAAGTCGCCGAAGGTCGCGTCCTCCTGCTCGCCGACGGGCTGGTCGAGGCTGGCGGAGGCGCGGGCGGCGGCGCGGACCTCGCGTGCCTGCTCGATCGGGAGGGACGCCTCGGCGGCGATCTCCTCGAGGGTCGGCTCGCGGCCGAGCTCCATCCAGAGCGTCCGCTCGGCGCGGTTCATCTTCTGCATCCGCTCGACGATGTGGACGGGCATGCGGATGGTGCGCGCCTTGTCGGCGAGCGCGCGGGCGACGGCCTGGCGGATCCACCAGGTGGCGTAGGTGGAGAACTTGTAGCCGCGGCGCCAGTCGAACTTCTCGACGGCACGGATGAGGCCGAGGGTGCCTTCCTGGATCAGGTCGAGGAACGGCAGTCCCTGGTTGCGGTAGTTCTTCGCGATCGAGACGACGAGTCGCAGGTTGGACTGGATCATCCGCTGCTTGGCGGCGCGGTCGCCGCGTTCGATCGCCTTGGCGAGCTCGACCTCCTGGGCGGCGGTGAGGAGCGCGTGGCGGCCGGCTTCGCGGAGGAAGAGCTGGAGCGCGTCGGTGGTCGTCTCGAGCGGCTGGGTGGCCGGCGTGGGGACTCGTTCCTTCTCGGGCTCGCTCTCGGCGTCGGCGATCAGCTCGATGCCGCGCCGGTCGAGCTCCTGGTGGACGGCTTCGGTCTCGAGTGGGTCGAGCTCGAGCGGTTCGAGCACCTCGTTGAGCTCTGTCTGGCGCAGCTGCCCGTTCGCCTCGGCGGCTTCGAGCAGCGTGACAAGCTCCTCGTTCGCGAGGATCGACTCGATCTCGACGGTGGTCACAGAATCCCCCTGATCCGTGTTCGCTGGGCGTTGCTTCCCGCTGGTCATGTCTACCCAAACACGGCGGGCCGCGCCAAATCAACCCACTGCACGAGAACGTGCGTTATGTCAAGTCGGGAAATAGGCCGCGCATTCGCAGCTCCCTACTCCGCGCCGCGGCCGTCGCGCCGGCCGCGGCTGCAACCCGTCGAGCATCGAGGAACGTGCGGTGTTCGCGCCCACGTCTCGCCGGCGAGGAAAGCACAGCGGCCGAGCGCGCGCGCCGGAGGCGCGCCCGCCGGCCGCGAAGCGGTCGCCGGCGGACCATAAAAAAGTCGCCGAGCCGGTCGCGGTTTCGTCCACAGCCCCGACGGGTTTTCCGCTGCGGCTCTTGCGAACCGCCCCGTACGACCTCCCGGTGCTGCTTCGTCCTACTCCCGCGCCGCGCTCGGCGCAATTGGGAATCTAGGGGGTGTCGAGGGGCGGTGCAAGGGGTCGTGGACGCAAAAAAGTCGCAATTTGCGGACGTTGAATAATCAACATTTCCACAGCACTCTGTGCAACCTGTGGACAAGTCCGGAAGCGGCGCTCGCGCCCTCCGTCTCGACTACGATCCCGTCGTGCACTTCCGGCCGCCGAGCATCGACCAGGGCGTGATCGCGCTGCTCTGGGCCTGCGGGCTCGGCGCGTACATCTACTTCGGACTGCTCGCCGTCGGCGCGAGCGGCGCGACCGCGATCGTCCTCACCCTCGTCGCAGCCGCGGCGATCTGGCTGTTCGTGCGCCTGCGCGGCGAGAACGTCCCGGTCCGCCGCCGCAGCCGTCGCTAGACGTCTAGGCGGCCCGGCGCTGCGACGAGCGCGGCGCGAGCGCGAACAGCAGCTTCGCGGACAGCTCCTGCCCGAGCGTCTGCTCGAGCCGCTCCCGCGCCGTCGGGGCCTCGGGGTCGAGGCTCCGGCAGTGCGCGGCCAGCAGGTCCAGCCGCCGCAGTCCCCCCTGTTGCCGTTCGTCCATCCCGCTCTCGTATCGGGCGGTGGGGGCACAGGACATGATCCCTGCCGGGAGGGATACGGCGGCCGCGCGCGCGGCCGCCTCTCCCCTATTCGGCCGGGACGCGCCGGCGGGTCTCGACCGGCCGCTGCGTATCCGGCGCGCCCGCCGGGACGGCCGTCCGCTCGGCGGTCAGCGGCTCGTCGGCGACCGGCGGCCCCATCGCGACGGCAGGCCGCTCGTCGGCCGGAGCCGGCTCGACGATCGCCTCCGGCACGGTGTCGAACGAGAGTCCGAGCACGAAGCCGAAGCCGAATGCGAGCACACCGTGCCAGAGCGCGAGGCTGTGGACCACGTCGAGCAGTCCGAGGGCGTTGCTCCAGGAGTCGATCCGGCCTTCCGCGAAGCCGTTGCCGGGCTGTGTCGCCAGCAGCACCCAGCCGACGCAGACGAGCACCGGCAGGAAGGCGAGCGCGAACGTTCCCGGCGACAGCCTGAGGCGGAGCCCCTTCGTCCAGCCGCCGACCGCCTGCGAGAGCGCGAGGATCAGCCCGGCGCCCGCGACGATGCCCATCGCGGCCCAGAAGCGACCCTCGGTGCGCGTCCCGACCTGCGTCGCGACCCAGAGCAGGAGCCCGGCCACGCCGGCGGCGAGCGCCGTCGTCAGCCCGCGCGTCGTGTCGTAGAGTCCGTACCTCCGCATCTTCTCTCACCCCATTCCGTTTCCCGCGTGTCGGTGAAACGGACGAGCCGTCCGGAAAGATGCGGCCCCGAGCTACCCGAGCGCGAGCCGGCGCGCGTCGAAGCTCGCCGACCAGAGCTCCGCGCGGAACTCCTCGAGCGTCCTGACCGCGTCGTCGGCGAACACGTGTTCCACCACGCCCACCTCGCGGTCGTTGTGGAACGGCAGGTCGACGTGCGGCCGCGAGACGAGGTTGACGGACAGCCGCCGGCAGTGCGGGCAGCGGACGGCGAGCCCGACCGAGCCCTCTCCCGCCGCGATCAGCGCGAACGAGGACGGGAACACCGGCCGCGGCTGCTCCTCCGGGTAGCAGAAGAAGCTCCACGGCCACTCCCCCGCTCCGATCCGCGTCGCCGCGAGGTCGCCCAGCTCGGCGGCGACCGGCTCGATCCGCGACGTCATCAGGTTCAGGAACTCGCCCGCGGCGAGCCCGAGCGGCGCCCAGTCGAGCTCGTCGTGCGTGACGAGTCCCGCGTGCTCCTCGCCGCACGGGCAGGCGAAGCGGACGCCGTACACCGCCGGGTGCGCGGCGCCCGGGAGCCGCTCGATGCTGCGGAAGGAGGACAGCGGCACGTGCGTCTCGCCGCGCGACGGGCACGAGAAGGCGTAGCGGCTGGTGAGTGCGTCGTACATGGCGAAGTTGTAGAGGGAACGGCGGACGGCGACGGCCGGATTCGGCTCCGTACCCCGCCGCAGCGCCGGCGCGGGCGGACGCGGATGCGGCCGGGATGCCGCTCGGCGACGCTGGCGGCAAGGAGGTCGCCGACCATGTCCACGCTCGCACCCGCACCCGCTCCCCACCGTCGCTTCCACCTGCCGACGCATCGCCGCATGAGCCAGCTCGGCTTTCTCTCGGGCGCCCTCGTCGGCGCGCTCTCGTACGCCGTCCACTCGAGCGTCGTCCTGTCGGTCTTCGTCTTCGGGCTCCTCTGGTACGCGGTCTCCTACGGCGTCGTCCGGATCGTCGAGCACGAGGACCGGCGGAACGCCTGGGTCGTGCACGTGACGCTCGTGCCCGCGGTCGCGATCGTCGGCGCCGTCGCCGCCGAGCAGGCCTGGCCGGGACAGATGTTCGGCGCCTGCCTCGTCGGGTTCGTCGGCGGCGTCCTCGTGCAGGCCGCCGTCACGCATCTCGCGCTCCGCGGCGTCGTCGACGACATGCGCCACGACCTGCGGCGCCGGCTCGGGCTCGAGTAGCCGTCTAGTGCGGCCTCTCAGAATGTCTGACCGGTAACCGGCAGGGTCCGCTCGGTCTGCCGTCGAATCCGGGATGCATACGACCTGAGGAGGTGTCGATGCGTCCCCCGGAGGTGTTCGTGCGCGAGTTGGCGCCGCATGAGGGGCAGCGGCTGAAGCGGCTTTCGAAGCGGTCGAAGGTCGCCTCGACGAGGCAGCGAGCCTCGATCTTGCTCGCCTCGGCGACACTGATGAGCGCGCCGCAGATCGCGCGCATGTGGATGACCGACGAGTCGCACGTGCGCAAGGTGATCCACGAGTTCAACCAGCATGGGTTCGACTCGTTGCGCCCTCGTTTTCGGGGCGGGCGACCCCGCCGGATCTCGATTGACGACGAGCAGCGGATCGTCGCGGTCGCCGGCGCCCGTCCCGACACGCTCGGGGTGCCCTATACACGCTGGAGCCTGGCCAAGCTCTCCCGCTACCTGCACACGCAGGGGATCGAGGTCTCGCCCGCGCATCTTGGCCGGATCCTCGCCCGCAACGGGATCTCGCTGCAACGCACGCGCAGTTGGAAGCAGAGCCCCGACCCCGACTACCAGGCCAAGGCGGCACGGATCCTCGCCCTCTACCGCGAGCAGCCCAAGGACGGTGTCGTGATCAGCTTCGACGAGAAGGGGCCGGAGAGCCTCTGCCCTCGCCACGGGCGCGGCTAGGCACGCCGCGGCCGCCCCGAGCGCCACCGGGCGACCTACAACCGACGACACGGCGTCCGCTACCTGGTCGGGGCACTCGACGTCCACGCCGACTACCTGCGCATCAGACCCCGACCGCGCCGCAACGGCAACTCCACGCTCGCCTTCATGAAGCAGATCCGGCTCGCCTACCCGCGACGGATCCGGATCTACTGGATCCAGGACGGCCTCTCCAGCCACTGGACACCCGCCATCCGCGCCTGGGCCGAGGACAACAACGTCGAGCTCGTGCCGACACCGACCTACGCCAGCTACCTCAACCGCATCGAGGCCACCTTCGGCGCGATCGACGAGTTCGTCTGCAAAAACGCCGACTATCTCGACTGGGACGCCTTCGGCCACGCGCTCGCCGACAACGTCCAACACCGCAACAGCCCCAACGAACGGAAGCGACGCAAGCTCGAAGCCGCCACCCGACGCGAGCGCCGAGCCGCCAAGACGACCAGCGAGCTCAAGCTCGCCGCCTGACCGTGAACCCATTTCCGGTGCAACGTTACGAGAGGCCGCACTAGTAGGTCAGGAGCGAGAAGACGTCGTAGCCGCCGAGCTTCTCGCGGCCGTTCAGGAAGCTCAGCTCGATCACGAAGTCGATCCCGACGACGTGGCCGCCGAGCCGCTCGACGAGGCCGGCGATCGCGCTCACCGTGCCGCCGGTGGCGAGGACGTCGTCGTGGATGACGACGCGCGCGCCCTGCGCGATCGCGTCCGCGTTCACCTCGAGCGCGTTCTCGCCGTACTCGAGCACGTACTTCGCGGTGACGACCTCCGGCGGGAGCTTGCCGGGACGGCGGGCCGGCACGAAGCCGCAGCCGACCTCGAGCGCGATCGCCGCGCCGAGCAGGAAGCCGCGCGCCTCCGCGCCGAGGACGAGGTCGGGCTTGCGCGCGGCCGTCCACTCCGCCAGCCCCTCCACCGCCTGCTTCAGCGCCTCGGGATCGAGCAGCAGCGGCGTGATGTCCTTGAAGCCCACGCCGGGCTCCGGGAAGTCGGGGACCTCCCGGATCCGCGTCTTCAGGTCGATCATGCAGGCTCCTCGCGGGCGTCCGCTCCCGCCGGGCGAAGCCCGGCTCCGTGGACGCCCGACGCCGCGGGCGGCGCGGCGCCCGAGAAACCTGCCTGACGGGTCGAGCTCACCCGGCGAGTCTACGCACGTTGCGCCAGAGGAGGAGCTCCGACAGCTCCTGCGCCGTCTCGGCGAGCGCCTGGAGGTCCTCGAGGCCGGCGCGGCGCCGTTCCGGGTTGCGCGAGCGGAGCGCGGGCGCCGCGATCGCCTCGAGCAGGCCGCTCTCGCGGTCGGCGGAGGAGCGGAACGCGCGCAGGTGGCGCGGCGCGATCCCGAAGCGCGCGAGCGTCTCGCACGCGGCCGCGATCTCGACGTCCGTCTCGCTGTAGACGCGCTGGCTGCCCTCGAGCCGCGGCTCGAGCAGGCCGAAGTCCTCCAGCTCGCGGGCGCGCTCGCGGGCGATGCCGGCGCGCTCGCAGAGGTCGTCGAGGTCGATCTCGTGCTCCGGTCCGCCCGCGACGGCGGCGCGGCGGCGGCGGCGCTCCTTGCCGGCTCCCGCCTCCAGCTCCTCGCGGATCACGCGCAACGGCAGGAACTCGTCCCGCTGCAGCCGCAGGATCGTCTCGAGCCGCTCGACGTCGGCCTCGGAGAAGAGCCGGTAGCCGCCCTGCGTCCGGCGCGGGTTGAGCAGGCCCTGGTCCTCGAGATAGCGGATCTTCGAGATCGAGACGTCCGGGAACTCGGCCTTGAGACGGCGGCAGACGGTGCCGATCGTCAGGAGCCGCTGCCGGCTGGGGGCTTCGGTCGCGGCCATCAGCGCTGGAGGAAGGTGAGCCGGTACTTGCCGATCTGGATCTCGTCGCCGTCGGCGAGGACGGCGGCGTCGACGCGCTCGCGGTTGACGAACGTCCCGTTCAGGCTGCCCTGGTCCTCGATCCGCCAGCGCTCGCCGTCCTGGGTCAGGATCGCGTGCTTGCGCGAGACCGTGACGTCGTCGAGGAAGATCCCGCACTCCGGCGAGCGGCCGATCGTCGTGCGCTCCCCCTCCGGCGCGAACGTCTCGCCCGAGCGGCCGCCGCCCGAGCGGACGACGAGCGCGGCGCCGCGGACGCCGAGGTCGTCGAGCGTGTCGAAGAGCTCGGCCGCCTCGTCGGGGCTGAACTGCTCGGTCGTCTCGCCCTCCTGCTCGCGCACGAGCATGGCGCCGCACTTCGCGCAGTAGCGCGCGGCCTCCGGGTTCTGGAACCCGCACTCGGGGCAGTAGACGTGCGACATCAGGCGGGTGGCGCAGCCTTCCCGGTGAGGATCGCGGAGAGCGACTCGACGTCGACCTGCTCGAGCACGCTGCGGCCCTGCGTCTTCTGCAGGCGCGCGACGAGCTCGGCGCGGAGGATGTCGATCTTCCCGTGCAGGAGCCGGCGGCGGTAGGAGACGTCCTGCTCCTCGCGCGTCAGCTCGTCGATCAGCTTCTTCAGATCCTCGTCCGACAGGGTGGCGAGATCGGGCAGCGGTTCCATCAGGACACGGGCCTTTCGACGTGAGGTTCGACCACAGGCTTCGAAAACCCTCGACGAGGGTGAACCTGAACTTTAGCCTTTGTTCTCCGCGTGTCCAGGCTCGCGTCTAGGTTCGCGCTGCCGAGCCTTCGCCCTGCTCGATCTCCTCGACGAGCCCGCGCAGCTCCGTCGCCAGCGCCTCCGAGCTCTCGCGGGTCTCGCCCTCCGCGTAGAGGTGGATCAGCGGCTCGTCCGGATCCGGCAGCACCTGCGTCCAGCCGCGCTCGTCGTAGAGCTTGATCCCGTCCGTCAGGTCGAGGTCGCGGCCGGCGAGGCGCTCGTTGAGGACGCGCATCACCAGGCCCTTCAGCGCCCACGGGCAGGGCAGCTGCTGGTGGACGAGCGTCGGCTCGGGCAGCTCGCCGACGAGCTCCGAGACCGGGCGGTCGACCGCGGCCAGCAGCTCGAGCAGCTTCGCGAGGCTCGCGACCGCGTCGTAGGCGGGCAAGAACTCCGGGAAGACGTAGCCGCCGCCGACCGCTCCCGCGAAGACGAAGCCGTCCTGCGAGGCGGCCTTCGTCAGCTCCGGCAGCGAGGCGGGCGTCCGCACCACCTCGAGCCCGGAGCCCTCGACGAGCCGGTCGACCTGGCTCGTGACGGTCACCGGGAAGGCGAGCTTGCCGCGGCGGCCGTCCGAGCCGAGCAGCCGCAGGAAGAGCAGGAGCGCCTGCTCGACCGGGACCTCGCGCGCCTGCTCGTCGATCAGGTAGAGCCGTTCGGCGGCTCGGTCGAAGACGGCGCCCAGGTCGGCGCCGACGGCCGGGACGAGCCGCTTCGTCTGGCCGATCGAGGCGGCGAGGCCCGGTGCGCGGTCGCGGTCGACCCCCTCGCCGGCGAACGCGTGCGCGGTCACGATCTCGACCCCGAGCGGGCCGAGGACGAGCGGCATCACGAACGAGGCGCCGGAGAAGCCGTAGTCGACCACGAGCCGGAAGCGGCGGCGCCTGATCGCCTCGACGTCGAGCGTCGCGAGCAGCTCCGCCGCGTACGTCTCGCGGACGCGCGCCGGGTAGGAGATCGTGCCGACCTCGTCGGCGGCGACGCGGCGCAGCTCGCCGCGGGAGAAGTGCTTCTCGACCTCCTTCTGCATGGCGGCCGTCAGCTCGATCCCGGGCGGCTCGTAGAACTGGATCCGGATCACCTCCGGGTCCGCGGGGCTGACGCCGACGTGGAAGCCGGCGTCGTAGCTCTCCGACTTGACGAGGTGGCGGCCGACGGCGGCCGGGATCACGCGCAGGTCGGCGACGTCGACCCCGGTCGAGGAGATGCCGGAGATCATCGCCCGCTTGATCATGCGGCAGGCCGGCGCGCCCTCCCGGCTCGCGACGACGCGCGCGCCGCGCTTGAGCGCCGTCCCGAGCGCGGCGGCGAGGCGGACGGCGACGTCCGGCGTCAGGTCGACGTTGATCATCCCCTGCACGCCCTCCTTGCCGAAGACGCGCGTCGAGGTGCGCGACTCCCAGATCAGGCTCTCGAAGAGCTGCGAGCCGGTCTCGACCTCCTTGAACGGGTAGATCCGGACGCCCGGCATGATCACGCTCTCCGAGCCGATCCGCACCTCGTCGCCGATCGCGACGCCCTCGTGCACCTGGACGTGCGCGCGCAGGTCGCAGCCGCGGCCGACGATCGCGCCCTCGAGGTTCGCGCTGCGGCCGACGTACGTCGACGCGTCGACGATCGAGCGCGTGACCCGGCCGCGCTCGCGCACCGTGACGCTCGTCGAGAGGACGGTGTGCGGCCCGATCCTGGCGCCGCGGCCGATGCGGCAGTAGTTGCCGATGTAGCTCGGCCCCTCGATCGCGTCGAGGTCGTCGAGGTCCACCCCCTCCCCCAGCCAGACGTTGCCGCGGATCCGGATGCCGGGGATCTCGAGGCGCACACGCTCGTCGAGCGCGTCGAAGTTCGCCTGCCGGTACTGGTCGAGGTTGCCGATGTCCTGCCAGTAGCCGTCGAGGACGCAGCCGTAGATCGGGCGTCCCATCTCGAGCAGGAGCGGGAAGAGCTCCTTCGAGAAGTCGTACGGCCGGTCGGTCGGCACGTGCTTCAGCACCTCCGGCTCGAGCACGTAGATGCCGGTGTTGATCGTGTCCGAGAAGACCTGGCCCCACGACGGCTTCTCGAGGAAGCGCTCGACCCTGCCTTCCTCGTCGGTGACGACGATCCCGAACTCGAGCGGGTTCTCGACCGACTTGAGGCCGATCGTGACCGACGCCTCCTTCTCGCGGTGGAAGTCGACGAGCCGGCGCAGGTCGACGTCGCAGAGGGCGTCGCCGGAGATGACGAGGAACGTGTCGTCGAGCCGGCCCGCCGCGAGACGCACCGAGCCGGCGGTGCCGAGCGGCGACTCCTCGACCGAGTAGCCGACGTCGATGCCGAGCGTCTCGCCGCTGCCGAAGTAGCTGCGGATCGCCTGCGGCAGGAAGGCGACGGTGACGATCACGTCCTCGAAGCCGTGCCGCCGCAGCAGCTCGAGGATGTGCTCCATGCACGGCTTGCCGACGATCGGCACCATCGGCTTCGGCTGGTTCGAGGTGAGCGGACGCAGGCGCGTGCCCTCGCCCCCGGCCATGACCACGGCTTTCATCGCCGCACTTCTCTCCAGGCCCGGACGACGTAGAACATCGCCGCGAGCAGGGCCAACGCGATGCCGGCCCAGAAGACGTCGAGCGGCCACCCGGTCGCGTTGTGGGTGACGATGCGGAAGCCGATCGCCGCGTAGAGCACCCAGGTGGCGGCCTTGCCGACGACGTTGACGTCGATCTCGACGCCGCGCGGCGAGAGCAGCCGGTAGCCGGCGAGCAGCAGCACGTCGCGGCCGAGGATGACCGCGAGCCCCTCCCACGGGAGCCGGTCGTAGGCGAAGAGCAGGATCACCGCGGCGTCGATCATCAGCCGGTCGGCGAGCGGGTCGGCGATCTTGCCGAAGCGCGACTCCACGTGCCAGCGCCGGGCGAGGAAGCCGTCGATCTGGTCGGTCACGCCCGCGGCGCCGAACAGGATCCCGGCCGGCCAGCTGTGGCCGTGTCCGGCACGGACCATGAGCACGCAGAAGACGGGGATCAGGGCCAGCCGCGCGAGCGTGAGGGCGTTTGGCAGCTGGGCCAGCGGGGCGGGGACCGCGCGCGAGGCCATGGGAAGAGTCTAGGTCTACGCGCGCGGCTGACCGGCGCCGTCGAGCGCGACGTCGTCGAAGCGCACCGAGCCGGAGTCGCCGCTCGTGACGAGCGCGATCCGGACGAACGCGACTCCCGCCGGCGCGCTCGCGGTCACCTGCAGCTGCGTCCACCCGGTCGTCCCGTCGGGAAGCGGCTCCGAGTCGGCAGAGCCGAGCCGGGTGCGGTCGCCGGCGAGCCATTGCAGCTGCACCACCGTGCGGCCCGTGGCCGCGACGCCGCGCGCCCAGGCCGAGAGCGTCACGGTCTGTCCCGGGACGACCCAGGGGTCGGTCGGGATCGTGGTCAGCGAGGCGATGCCCTTCCCCGTCCCGCCGACCGCGGCCGACGCCGAGCCGCCGTGCGCGGTCGTTCCGTCGCGGGCGAACGCGCCGGCGCCGTGCGCGCGCCAGGTGGAGAGGCCCGGATCCTCGAAGCCGCCGTCGAAGTCGCGGTCGACGACCCCGGGCGCGGCGAAGGCGGCGCGTGCGGCCTCGGCGGCGGGCTTCGGCGTCCCGTCGGCTCGGAAGAGCCCGAACGAGTACTCGTCGGCGGGCATCCGCAGCGGCGACGCGCCGCGCGTGAAGTCCAGGAGCACCCAGACCCCGGCGGGCGGCATGCCGAGGAGCGCGGTCGCGTTCATGATCGTCCGCAGGTAGCGCACCTGCTCCTCGTCGCGCTCCTCGCGCGTCCGAGGCTGCGGCACCGACGCGCCCGACTGGTACCCCGTCTCGGCGAGCACGAGCGGCACCGGGGCGACGGCCGCCCGTGCCGACGCGAGCGTCCAGTAGGCGTACTCCGCCTTGTCGTAGTAGTGGAACGACCAGAAGTCCGGCGCGACCGGCGCGAGCTCCGCGCTCAGCGCCTTCAGCCGCCCGAGCGGGTCGTTGCCGCTGACCGAGAGCGTCACCGGCGTGCCGCCCGCGATCGAGCGCACGTAGGGCAGGAGCTGCCGCGCCCACGCGACCGCCTTCGGGTCGTACGGGTCGAGCTCGTTCCGCAGCTCGACGCACGCGAGCCGCGGGTCGCCCGCGTACCGCGACAGCACCGCCTTCGCCCACGTCTGCGAGCCCTGGACGTCCGCGTAGCTCCACCACCAGTCGAAGAGCGTCAGCTCGAGCGAGAGCCCGTGACGCTGCGCCAGCGTGAACAGCGTGTCGAGCTTGGCGAGCGCATCGGCCCGCGGGCGCGGATAGCCGAACGCCGGCGGCTGCAGGAAGACGCGCACGGTGTTCGCGTGCAGGCCGGCGATGAGCGCGAAGTCGCGGTCGATCTGGTCGGGCTTCCAGCGCCGCCACATGTACGTCCAGCCGTCGTGCGCCGGGTAGTACGCGACGACGCGCAGGTCGCCGGGGACGGCGAACGGCGCCGCGTGGCGTCCCGCCGTCGCCGGCACCGCCAGAATCCCCCCCGCGAGCCCCATCGCGAGGAGGCGCCGCAGCACGGACGTATCCTTGCGCGCGTGGCGGACGCGCTCAAGCTCCCGGGCTTCGTGAACGCCCACTCGCACGCCTTCCAGCGGGCGCTGCGCGGCCACACCGAGGGCGGCGACTTCTGGGCGTGGCGGGAGACGATGCTCGCGCTCGCCCGCGGCCAGACGCCGGAGCTCGTCCGCCGCGAGTACGCGGCCGTCTACCGCGAGCAGCGCGCGGCCGGCTACACCGCGGTCGGCGAGTTCCACTACCTCGGCCCGGCCGAGGCGCTCGCAGCCGCGGAGGCGGCGGCCGAGGCGGACGTCGAGCTCGTCCTCCTCTTCGTCGCGTACGCGCGCGGCGGCGAGGCGCGCTTCCGGCAGGGCTCGGTCGCCGAGTACCTGCGCGGCCTCGAGCAGCTTCGGGAGGCGGGACTCCGCGTCGGCGTCGCGCCGCACTCGGTTCGCGCCTGCCCGCGCGGCTGGCTCGAGGAGCTCGGCCGCTACGCCGCCGAGCAGGCGCTGCCGCTGCACGTGCACGCAGACGAGCAGCCGCGCGAGATCGCGGAGTGCCTCGCCGAGCACGGCCGGCGGCCGATCGAGCTGCTCGCCGACTGCGGCTGCCTCGGCCCGCGCACGACCGTCGTCCACGCCACCCACGCCGACGGCGCCGAGCTCGACCTGCTCGCGCAGGCGGGCGCGCGCGTCTGCGCCTGTCCGACGACCGAGGCGAACCTCGCCGACGGCTTCCTCCCCGTCGAGCGCCTCCTCCACCGAGGCATCCGGCTCTGCATCGGCTCCGACTCGAACGTCCGCATCGACCCGCTCGAGGAACTGCGCGAGCTGGACGGGATCGCGCGCCGCCAGTCGGGCCGCCGCGACGTCTTCTCCGTGGACGACCTGCTGGCGATCGGCGCGGCGGAGGGCGCGGCCGCGCTCGGGCTCGACGCGTGGCCGGAGATCGAGGTCGACCTCGGGCACGAGCAGTTGCGCGGCGTCGCCTCGCCGCGCGCCGCCCTCGTCAGCGGCTGCTCCTCGGCCGTGATCTACCCTTCGCGCGCATGGACGTGAGCGAGCAGACCTTCGAGCAGGACGTCGTCGAGCGCTCGAACGAGCGGCCGGTGATCGTCGACTTCTGGGCCGAATGGTGCGGCCCGTGCCGGTCGCTCGGACCCGTGCTCGAGCAGGAGGTCGCCGCCGCCGAGGGCTCCGTCGAGCTGGCGAAGGTGGACGTCGACGCGAACCCGGGGCTCGCCGCCCGCTTCGGCATCCGCGGCATCCCGGCGGTGAAGGCGTTCCGCAACGGACACGTCGTGGACGAGTTCGTCGGCGCGCTGCCGCCCGAGCGCGTGCGGGCGTTCGTGGAGGGGCTGACGGCGCCGAGCGCGGCCGAGCAACTCACCGCGGACGGCGGCGGGGTCGACCCCGACGTCGCCGAGGCGCTCGCGCACGGCGACGTCGAGCGCGCGCTCGAGCTGCTGCTGGCGCGCGTGCCGGCCGCCGACGACGAGACCCGCGAGCGGATCCGGGAGACGATGGTCGCGCTCTTCGCCGACCTCGGCCCCGAGCACCCGACGACGATCTCGTATCGCCGCCGGCTCGCGAGCGCGCTCTTCTAGCGGCTGAGCTCGGCGAGCACGGCGCCCGCCGCGCGGATCTCGACCGGCCCGAACTCCCTCGGCTCGACGCGGTAGACCTCGACGAGGCCCCACGGCTCGCCGCCGACGTCGAGCGGCAGCATGAGGAGCGAGGCGTGGCCGAGCTCCCGGAGCAGCCGCGCCTCCGCCTGGTCGACGTGCGGGTCGGCCAGGCAGAGCGCCCGCGGACGGCGCGACTCGAGCACCTCCTGCGTCGCCGGGAACTCGGAGGCGAGATAGCCCTGGCCGAGCTGGAGCGAGACGCCCGCGCGGACGTGCTCGGTGACGAACAGCAGCGCGTCGCCGAGCGCGCGCGAGATCGCGCAGGCGTCGGCGTCGAGCGTCTCGACGAGCGAGGACGCCGACGCGCCGAGAGCGTCGAGGAGCCGCAGCCGGGCCGCCACCGCCATTGCCGGTGTATCGGCAGCCGTTGCGTCCGGGATGAGGGCTCAGCCGCCGTCGCCGTGGCGGCCGCGGCGGTGTCCCCGGTCCTGCCCGTGGTCCTGCCCCTGGCCGTCGTTCTGCGCCTGGCCGTTCCCGTCCTGGCTCGCCGGGTCGACGGCCGGAGCGGGCGGCGCGGACGGCTGTGCGGGGGCGACGGGCGCGGCGACGACCGTCGGCGCCGGCGTGACGGGCGCGGGGCCGGGGTCGCGGTCGCGCCCGTGGCCGCGGCCGTGGTCGCCGTCCTGGCCCGCGGGCGCCGGTGCGGGCTGGACGGGCTGCTGCGGCGCCGGAGCCGGCTGCGGCTGCACCCAGGCGGGCGGGCCGGGGTCCCTGTCGCCGCGGTCGCGGCCGCCCGCCTTGCCTTGGCCGGTGCCGGGGCCCGCGGCCGCGAGGCCGCCGGGCGCGGGATCGGAGGCGGCGGGCGTCGTCGAGGTCGGCGACGCGACGGTCACGGGCCCGGGGCCCGGATCCGGGCTCGGCGGCACCGGTGCGGGCGCCGGCGTGCCGTCGCGGCGGTCGCGGCCCCTGTGCCGGCCGCGGTCGTGCTGCGCGGTCGAGTCCGCGGAGAAGCCGGAGTCGCCCGCAGGAGCGGGCGCCGCGGGCTGGGCCGCGGGGGTCGAGGTCGGCTGCGCCGGGGCGGGCTGCGGCGGCGCGGCCTGGGCCGGCGGCGCCGCGGGGGACGACGCGGCCTGCGTCGGGGCGGCCGTCGTCGCAGCGGTCGTCGCCGTCTGCTGCGGCGACGCCGGATGCTGCGCGGGCGCCGAGGGAGTGGCGGGAGTCGCGGGCTGCTGCGGCGACGCGGCCGCGGGCGTGGAAGCCGACGTCGGGGCCGGTTGCGGCGTCGCGGCGTTCGCGAGCGCCGGCAGGACCGGCGCGACCGTGCGCGTCCGGCCGCCGCGCTCGCTCGCGGCCGGGCGGGCCGCACCCGCGACGCTCGACGGCGTGGACCCGGCTGTCTCCGAGCGCACGACGAAGCTCGCCGAGGCCCTGCTCGCGGCCGGCGTCGGCGCGGCAGCCGCGACCGTCCGGGCGCGCGCCGCCGGAGCACGGCGGACGATCGTCTTCTGCGCCGCCTCGCTGAGCGCCCCGGTCGCCGTGCCCGCCGCGACCGCGACGACGACCGCCTTCACGGCCGCGCCGCCCGTGAGGAACGACTTGATCGCCGCGCCGATCGCGCCGAGGTCGAGCCCCTGCATGAGCCGACGGGCGCGCCGCTTCGGCTGCTCCGCGGCCGGCTCCTCGAGCCCCTTCGCGAGCGCCCGCCGCGCGCGGAAGATCAGCATCTCGACGGCCGTCTGCGTGACGCCCAGCTCCTCGGCGATCTCGCGGTACGAGAGGCCCTGCCACTCGCGCAGGAGGATGGCGCGCCGCTGGTTCTCGGGCATCGCCGCGAGCGCGCCCTCGAGCCCGAACAGCTCGTCCGTCCCCTCGCCCGCCGGCGCCGGCACGATCTCCTGCAGCACCTCGAGGTCGTTCGGCGCCTCGAGCCGCAGCCGCTTCCCCGAGGACGAGGCGCGCGCGAAGCAGACGTTCTGCGCGATCTTGAACAGCCACGCCTGCTCGATCTGCGGCGCGGTCCCGCCCTGGAGCGCCCGCAGCGCGTTCATGAACGTCGTCTGGACCGCGTCCTCCGCCTCTTCCCGGCTGCGCAGGCGGGCGAGGCAGTACGCGTGGACCTGCGAACCGAATCGCCGGTACAGGTCGTGCGTGAGCTCGGCGGCGCCGGTGCGATCTGCTCGCCCGGCGCCCGGCGCTACGGCCATCCTCTCCCTCCGCGGGGACTGCGGGACACGGATTGTGCGCCATATCGCAATGACTCGCAAGAGTTATCTATGCGATTTACGCGCGAGATCTACGTCAACCTGCCGGAACCTCCCTCACGCCACGCTCCGGCCGGAGAACCGGCCCTGCAGGTCGCGCACGTAGGCGGCGAGGTCGTGCTCGCGCCGCGCGATCATCTCCTCGCGCTCGGCGATCGTCCGCTCCCGCTCCTCGAGCCGATCCTCGCGCAGCTCGAGGTCGGCGCCGAGCCGCGCCTCCCGGATCCGGAGCTCCTCCTCGCGCCCGGCGACGTCGCGGCTCATCTCGGTGAGCTGCGTCTCGCGCTGCAGCGTCGCCGCCTCGCGCTCGCGGACGCGCGCCTCGCGCTGCTCGAGCTCGGCGAGCAGCGCGAACGCCTCCTGCGAGGCCTGGCCGTGGCCGGCGCGCTCGCGCTCGAGCCGCTCCGCGTGCTCGCGCAGGCTCTTCTCGCGCGCCGCGATCGCCGTCTCGCCGTTCTCGAGCATCCGCTCGCGCGCGTCGAGCTTGCGCTGGAGCGAGGCCTCGCGCGCGGCGAGCGTCTCCTCCTGCTCGGCGAGCCGCCGCCGCTCGCGCTCCATCTCAGCCGCCTGCCGATGCAGGGCGGCCTCGCGGGCCGCGACCAGGCGCTCGCGCTCGGCGGCCGCGTGGTCGTGCTCGCGCTGCGAGCGCTCGCGCTGCTCGAGCCGCCGCTCGAGCTCGGCCCGCTGCGCGTCGACGTTCGCCCGCTCCTGCTTCAGCGCGCGCTCGCGCTCCGCGATCCCGGCCAGCTGCTGCGCCAGGTGCGCGGACGCCTGGGCCCGCTCCGAGTGCGCCGACGCGAGCTCGGCCGCGCGCGCGTCGACGTGGCTCGCGAGCTCGGTGACCCGCGCCTCCTCGGCCACGAGCTCCGAGCGGGCGGACGCGAGCGCCGACCGCTCCGTCTCGACCTGGTCGAGCTGGATCCGCGCGAGCAGCTGCTGCTCCTCGAGCTCGCCGCGAAGCGCCTCGAGCCGCGCCGCCTGCTGCGCGAGCTCCGCCTCCCGCACGGCCGCCTCGCGTCCCGCCGCGAGCTCGCGCTCGTACGCCTCGACCTGGTGCTGGAGCGCGTCGCGGAGCTCGCGCTCCCGTGCGAGCGCCGCCTCCAGCTCGGCCCGCAGCGCCTCGGCGTCGAGCGCGGGCTCGGCGGCAGCCGGCTGGGGGTCGTGCAGCGTCGTGACCGCGCTCAGCTCCTCGAGCAGGTCGGGCGCCGCCGCGACCTCGACCTCCGTCGGCTCGCCCTCCTCCCCGTGCTTGCGCGCGAGCTGGGCGCGGAGGCCGCTGCCGAAGCCGCTCTCGGTCTCGGGCCCTTCCATCACGATCCGAACAGCTGGGTGAGGCTGAGCAGGGCGGGGCCGAGCACGACCACGAACATCGCCGGGAAGATGAAGAACGCCGTCGGGAAGAGCATCTTGATCGGCGCCTTCATCGCCTTCTCCTCGGCCGCCGCCTGGCGGCGCAGCCGCGAGTCCGCCGCCTGCACGCGGAGGATCCGGCCGAGCGAGATGCCGAGCTGGTCGGCCTGGATGACGGAGCGCACGAAGGCGGCGACCTCGGGCGCCGGAACGCGCTCCGCGAGCTTGCGAAGCGCGTCGTGGCGCGCCTCGCCGATCCGGATCTCGCCGAGGGTCAGCGCGAACTCGTCGACGAGCGCGCCGTCCATCTGCTCGGTCAGCTTCGCGATCGCGCCGTCGAGGCCGAGGCCCGCCTCGACGGAGACCGCGAGCAGGTCGAGCGCGTCCGGGAGCTCCGAGCGGATGCGCTCCCTGCGGCCGCGGATGCGGTGGTTGAGCACGACGTCGGGCGCGGCGAACCCGCCGACGCCGAACGCGATCGCGAGCAGCACGCCGGCGAGCGGGCCGACCGCGACCGAGGACGCGAGCGCGACGAGGGCGCCGGAGAGCGCGAGCCCGGCCTTCGCCGCGAGGAACGACGAGCTGCTGAACCGGCCCGCGAGCCCGGCGGCGAGCAGGCGGCCGCCGATCGCGTCGGCCGAGACCTTGGGGTTGAGACGGAGCGCGAGCGAGGCGAGCCGGGCCACCGCCGGCTCGACGACGCGCTCCCGGAAGCGCGGCAGCTCGGAGTCGTCGCGCCGCTTCGGCGCGCCGTACACGGCCGCCCGCCGCAGCGAGGCGGCGCGGCGGCGCTGCGGCTCCGTGACGGCCTCCCCGGCGACGAAGACGGCGAGTCCGAAGGCGAGAACTGCGAGCAGGAACATCGGCTACCCCTTGAACGAGACGATCTTCTTGAGGACGACGGCGCCGGTCGCGAGCATCGCGAGCGCCACCCCGACGAGCGCGTGCCCGGTGCCCGTGTGCCACAGCGGCTGCATGTACGACGGGCTGACGAGGCTGATGATCGCGGTCATGCCGAACGGCAGCGCGCCGAGCACGTACGCGGACATCCGCCCCATCGCGGTCAGGCCGCGGATCTTGCGAGCGAACTGCTGCCGCTGGCGGACGGTCTCCGCGACCATGTCGAAGAGGCCGGCGAGCGAGCCTCCGATCTGGCGCTGGATCGACACCGAGGTGAGCACGAACGAGAGGTTCTTCGAGCCGATCCGCTCCCCCATCTCGGCGAGCGCGTCGTCCATCGGCCGGCCGAGCCGCGTGTCGGTGAGGACGCGCCGGAACTCGCGCGCCGCCGGCTCCGCGCCCTCCTCGACGACCGACTCGATCGCGTGCCGGAACGAGTGCCCCGCCTTCAGCGAGGCGGCGATCGTGATCAGCAGGTCGGGCAGCTGGTTGTCGAACGCCTTGATCCGCTGCGCCGCCTTCCGCCGCACCCAGAGGACGGGCAGCGCGGCGCCCGCGACGGTCGCGAGCAGCACGAACAGCGTGGGCACGCCGGCCACCGACGTGAGCACGGCGACGACGAAGCCGGCGCCGAGGCAGAGGTAGAGGAGCTCCGCCGCGAGCAGCGGCAGGTCGGCGCGCGTGATCAGCCGCTGGAGCGCGTCGAACGGCCGCGATCCCGACAGGGCGTGCTCGGTCACCGAGAAGAGCCCGCGCAGGAACGGCCGGCCGTCGCGCGAGCGGCGCCGCTTCGGGACGACCCGGGCCGGGCCGAGATGCGGCGAGATCCGCGCCTGCAGCCAGCTCCCGCTGCGGGCGACGAGGACGAAGCCGCAGGCGAGGAGGACGAGGAGCCCGACCGCGCCCGCGAGCAGGAACGGCCCCAGGTGGGAGTTCCAGGCCGAGGCCGGCAGGAGCGCCGGCCGGGCGGCGCTGCGCGCGGGCGCGCCGCCGGAGGCGAGCGTCAGCGTCCGGCCGCCCGTCGCGCCGTCGGCGGCGACCCGGAGCCGGATCCGGTCTCCCGGCCGCGCCGCGGTCTGGTAGTCGAGCTCCCAGGTGTGGGCGAGCGTCCGGCCGATCCGGTCGAAGAGCAGAGCCAGCTCGGCGCTCGACGCCGCCTGGACGTACGTGCCGCCGGTCGCGGCGGCGAGCTCGCGGAGCGGCGCCGGATCGAAGTCGGCGCCGCCGATCCCGATCGGGTAGACGGCGGCGTGCGCGCGATGCGCCGCCGCGACCGCCGCCGCGAACGTCGCCGAGCTCGAGACGTCCTTGCCGTCGGTGGCGACGACGATCACGCGCCCCGAGGCCGGGGTTCGGCGGAGCGCGGTCGCGGCGCGGACGACCGCGTCCCACAGCGCGGTGCCGCTGCGCGTGTCCGCGACGAGCCCGCCGAGCGCGGCGTCCGCGTCCGCTCCGACCCCGGAGAAGCGCGTCAGCGGCACCGCGTCCTTGCCGAAGGCGACGACCTCGAAGCGGTCGCCCGGCCCCGCGGCCGCGACGAACGCCTGCGCCGCCGCGGCCGCCGCGGCGAGCGGCGCCCCGCGCATGGACTCGGAGCGGTCCACGGCCAGGACGACGCTCTTGTCCCGGCCGAGGTTCGTCCCGCGCAGCCCCGCGACGGGGACGCCGTTCTCGCGCAGCAGCGGCTGCCCGCTCCCGAGCGGCGCGACGACGGTCACGCGCACGTCGGGATACCCGCTCGTGTCGACGCCGGCGATCCGGACCCCCGCCGAGGCGGCCCCTGCCGCCGCGAGCGCGATCGCCGGCACGACGACGGCGAGCGTCCCCGCCCGCAGCCACCCCCGGATCAATTCGCCGCCCCGTAGCCGGTGACGGCGAACGCCGCCCGCACGTCCCCCTCGTCGCCGACGAAGAAGCCGGGCGGCAGGACGACGTTGTTCGCGGCGAGCTTCTCGAGGAAGTGCGGCTTCAGCCCGGTCGCGCGCAGCGGGGTCAGCAGACGCTTCGCCCGCGCGGCCTCCTCCTCCGTCGGCGACGAGGCGACGAAGATGTCCTGGAGCGTGACGACGTCGGACTCCATGCCGACGACCTCGCTGATGTGGCTGATCCGCCGCGTGCCGTCGACGAGCCGCTGGATCTGGACGAGCACGTCGAACGCGCTCGCGATCTGCTCGCGGATCGCCCGGTGCGGGAGCTCGACGCCCGCGGTGAGGACGAGCGTCTCGAGCCGGGCGAGGGCGTCACGGGGCGAGTTCGCGTGGATCGTGGTCAGCGAGCCCTCGTGGCCCGTGTTCATCGCCTGGAGCATGTCGAGCGTCTCCGGGCCGCGGACCTCGCCGACGATGATCCGGTCGGGACGCATGCGGAGCGCGTTCCGCACGAGCTCGCGGATCCGCACCTCCCCCATCCCCTCGATGTTCGGCGGCCGCGCCTCGAGCGTGATCACGTGGTCCTGCTGCAGCTGCAGCTCGGCCGCGTCCTCGATCGTCACGATCCGCTCGTCGCCCGGGATGAACGCCGAGATCGCGTTCAGGGTCGTCGTCTTGCCGGTGCCGGTGCCGCCGGAGATGAGGACGTTGAGCTTCCCCTTGACGCAGGCGCCGAGGAACTGCGCCGCCCGGGCGGAGAGCGTCCCGAACGAGATCAGGTCGTTGATCGTGTACGGGTCGCGGGAGAACTTCCGGATCGTCAGCGTCGGCCCGGTGAGCGCGAGCGGCGGAACGATCGCGTTGACGCGGCTGCCGTCCGCGAGGCGGGCGTCGACCATCGGCGACGACTCGTCCACGCGGCGCCCGATCTGGGAGACGATCTTGTCGATGATGCGCATCAGGTGCGCGTCGTCGACGAAGCGCGCGTTCGTCCGCTCGATCTTGCCCCCGCGCTCGACGTAGACGTGCTCGGCGCCGTTGACCATCACCTCGGTGACGGTGTCGTCGGCGAGGAAGCGCTCGAGCGGCCCGTAGCCGAGGATGTCGTCCGAGAGCTGCCGCACGAGCTCCCGTCGCTCCTCGCGGGTGAGCGGCGTCCCGGCCAGCGTCAGCTCCTCGGCGACGGCCCGCTGGACGCGGTCGGCGAGGTCGTCCGGGTCCTCCTTGAACAGCTCCGGGCCGAGCTTCGCGATGCACGCGTGGTGCACCGCCGCCTTCAGCTCGGCGTACGGGTCGAGGACGAGCTCGGGGGACGCGTCGCCCGCTCCCGGCCGGGAGTCGCCCGTGCGCGCGAGACGGTCGTGCAGGCCCACTAGGCCCTCGCGAAGGAGAGACGGCGACGGCGGTGGGCCGGCCTGGACGACGCGGGCGTCTTCGGCGCGACCTGCTTGACGACCTCGCGGAGCGCCCGGGCGAAGTCGCAGCGCGGCTCGGCGAGGACGGCCGGCTCGCCGCGGTTGACGCAGAGCTGGACGGTGCGGTCGGTCGGGAGCTCGTGCGCGACCTTGACCTTGAGCCCCTCCTCGACCTCGCGCGTCTTCAGGCCGACGTTCGCGCTCGCCCGGTTCATGACGTAGCGGATGCGGCTGGCCGGGAACGAGAGCTGCTCGAGCGTCTCCAGCGCGAGCCGCACGTTCTTCAGCGTCGGCACGTCGAGCCCGCAGAGGACGACCAGCTCGTCGGTGCGGTCGAGCGTCGCCAGCATCGGCCCGTGGAAGAACGGCGAGGTGTCGACGACGATCGCCTCGTACGAGCTGCGGGCGATCTCGAGCAGCGCCGTCACCTTGCTCTCGGTCACGAGCTCCGCGTCCTCGGGCCGCAGCGGCGCGGCGAGGACGTCGACCCCGGACTGGTGCCGCGTGACGTAGCCGGCGAGCTTCTCCGAGTCGAGCTCCCCCGGCGCGACGACGAGGTCGAAGATCGTCTTCGTCGGCTCGAGCCCGAGCACGATCGCGGCGTCCCCGAACTGGAGGTCGAGGTCGAGGAGCAGCGTCTTCTTGCCCTCGTTCTTCGCGAGCGCGACGGCGAGGTTCGTCGAGATCACGGTCTTGCCGGTGCCGCCCTTGGGCGAGAAGACGGTCACGACCCGTCCGTGGTGGACCGGCGTCTGCAGCTGCCGGCGGACGTGGGCGGCCTTGCGGATCGCGAAGAGGACGTTGTGGGTCAGCTGCGGCAGGAGCAGCACGTCGGCGACGTCCATCTCGAGCGCGTGCTCCAGCATCGCAGCCGCCTCGCCTCCGGAGGCGACGAGGACGATCGGGGCGCGCGTGTGCTCGCGGATCGTCGCGATCTCGTCGCCCGGGAAGACGGACGCGCGGGTCGCGTGGACGACGCAGTCGAGGTGCCCGCCCTGGAGCGGCGACGCGGCCGCCTCGACGTCGACCGAGGTGCCGACGACGTCCACCTCGCCGCTCTCCGCGAGGGCGTGGCAGAGGGCGTCGAGCCCGTCGCAGTCGCCGGTGACGTAGATGCGGACCATGTCGCTCACTTGACCCCCTGGTTGAGCACGGAGTCGACGGTCTCGACGCGCTCGGCGCTGTCGGTCGCGTTCACGACCGGGCGCAGCTCGAACGTCCAGTCCGCGTTCTCGATGACGAAGAAGAGCCGCTGCACCTGCGTGTCGCTGACCTCCACGGTCACCGAGGCGGTGCTGCCCGGCGAGGAGACCTTGCCCAGCGTGCCGTCGCTCGGCCCGGTCAGAACGGTCAGGTCGCGGAGGACGATCCGCGTCGCGGTGTCGGTCGTGTTCGAGCGCACGCGCAGGTTGGCGACGAGGTCGACGTGGTCGCCCGCCTGGAGCGTCCCGGCGAGGAGCTGGGTCGGGCTGCCGGCGACCTCGACGGCTCGCATGTTCGCCTTCAGCTGCGCCCGGATCCCCTGGGCGGCGACGTCGCTGAAGCGCCGCAGCGTCACCTGCTCGCCCTGGTAGACGGGCGCCGCGAGCACCTGGCCGTCGACCTGGGACGGGCTCGAGATCGCGCCCGGGACGACGTCCTTGCGGGGGACCTGCACGAGCTTCAGGTCGTGCGCCTTGACGATCTCCGCGCCGGCCGTTCCCGGCTGGAGGTCGTGCGCGGCGACGTACACGCCCACCGCCGACGCGTCCTTCTGCACGGAGCGCTTGACGTTGGTGACGTAGAAGAG
>DASSNM010000021.1:0-9238 GCA_035688025.1 Gaiellaceae bacterium | reverse complement strand
GGATCGCGCGCCCCGCCGAGGCGCCCGACTCCGTCTGCGCGAGGAGCGCCGCCGCCGCCAGGATCATCGCCAGCGGGTTCGCGACGTTCTTTCCCTCGAGCGACGGCGCGGTGCCGTGCGCCGCCTCCGCCATCAGCGCGGTCGGCTCGAGCTCCGCGCCCTCGAAGGCGACGAGCATCGACTCGGACCCGGCGATCGAGCCGAAGAGCGGCAGCACGAGGTCGGAGAGGATGTCGCCGTCGCGGTTCAGCGCCGGGATCACCATCGGGTCGCCGGTCGACGCGACGAGGAGCGCGAACGTCGCGTCGATCAGCTGCGGCTCGTACTCGACCGCGGGATGGCGCGCGGCGGCCGCGTCCATCTCCTCCTTCAGCATCCCCTCGTAGGTGGGGGAGACCGTGTACTTCGGGCCGCCGAAGACCTTCGCCCCCGTCCGCTCGGCCTCCCGGAACGAGAACTCGGCCACCGCACGGCAGACGCTCCGCTCGATCCGCTCGGTGCGGAACGCGACCTCGTCGCCGTCAGAGCCCTCGCGCCACTCCTGCGCCCCGTACGCGTCTCCCACCGCCATCCGCACCACGGAGATCGGCGCGTGCACGCCCCCGAACGGCACCACGCCCGGGAGCCGGCGCCCCGTGCGCACGATCACCTTGCCGCCGATCTCCTCGCGCAGGATCCGGTTCGGCGAGCCGACGTCGCCGCGCGTCTCCGGGGTGACGGTCGCCGCCTTGAGGCCGAGGCCGTGCTCGCGAATCGCCCCGGCCGCCTCGTGCACGACCCCGTTACGCGTCGAGCGCCGAGACTCGAGCGACAGGTCGAAGCGGGGGAGGTCGAGCTCACGCCCGATCACGTCGGGCGCGAGCACGCGGAGCGCCTCCTCGAGCAGCTCCTGGCCCGTCTGGTCGCCCTCGAGAACCGCGATTGCCTTCAGCTCCAGCATCGGCGGCGAAGATTAGCGCCGGCGTCCGTGTGGGAACCTGCGCAGGCAATGGCGGCCAGAGTGGGCTGGACGCGCGTGGGGTCAAGGCATCGGTCGAAGAGGAGCTTCCGGTACCTGGACGCCGCGGGGCGCGAGATCACGGACGAGCAGAAGCTCGAGCGGATCCGCTCGCTCGCGATCCCTCCCGCCTGGAAGGACGTCTGGATCTCGCCGTCCGCCCGCGGGAAGCTGCAGGCGACGGGTGTCGACGCCGCCGGCAGGAAGCAGTACCTGTATCACCCGGCGTATCGCGCGAAGCAGGAGCAGGCGAAGTACGACAAGCTGATCCGCTTCGCCGAGCGGCTGCCGCAGCTGCGCGAGGCGATGGCGAGGCACATGGAGCTCGAGGGCCTGCCGCCGGAGAAGGTGGCGGCGATCGCGACGCGGCTCATCAACCTGGGCTGGTTCCGCGTCGGCGGTGACCGCTATGCGAAGAGGTCGCGGACGTTCGGGATCACGACGCTCCGCAAGAGCCACGTGTCCGTCCGCGGCTCCCGCGTCTCCTTTCGCTACCGCGGGAAGCACTCGATCATGCTGCGGAGCGCCGTGGTCGACGCGGAGCTCGCGGCGGCGGTGAAGGAGCTGCTCGCGCTTCCGGGGCAGCGGCTCTTCCAGTACGTGCAGCCGGACGGGACGCGCTGCAACCTCGACCAGCGGCGCCTGAACGACTACGTCAAGGAGCATCTCGGCGAGGAATTCAGCGCGAAGGACTTCCGCACCTGGGGCGGGACGTTGCTCGCCGCGATCGGCCTCGCCGAGCAGGATCCGCCGGAAAATCCGACGCAGGCGAAGAGACGGATTGCCGCGGTGATGAGGAACGTGGCCGAGAAGCTCGGGAACACGCCCGCCGTGGCGCGTTCCTCGTACGTCAGCCCTGCGGTCGTCGAGCAGTATCTCGACGGGAGAACCATCGCCGATTTCCGGCCGCGACATTTGCGCGTCGTCGGCGCGCGCGACGTCTCACTCGACCGGGAAGAGCAGGCGACACTCAGCCTGCTCCGTTCCTGGAGAATTCGCGAATCTCGTGCCGCCGCGTAAACTGCGCGGATATGGCACGGAAAACGATTCTCGTTTGCGACAACTGCGGCAAGGAAGTCGACGAGTCGCGCGGCGCCTCGCTCCGCGTCACCTACGTCGACGCCCGCCGCGGCTCCAAGGTCGCCGACCTCTGCGACGACTGCGCGGGCCAGATGCCCGGCCGCGCCGCCGCCCGCCGGGGCCGCCGCCCGAAGGCCGCCGCGACCGCCGAGTAGCTACGCCCCCGAGACCGGGGACGGCCGCGCGCCGAGGCACCACGCCTCGAGCGCCGGCCATGGACCGAATCCCGCGTCGGCGTTGACGTGCCCGGCGCGCACGAGCCAGTCCACCGGCGCGCCGACGGAGTCTGCGAGCGCCTGCGACCGCTCGGGCGGGCACCACGGGTCGTCGGTCGAGCAGACGAAACGCGTTTCCCTGGCCGCCGAGCGCGGCTCCGGGATCGGCCGGAAGCCGACCGCCGGCCTGGCCGGCCGGCTCGCCCTCGTGGTGGAGCCAGAGGAGCGAGCCGAGCGAGTGGCAGAGCACCGTCGTCTCGGCCCGCGGCAGCGTCTCCAGCTCGGTCGCGAGCGCCTCGAGCCACCGGTCGAGCCGCGGCGCGGCCGCATCCGGCAGGTCGGGGTAGGCGACCTGGAGCCCCCGCCCCCGCAGGCGCTCCGAGAGCCACGTCTGCCAGTGCCCCGGGCCCGATCCCTCCAGCCCGTGCAGGATCAGGAAGGCCCGCTGCATCGCCCAGAGCGTACGCGTCTCGCGTGCACGAGGAGCTCGCGCGCACCGCCGCGGCCGCGCACCGGCGACTCGATCGTGCCCTCGACGGTCCAGCCGCAGCGGGCGAACGCGTCGGCCGCCCGGCTCGCCGAGAGCAGGAGCCGCGCCTCGTCGACGGGTGGAGCCGCCAGGCCGAGCTCGAACTGGGGCTTCACGAGCGCGATCGCGTCCGCGTCGGGCGCCAGCCGGACCGCCTCGAGCTGCGGGACGGCGTGGGTGAGCGCGAGGTACGACAGGTCGAGCGTCACCACGTCGACCGGCTCGGGCACGAGCTCGGCGTTCAGCTCGCCCAGGTTGACGCGCTCCAGGACGACGACGCGCATGTCCTGCCGCAGCGACCCGAGCAACTGCCCGTGCCCCGCGTCAACCGCGTAGACGCGTCTCGCTCCCGCGTCGAGCAGGACGCGCGTGAAGCCGCCGGCCGCCGCGCCCACGTCCAGCGCGGCGCGCCCGTGCACCTCGACGGCGAACGCCGCGAGGCCGGCTCTCAGCTTCGCCTCGCCTCGCAGCGGCGTGTTCATCCTCAGAGCGATCGCCGCTCCCTCTCGCACGAGCGAACTGGGGTTCGAGACGGCGCGCCCGTTGACGACGACCGCGCCGCGCGCGATCGCCGCGTCGGGATCCGTGATCGACGGGTGCGCACGCAGGAGCTCCTCGCGGAGCCTGAGCAGGCGCACACGACCCTTCCGGGCCACCTTGGGCCTCCTTTCGTCGCCTGGGCTGGGGCCAAGCGACGGCAGGAGGCGGACGAGCACGCTCGCCGGGGCGGGCGGCTCCTCGGTTCTACGCCTACGTGAAGCCCGTCACGACCGGGATCGTAGTACCCGCCGCGCGCGGAAGCTTTCTCCCTGTTTGCGGCGTTTTCGTGCCGGAACCGTCCGGAGGCGGGCCTACGATGGGAAGGTGGGGCTGTCCCTTCTCGCAGGGCCTGCCAATGCCGGCAAGGTCGCGCACCTCCTCGAGCGCTTCCTCGCGCGCGTGGACGACGACCCGTTCCTGATCGTGCCGAACGCGTCGGATGTCGACCGCGTCGAGCGCGACCTGCTCGCCCGCTGCGGGTGTCTCTTCAGCGGCACGATCGGCACGTTCGACGACCTCTTCCGGCGCCTGGCCGGCGGGGAGGAAGCGCAGCGCCGCGTCGCGAGCGACGCGCAGCGCGCCTTGATCGTGCGTCGGCTGCTGCACGACGCCTCCCTCGACGGCCTCGCCCGCTCGGCGCGGACCGGAGGCTTCGCCGACACGCTGCTCGTGACCATCGGCGAGCTCGAGCAGGGGCTCGTCGACCCGGAGGACGTCGACGGCGACCTCGGCGAGCTCTACGCGCGCTACCGGGCCGAGCTCGACCGGCTGGGCCTCCTCGACCGAGATCTGCTGCGGAGGCGCGCCGCCGAGCGCCTCGAGGGCGAGCTCGGCGCGTGGGACGGCGCGCCCGTCTTCGCCTACGGCTTCGAGGACCTGACCGGCGCCGAGTGGTCGCTCCTGAACGCGCTCGCGGGCCGCGCCGAGGTCGAGGTGTCGCTGCCGTACGAGCCGGGGCGCGTCGCGTTCGCGTCGCTCTCCCGCACGGCCGACGACCTCGCGTCGCTCGCGGGCGGCGACGTGCGCGAGCTGCCGCCGCGCTCGTCGGAGTACCAGCACCCGTCGCTCGCGCACCTCGAGCGCACGCTCTTCGAGGAGTCGCCGCCGCCCCCGCCGCCGCTCGAGGCGGCAGTCCGCTTCTTCGAGGGTGCCGGCACGCGCGGCACCCTCGAGCTCGTCGGCGACGAGCTCGTCGCGCTCCTGCGCGACGGTGTCCCACCGGAGCGGATCGCGCTCGTGGCGCCGTCGCTCGACGCGTGGCGCGGCCCGCTCGAGACGGTGCTCGGCGCGCTCGACGTGCCGTACGCGGTCGAGTCGCGCGTGCGCCTCGGCGCGACGCCGATCGGGCACGCGTTGCTGCAGTTCCTGCGCTACGCATGGGCCGACGCCGGCCGGCGCGAGCTCTTCGCGTACCTGCGCAGCCCCTACTCGGGGCTCGCGCGCTCGTCCGTCGACTACGTCGAGGGGCGGCTGCGCGGCCGCGCGATCCATACGCCTGCGCGCGTGGAGGAAGAGGCCGAGAAGCTGCGCGAGGCGCCCGTGCCGGGGCTCGCCGAGCTGCGCGCGGCGGAGGAGCCGGCTGAGGCGGTCCGCACGCTGCTGCGGCAGATGCTGCGCGCCGCGTACGGCACCGAGGCGCCGCCCGCCGGCGAGACGTCCCGGCTCGACCTGCGCGCCTACGGCCACGCCGTCCAGCTGCTCGGCGAGCTCGAGCGCTTCGAGCCGACACGCGAGGAGGTCGTGGCCGCGCTCGAGCGGTGCGACGTGCGGCTCTCGGCCGCCGGCGAGGCCGGGCGCGTCGCCGTGCTCGACCTGATGCGCGCCCGCACCCGGCGCTTCGACGTCGTGTTCCTGCTCGGGCTCGAGGAGGGCTCGCTGCCGCGCCGCTCGCGCACCTCGCCGTTCCTCGACGACGACCGCCGCCGCGAGCTCGGTGCGCGGCTCGAGCGCCCCGACCAGGTCGCGCGCGACCGCTACCTCTTCTACACCGCCTGCACGCGCGCGACCCGCCGGCTGTACCTCGTCCGGGAGGCGGCGAGCGACGAGGGCACGCCGCGCGAGCCGAGCCCGTTCTGGGAGGAGACGGCATCGGTCTTCGACCCCGAGGACGTCGCGCACGCGACGTATCGGCGGCCGCTCTCCGCGCTCACGTGGCCGCTCGACGCGGCGCCCTCGGAGCGCGAGCGGCTGCGCGCGCTCGTCCTCCTGGCGGCGAGTGACGACGACGCCGCGCGCGCGCTCGCCGACGCGAACGGCTGGGAACGCAGGCTCGCGCGCGCCCGCTCGGCGCTGCGGCGCGAGACGCGGCTCCGCAGCGCGCCGCTCCTCTCCTTCTTCGGCGCGCGCACGACGTTCGGCGTCACCGAGCTCGAGCGCTTCGCCGACTGCTCGTCCGCCTGGCTCTTCGAGCGGATCATCTCGCCGAGGACGATCGACGCCGAGGTCGACCCGATGCTGCGCGGCTCCGTCGCGCACAGCGCCCTGCACAAGTTCTACGCAGGCCTACCGAAGGAGCTCGGCCACGACCGCGTCACGCCCGAGAACGTCGAGCGAGCCGTCGGGTTCCTTCGCCGCTGCCTCGACGACGCGCTGCGCGGCGGCGTCCGGCTCGAGCTGACCGACCTGCAGGCGGCCGAGCTCGAGGAGAGCCTCTGGCGCGACCTCGAGGGCTTCGTCCGCGACGAGGCGGAGTCGCCGCTCCGGCTCGTGCCGCGGCAGTTCGAGGTCGGCTTCGGCTCCGACCGCTCGGCGCCGCAGCTGCAGCGCGGGCTGCCGCTCGGCGAGGGCATCCACCTGAGCGGGAAGATCGACCGCATCGACGTCGACCCGTTCTCGGCGCGCGGGATCGTGCAGGACTACAAGTCGGGCCGCACCGCGCACTCGGCGAAGCAGATCGACGAGGAGCTGAAGCTCCAGATCCCGCTCTACATGCTCGTCCTGCGCGACCTCGTCGGCATCGAGCCGCTCGGCGGCGTCTACCGCGCTCTCGCCGGCGCGCGCGTCACGCGCGGCCTGCTGGCCGAGGACGCGGCCGAGGACCTGCCCGGCTTCCAGCGCAACGACTACCTCGACGAGGAGGCGTTCTGGTCGCTCGTCGACACGGCCCGCGAGCGCGCCCTCGACTACGCGCAGCGCATCCGCGCGGGCGACGTGCACCACGACCCGAAGGGCGGCTCGTGCCCGTCATGGTGCGACCTCTGGTCGATGTGCCGGGTGCCCCGGTCATGAATGCAGAGCAGCGCGCCGCGGTCGACGCGAAGGGCGAGGTCTTCGTCTCGGCGGGCGCCGGCACGGGCAAGACGACGGTGCTCGTCGAGCGCTTCGTCCGCGCGGTGTGCGAGGAGGGCCTCGACGTCGAGTCGGTGCTCGTGATCACGTATACGCGCAAGGCGGCGGGCGAGCTCCGTGCGCGCATCCGCGCCGCGCTGCGCGCGCGCGGGCGGCACGACCTCGCACGGCGGCTCGACGGCGCCTGGATCTCGACGATCCACGGCTTCTGCTCGCGCCTTTTGCGCGCGCATCCGTTCGCGGTCGGGATCGACCCGCGCTACCGCGAGCTCGACGACGAGCACGGCGCGGTCATCCGCGGCGAGGCATTCGAGCGCGCACTCGCGTCGTTCTGCTCGACGCGCGACTCGGAGCGGCTGCGCCTCCTCGCGACCTACGGCGCGCAGGGCCTGCGGCGGAAGCTGACGGCCGTCTACGAGACGCTCCGCTCCGCGGGCCGCGACCTGACGCTCGAGCTCTCCGAGCGGGCCGACCTCGCGGAGCGCCTCGCGGAGCTGCACGACGAGGCACGCGCGCTCGCCGCCGACGCCGGCTGCACCGACAAGCAGCTCGCTGCGGCGCACAGCGCGCTCGCCCTCTCTTCGACGAACCCGGAGCGGCTGCAGGACCTGAGCACGCTGCGTGCGTCGGGCGAGCGGGCGGCGGCGTTCGAGGCGGCGCGCAAGCGGCTCGAGCAGGCGGCCTTCGACGAGCTCGCGCTGCGCGACAAGGGCCTGCTGCAGGAGCTGCTCGACCTGTTCGCGGCCGAGTACGCGGCGGCGAAGCAGCGGGAGTCGGCGCTCGACTTCGAGGACCTGCAGCTCCTGACGCGCGACCTGCTGCGCGACCACGCCGAGATCCGGGAGCAGGAGCAGCTGCGCTTCCGCGCGATCATGGTCGACGAGTTCCAGGACACGAACCGGCTCCAGTGCGAGCTCGTCGACCTGCTGCGCGGGGGCCCCCTGGAGCGCGACGTGTTCTTCGTCGGCGACGAGTTCCAGTCGATCTACGGCTTCCGCCATGCCGACGTCGACGTGTTCCGCGAGCGCCGCGAGCAGGCGGCGCAGCGACTGCCGCTGGCGCGCAACTACCGCTCGCGGCCCGAGGTGCTCGCGGCGGTCAACCACCTCTTCCACGAGGAGTTCGGCGACGGCTACCAGCCGCTCGCCGCGTCCGGCGAGTTCGCCGACCCCGTCTTCGGGCACCCGGTCGAGCTCTACGTCACCGACAAGCGCAGCTTCCGGGACGCTCCCGTCGCGTGGCGCGACGGAGAGGCGAAGGCGATCGCACGGCGCGTGCGCGAGCTCGTCGACGCGGGGGTCGCCGCGCCCGGCGAGGTCGTGCTGCTGTTCGCCGCCGGCACCGACGCCGAGCGCTACGAGGCGGCGCTCCGTGCGGAGGGGCTGCCCACCTATCGCGCCACCGGCCGCGGGTACTTCGGGCAGCAGCAGGTCGTCGACCTGCTCGCGTACCTGCGCCTGCTGCACAACCGCTACGACGACGAGGCGCTCGTCACGGTGCTCGCCTCGCCCTTCGTCGGCCTCTCGAACGACGCGCTTGTCCACGTGCGGCGCCACGCGGGCAAGCGGCCGCTCTTCTCGGGCCTCGAGCGCTCGCTGCCCGAGGCGCTCTCGGAGGTCGACGAGCGGCTCGTGCGCGCGTTCAGGCAGCGCTACGACCGCCTCGTCGCGGCGTCGGCGCGGCTCGGGCTCGAGCGCCTCTGCGAGGAGGTCGTCTCCGCGCACGACTACGACCTGGCGGTGCTCGCGCAGTGGGACGGCAAGCGCCGCTACGCCAACCTGCGCAAGCTGATGCGGCTCGCGCGCTCGTACGAGGCGCTGCGCGGCCCGGACATCGAGGGCTTCGTCAGGTTCATCCGCGACCAGGAGGCGCTCGGCGCCTCGCAGCTCGAGGCCGTGTCGGAGGAGGAAGGCGCCGACGCGGTGCGGCTGCTCACGATCCACGCGGCGAAGGGCCTCGAGTTCAAGGTGGTGATCGTCGCCGACGCCGGCCGCGACACGGGTGGTCCGCCGTCGGCCGACGAGATCCTCGTGCGGCCCGACGGCCGCTTCGGGTT
This sequence comes from Gaiellaceae bacterium, assembly GCA_035688025.1. Lineage (GTDB taxonomy): Bacteria > Actinomycetota > Thermoleophilia > Gaiellales > Gaiellaceae > Palsa-739. Next base: position 533 of record DASSNM010000021.1, on the reverse strand, counting down.
CCGCGTCGTCGACCCGAAGTCGGGGCGGAAGCGGCCCGCCTTCGACTACCAGGCGGTGCGCGAGGCGGAGGCCGCGGACGAGCGCGCCGAGCGTCTGAGGCTCTACTACGTGGCGATGACGCGCGCCGTCGACCGCCTGATCGTGTCCGGGGCGATCGACCCGGAGAAGGCGCGCGACCTGGAGACGCCGATCGGCTGGGTGCTCTCGCGGCTCGGCGTCGACGAGCCCGCCGACGGCGACCTCGAGCGCGGGGAGGCGCGGTTCACGCTGCGGGTCAACCGCTACGAGCCGGAGACACCCGTCGAGGCTGCGCTGCCGGAGGAGGGGCAGCTCGCGCTCTTCGCCGAGCTGCCGACCTCGCCGGCGCCGCGCGGCTACCGGCTGCCCGACCTCGCGCCGCTGCCGGCGCCGCCGCTGCACAAGGTGCGGCGCCTCTCCTATTCGGCGCTCGCGCTCTTCGAGCGCTGCTCCTACCGCTACTACGCCGAGCGCGTCGCCGGCCTGCGCGAGCAGCGCGCCGCCGGTCCCGGGG